>CAZWNO010000090.1:14585-16756 GCA_964635845.1 uncultured Chromatiales bacterium
CGGAGACTCCCCCCGCGCGTCACCGCATGATCATGACCGGCATGCTCGCAAGCGTGCCTGCAGCCTCGAGGACGATGAGATAGCCGCCGGGACGGAGTCCCCGCGCGTCGATCTCGAGCAGGTTGGCACCCTGCGCGAGCATGCGGCTATCCGCGACGGTCGACACGTCGCGGCCGAGCATATCGTACAGCCGTACCGTCGCGGGGGCCTCCGACGGCATTGCGACGCGGAGCGCGGCCCGCGTGGAGAATGGATGCGGCGAGACGTCGAGCAGGCGCGGCCGTTCCGGTATCGCATCGGGCTGCCGTACCGAAACGGGCCCCGCGTCGAGGAACAGCGAGAGTCCGCCGTATTCATCAGCGACGATGATGTCCTGCCGGCTGTCGGCATTGACATCCGCCACGATCGGGAAGACGCCGCCGGGCGCGTGTATTCCCCCGTAGGCATCGGTGATCTTGACGAACGCCGCGGAGTGCGGCCCGTCCTGACGGTATAGTCTGATCGCATCGGCGACGCAGGTCAGCAGCTCGATGAGCCCGTCCCCGTCGAGATCTGCCAGCGTGAAACCGCTCGTGAAATTCGGAATGATTCTTTCTTTCACGAGAACAAACGATGCCGCGCCCGCGGCGCTCTGTTCGAAATGATGGAGCCCCCCGCAGACCAGCAGGAGATCCAGGAGTCCGTCGCCGTCGAGATCCGTGAAGGACATCGGCGGTATTTCACCGTTGTTCGTCAGCTGTCCCTGCAGGAACGGCTCCGCGGCACGGTCGAACATGAACGGTTCCGCTGCGCGCTGCCGGTATAGCGCGAGCGAGTCCCTGTTGGTGCGGGACAGAAACAGGTCGAGCGTGCCGTCGCCGTCGAGATCCGCGATGGAGATCGCGCTCAGCGTTCTGCTGAGTATGCCGCTGAAGGCACTCGTGACCGTCGACACACGCGGATCGCCCACGGCAGTCTGGGTGAAGTGAAATATCGGGTAGCGCAGCATGATGGATTCCCCCATCGGCGCGGCGCAGCGGAGGATATCGAGCCGCCCGTCTTCGTCGAGATCGGCAATCCCGACTATGGACTCCTGTCCGAAATCCCAGATGTTCAGCACGTCCTCCTGCCGGAGGGTGCTGAAATCTGTCGAATACTGCGCGGCCTGTTCACGGTGCTCCATGCCGCCCGCTCCATAGCCGATGAGGCAATCCAGCAGACCGTTGCCGTCGATGTCGATGAAGAACGGGCATCCCATCGTCCTCTCCGGAATGCCGCTCCAGCGCTGTTCGACGAGGATGAAGGAATCCTTCACGGCCTCGTGCGCTTCGAAATGCGAGACATCGCCGTCCCAGTTTCCCATGACGAGATCGAGCGCACCGTCGTTGTCGAGATCCGCGAAGGCGGCCTGGTACAGGTAGGAATTCGCGGGACTGAATCGCAGATCGCGCGCGCGCGTGAAGTGTTCCGACGCCGGTGCGTCCTGCGTGTAGCGGCGGATCTCGCTCCCGGCCGAGCCGAGGATGAGATCCAGCAGACCGTCGCCGTCAAGATCGGTGAAGCACGGTTTGCTCGATGTCGGCGGGTCGATATCGCTGAACTTTTCGCTGACGAGCACGAAGGTCGCGGAATTCACGTCCGACTGTTCGTAGTGGCCGAGTCCGCCGCCGTTCCGGCCCGTGATCAGGTCGAGCCTTCCGTCGCCGTCGATATCGGCGATACCCAGCGCGGCTTCCCCGTTATTCGACAGCGTCATGAACCGGCGGTCGAGGATACGGAATTCCCTGCCGCCTGCCGCCGACTGTTCGAAGCGCATGATGCCGCCGGCCTCCGTTGCGACAAGCATGTCGAGTCGGCCGTTCCCGTCGAGATCGGCGATTACCTGCGACGGACGATTCAGGCCGATCCCCCAGCCGAAATCCTGCAATTCCTGATAGGTCTGCGCCATGATTGTGCTGGTGAACACGAGCGTGCAGAAAACGCAGGTGCGGAGAATCTTCCCGCGGTACATGGCTGTGTCGGAGTGCTTCATCCTCGGACCTCCTGTGCGATGTGCTTTGATTTTGCGCGGACGCCACGGTCCCTTGAATCCCATGGGGAATCACGCGTTTCGTAGAAAAAGGTATCTTTAGGCGCTAAAATACGAAACTGCACGCCGCGACACAAGCCTTAGTCCTTCAATACCCGTACAG
>CAZWNO010000091.1:0-9756 GCA_964635845.1 uncultured Chromatiales bacterium
TCCGAAAACACGATGACCGAAGGCCAGAGTGAGGAGATTCCTCATACCTTATTCAACCCCGAATTCTGTCCAAAGGATGGGGGGCAGCTCAGAGCCGTAATCTGGCCGCTTGTTGATTGGCACGGACAACGGTATTCCTGTGAGGCGTTATTCCGGTTTATGTACGGACGTCCGGTCTCGCGCCTCAATCAGATTCAAGACCTGGTCCTTTTCTGCGGCTGAATGATGCTTTGGAGAAAAGGAACGATCCTTCTTCTCGCGTGTCTGTGATTCAGTGTAATGGTATCCATTATTCCGTAACGACACATGCATCGCTTCGTATCCATCTTTGTTCTACTCTTGCTTCTCGGTAGTGGCTCGGGATTCTCGCAGGATGCAATCAGCTTCACTAAACGGGCGCAATCAGGGGAATTCGGTACGGCCCTGGAAATTGCTGTTGGTTCGGATGGGACGATCTTCGCAGCGTACGGGGGTGGTGGCATCCGGGCGTATCGCTTCGACGGACAAGTGCTGCAGCGTGTCGCGGTATTCGACACATGGGAAAACGGCAGCTGGCCGGTCGAAGTCCATCTTGCGGTCGGTCCTGATGGAACCGTTTTTTTCGCGAATGGCCAGTTCGGTTTGAGCGCGTTCAGATTCGACGGGCAGGCTTTCATTCATCTATCTACTGTTCCCATGGATGCAGCACGGCATGTCGCGGTGGGAGCCGATGGGATGGTCTATGCGACGGATTACGCACGACGACTCCTGTACGCATATCAATTCAACGGGCGTGAATTGGTGGAAATCGCAAGCATCGGCACCCAGGCACTGCCGCGTGCGCTTGCGGTCGGGCCGGAGGGACTGATATACCTGGCGAGGGGGGGGAATCCAGGCAGGAACGATCCTGGCTTCTGTGTTTTCAGGTATACCGGGAATAGTATTGTCAAGGAGGATAGTGTCGCGATCGACGGGATCGTCGACGTCACGACCGCTCCGGGCGGCAGGATCTTCCTGGCGCGATCGACGGATGGGATCACGGTCCTTCACCACGATGCAGCCGAGCTTGTTACTATCGCACAACGCAATATTCCGAGTGAATCCATCAGCGTGCTTTCGTTGCCAGGCGGCGAAGTGCTCACGGCAATCGGGTGGCGGGGGATAGGATTGTATCGCTTTGACGGCATCGCGTTTGACAGTGTCACGGCAATGGACTACGATGAGACACTTTATCTCTCCGATGTCGTGATCTCGGATCAAGGCACGATTATTACCGCGGATCTGGAAGATGGACTCGCCGTCCATTTGATACTCAAAGATCGAATGGAAACGTTGACTCGCATTCGAGATGCCGGGAACGTGTTTGACGTTACGGTCGCAGAGGATGGGACCATCTTCACCGCAAGTGGTGGTGCGGGTTTGAGGGCATATACATTCGAACATGAAGAACTTCGCGAGATCGCGTGGGTCGATCATGGATGGTCGGTTGAATCCGTCGGCCTTGGCATGGACTCCGTCGTTTTCACGATCAGCGGCAGGAGATTGTACGCCAGTATTTTCGACGGGCGTACGTTGAGAGTTGCGGCAAGAACCGATGAATCGGCAACCATCATGGTAATCGGGCCGCAACAATACCTCTTTACGAGCGATGGTACGAGTCTTCGCGTGTACACTTTCGACGGGATGGAATTTCACCCCCTTGCGGAAGCACCCCAACCGGAAATACAGGCGATTGGTGTACGGAGTGATGGAACGATCTTTGTCACGAGTCAACGTTCCACGGGTGAACCTCCAGCATTGCCCCCGATGTTGCATGTCTACCGCTTCGAGGCGGGGGTGCTCAGGAAAATCACGGAAACTGAACTCCGTAATTCGGCTCTCCATATCAGCTTCCATAATGATGAAACTGCCATCCTCGATCGTGAGTCCTACAATCTCGTCAATGATTCCCTGGTCGAGGCAGGCATCCGGGCACCCGGGGGAAATCTCTGCTGGATTAATTCCCAAACCGTATTTCAGTCAGCCTACGCCGAGGGATTGGCTGCTTTCCGCATTGATTCAGCGACGTTTCATACTATTGGGGGAATACCTGGTATTCTGGTATTGAAATCTGCGGTTAACGCCTCGAACACGACGTTTCTGGCAAGGGGATATGAGGGACTATCTGCATACAATTATGCAACCGTTCTTTCCATCACCGGCGATGCATTGATCGAAAGCGAATCTCGCGTCCTCGGGATTCATCCCAATCCCTTCGTCGGTGCTGCAGAGATTACCTTCCAACTCGGTGAAGATAATCACATCCGACTTGCGGTATATGATGCCGTGGGGCGGGAGGTGGCGCTCGTTGCCGACGCTGATTATTCCCGTGGACTGCATTCCGCCACGCTTCGCAGTGGACAGCTGCCCAGCGGGCTGTATTTCTGCCGACTCACCACCGAAAGGGGAGTGGTGCAGCGGAAGATGCTGCTGATGCGATAGCGCACGCCGGATTGCATCTCTCACCCGAGAGCATTACTCCTTCCCAAACTCATGGAGTACGATTTTCGTAGGAGTTCTTTCGCACTTTTTTGTTTGCATCTACGTACGTTATAACGTACGTTAAGGGAGATAGGAGATTCTCATGCCCATCCACACTGCATCGGACGCACGCGCGAACCTGTATCGGCTGATCGACCAGATAGCCGAGTCGCATGAACCCATCGTCATCACCGGGAAACGGTCCTCGGCCGTGCTGATTGCCGAGGAGGACTGGCGGGCAATTCAGGAAACGCTCTACCTGCTCTCCATCCCCGGCATGCGCGAATCGATCATCGCTGCCCGGAAAGAACCGCTCTCGAAGAGCGCGCGGGAACTCGACTGGTGAAATGGACCGTCGTCTTTTCCACGCAGGTACGCAAGGACGCGAAAAAACTCGCGGCCGCCGGATTGAAGCCGAGTGCCGAGGCGCTGCTGGACATCCTTGCGGAGAATCCCTTCCAGACTCTGCCGCCGTTCGAGAAACTTGTCGGTGATCTCACCGGCACGTATTCCCGCCGCATCAATATCCACAACCGCCTGGTCTATGAAGTCTTTCCGAAGAAGCGCATCGTTCGCGTCCTGCGGATGTGGACGCACGGGCACCTCACCGCCTTCGGCGGTTCGGTGCGCTATAGGCAGTAAGCTGTAGGCGGGGAGCGATGATCCCGGGAATCGGGAAACATCCAGCTCCCCACCAAAAGCCAACAACCAACAGCCAACAGCCAACAGCCAGAAGCCTAAAGCCTACAGCCTATAGCCCATTTGCGGATCCGGTCAGGATCAATCACCCGGGACGGCAATCACGGTCCACGATCTCCTTGATCGACTGAAACAACAGGTAAGAATTATGCCGTCCAGGTGAAAATACATGAGCGTCCAGATGAAAATACATGAGCGTCCAAATGAAAATACATGAACGTCCAGATGAAAATCCATGAACGTCCAAATGAAAATAAATCCGTGCATTCGGCATTCCGTCCACATTTCCGTGGCACGGGTGCATGCGGCCGATCCTCGGAACACGTGACCGATTTCACTCCGGCAGCGATTGTTTCTGACGCCATTTCGCTATATTCGCGTGTATTTCATCCGATAGTCCTTTGCGCCGCGGATGCGGCGTGATCGCAGAGCACCTCACAACCTGGAGAATACACGTGAAAACGCTCATCACCACGCTTTGCGTACTGTTCGCGTTCGCCTTCGTCGGCACTTCGCACGCGCAGCTCCTCGACAAGCTGAAAAAGAAGGCAGAGGACAAGATCGTGAAGGAGGTCGAGAAGGGGATGGATGGAAAGAAGGAGGCGGAGAAGAAACCGGCGGAAACACCGCCGTCACCGCCGCCGCAGCAGGGGAATACGGGAGGCGCACAGGGCGGGGCCGCGGGGACGGAAGCCACTCGCGCGATCACCATCAATTCGAAATACGATTTCGTGCCGGGAGAAAAGGTGATTTTCTTCGATGACTTCACGGCGGAAAATGTCGGGGATTTCCCCGTGATGTGGAACACGACCGGATCGGGCGAGATCGTCACGACCGACGCCGCGCCGGGACGCTGGTTCCACATCTCGAACAGCCGCGGCATCACGGCGCTCGACGAGCCCGTGACACTGCCGGAAAATTACACCATCGAATTCGACGTCATTCCACTCGCGGATGCGAAGAACAACAATGCGACGTCGTTCGCGTATTCCATCATCAGCACCACCAAACCGAAGGTGCTGAATTACGGACTCGCGCGTCCGGGCGAGGCCGGCATCCGTTTCGACTTCGCGTACACGAACTCCTATTTCGCCTACTACAACGACGGCACGCCGCCGATGGACGGCAGGGAGAACCTCCCGCGCCTGCAGGCCAACCACCAGTACCGCATCTCGATCTGGGTGCAGAAGGAGCGCGTGCGGCTGTATGTGGATCAGGAAAAACTGTTCGACTCGCCGAGGGCGATGAAGAAAAACTACAAGTTCAACATGATCCGCTTCGACGACGGCACGCCGCTCGTCGGCAATGTGCGCATCGCCACCGGATTGCCGGACCTGCGCAGCAAGCTGATCACCGAGGGAAAACTCGTCAGTTACGGAATATTCTTCGACGTGAACAAGGACGTCGTCAAGGCCGAATCCTATCCGACGCTCAAGCAGATCGCCGCCGTGCTCGCCGAGAATCCGGCCGTGCGCATCAGTATCGTCGGCCATACGGACTCCGACGGTGACGATCGCGCGAACCTCGATCTCTCGAAGCGCCGCGCGAGCGCGGTCAAGGATGCGCTGGTGCGCGATTTCCAGATCGACGCCGCGCGCATCGACACCGACGGCAAGGGCGAGACCGCGCCCGTCGCTCCGAACGATTCGATGACCAACAAGGCGCTCAACCGCCGCGTGGAGTTCGTGAAGCTGTAGTCGTCGCATCTGCCGCGCGAGCGCAGGGCATCGAGCCTTTTCCCGCCCAGCGCGGGACTTCGTGTTCTTGACATTTGTCACGTGACGCGTTGCATTTTCCCATGATCGCCTCTTCTGGAGACAGAAACGTGAAATACACACGACGCCGTCCGACGCATCCGGGTGAGGTTCTTCGCGAGGAGTTTCTTCCGGATTATATGCTTTCCGTCGCGCAGCTCGCCGAGGCGATCGGCGTAACCCGGCAGACCGTCAATGACCTGCTGCGCGAGCGCAGGGCGCTGAGTCCGTCGATGGCCCTGCGACTTGCGCGCATCTTCGGTACGACGCCGGAATACTGGCTGAACCTCCAGCGCGCGGTCGATCTATGGGATGCCAGAAACTTGCTGGGCAAAGAAATACGTGGCATCAAGGTGCTGAAGGTGGCGGAGAAGAAATCATCGTACCGATAATCGACCAGGAAGTTACTCAGCCGGCGCGAATTATCCATGCAAATCATGCATCGTGATGCCATGATTGCATGAATGTGGAATGATTTTCGGTGCGGGGCCGAAGCAGCTGGGAAGCGGAGATGCATCTCCTTCCAAGAGGCTATTGGACCATCAACACGGTAGCTGCCGTGGATTCGGGTGTAATGAATCGGCAGAAATACCTGCCGGGGGAAAGGGGGTGCGCGGAAAGATCGATGGAAACCGCTCCGGTCGTATTGTCGATCCGAGTCTCGTAGCGCAGCCTCCCGAGCAAGTCCACGATTTCGAGCCGTCCGGTTTGCGGTGAGGGATGATGAAGCTCGAGAATGAGGCTTCCGTCCGCCGCGGATGCGGGATTCGGATGCACGGGAAGCGTCAGTTCCCGAGGCGGCGAAACCTCCGGTCGGATGCCGACGAGTTTCTCGCTGCCGCCGTAGATCTTGAATCCGTTCGACGAAGAAAATGAATCCTTGACAGTGGACCTGCCAAGCAGGAGGACATCATCGTATCCATCATTATTGACATCACCAGCCGGATACGCTCGTGAGATATCTACGTACTCATAATCCCGATCGATTCCGAATGACCCCGCCGAACGCATATGTAGTTCGCTGCTGCGATTCGGATAACAATGGAATACGTTAGCATTGAGAAATAGACTGAGGCCCCATCCTATCAGCACGTCCCTGGTCCCATCACCGTTTAAATCCCCTACCGAACTTACAGAACGCATCCACTTGTATATGGTAGTGTCGGGATTGAATAAGGAATCGCTTGGCGATATTTCCGTAATGTGTTCTCTGCCGTAGAATATTTTTAGTCTGCCGAAATCATCCTCGGCTCGTGATGCGAAAACGTCGTCGCACCCATCATTGTTGATATCTGCTATTGCCGGGTATATATTATCGAAATACCAGCCGGAATCGTTTCGCAGAGTAAACGACGGCACGATGTTGGTCAGGTCCGAAGTGCCAAGGAACACATCCCATGCTGCTACGCCATGTGTGGAGTCTACTGTCCATCCATTTCCTACGAGCACATCCGTCTTCCCGTCGCCATTAATGTCGCCCGTGAAGTATTCCCGAAGAATCGACCTCCGGGTACCGCGCACTGGCACTTCGAGGTACAGGTCCGGTTGCGTTCCATATGGATACGGCCCCATGAAGAGCGCGTAGCGGACTTCTTTCCGCAGATAGTCGAATACCGGAACAAGAAGGTCGATATGCTTGTCGCCATTGATGTCGATTGCGTCTATCCCGTGAAATATACCTTCACTGTTGATTCCCCATATGCCTGTCGTAATCTTTGTTGAATCACCCTCCAGAACCATGTCCGGTGCTGATCGATAGTACGATCCAGATCCAGTATTCAGGTATATCCGTATTCGACCAGTTCGCTGCGGATCCGGGTCATTCGTCTGCCCAGTTTTGATCGAGGTGGCAATATCGATCAGCCCATCGCCATTGAAATCCGCCGTTCGCAGTCCTGAACCTCCACCCAGCACGTACCCAAACGGTTCGACGGCGATTGTGTCACCGCCGAGATAGAGGAAGGTCGTGTCGGTGTAGGTGCTCACAACGAAGTCGTCGTATCCGTCGCCGTTGAGGTCTCCCAGCTCGGCCGACAGCCAGCCCAACGAGCGATGCGTACGTGGTCTGATGCGTGTGAACTCCTTCATTTCACCCACGAGGGCCTCAGCGGGTAAAGTCCGCGCCTCGTATTCCTGGGCGACGACATCCTGATGAAGGAGCAGAAGCAGAAAGATGGACACTGCCCAGCGATGTCCAGATGTGCGATTCTGATAAGATTTCAAAAGACCCCCGCATCCTTGATCGTTGCCGACTCGGTCCTTGGAAACCTAGCATTCTCCCGTGCGAGAAGCAACACACCGCGATTTCCCCGGGAGGTGCTCCCGCCTTCGTCCGGCTTCGCCGCACTACGGCGGGCAAGCTTTCACGAAGACGGCGCACTGGCGTGCGCCGCCCCCAGGCTCATCCTCATACACGTCCTCGTGCTCCCGCCTTCGTTCGCCTGCGGCGAACTACGGCGGGCAAGCGTTCTCGCTACTGCGTGATCGTCTGCTCGCGGTGCCTTCGCTCGAGGAGTTTCCTGATATTTTCCGAGCGCATTGCGCGCAGGGCGCGGGCGAGCGGAATCTCCGATGACGGGCTGGCGGTGAGCATGCGGAAGACCGTGTCACCGGCGAGGAAGAAGCCGGTGCATTTTTCGGCGGAGAGAAAAGGGGTTGAGAGATAATCCGTTGGATTCGGCGCGCCGGCCTTTGCGTCGAGCATGGGCTGCCAGGGCATGCCGGCGGACGCGTAGCGATCGGATTCGGGCATGAGCGCGGTCACGCCTTTGTCCGGATACGCGACGAGCAGGGCGTCGAGCATGTCGTAGTCCGTGCCCGCGCTGTCGCCGCCGGACAATTCCATGCACGCGCCGTCGAGCTGATTCATGAAAATAACCGGAATGTGTCCTTTATCGAAACGTCCTTCGATGCGTCCGGTGTATTTCGTCCGGAGTTCCGCGAGCAGGTCCACCCACTCCGTGGCGGACACGGCGGAACTCCCGAATAATCCGTCGAGCAGCAGTGCATCGGCGCGGCTTTCCGCCGCGATATCGGCGAGCTGCAGCAGCAGGTCCCGGTAATGCCCGAACAGCCGGCTGTTCACCGGCACGGGGGGAGTGGAGTGCAGCGCGGAGCCGTCCCAGTACACTGGCGCGAGCGTGACGCCCATACCCGCGGTATGCGCCGTTTCGACGATGCCCGCGAGATTTTCGAATGCGAAGCTGTCGTATTCGAAACGACGGGACGAGGGCGTCCAAACAGGCAGCCGCACCATCAGCCAGTTGATGCCGTTCCCGTTGAGCGCGGAGGCGGATGCGGTGTCGAGCCTCTCACGCAGCTCGGATAATTTCATTACGGGAAGTATCAGTCCCCGCCGCTGCGTGATCTGCTTCGCGGGCGAAGGCGGGGCAGCGGGTGCTTCGATTTCCTCCGATCCGCCGCCGAGCCATCCGGCCTGCCGGACGAACCAGAATAGCGCGAGCACCATGACGCCCAGGATGAAGTAGGCCGCGCGCCGTTCGCGAGGGGGGGAACTCAGGGAGTCATGCATGACAATCCATCCGCGAAAATCCGTCTGATCCGTTCAATCCGCGTTCGCCTCTTCTTCCTGCGAAACCACTTTCTCTATCTCCAGCATCAACTCCTCCACCTCGAGGGGATGCGTGATGTTGTTGACGATAATGCGCACCTGCCGCGCATCCTGTTCCATCTTCACGCGCTCGCGGTTGGAGAGCACCCAAGCCATGAGGGGCTGGAAGTGCTTCTCGTAAAAGAGCGCGTCGTCGGGCGGAGGCATGGCGATGTTGAGACGCTTGGCCTCGAGCGTGACGCGGGAGAGACGGATGCGCGCGGCAATCAGGCGGACCCGGACGTTGAAGAGCAGGTCCTTCGCCTCGACCGGCAGCGCACCGAAGCGGTCGGCGAGTTCGGATGCGATTTCATCGATCTCCTCTTCGGTCTCGCAGTTGTACAGCCGCTTGTAGAGGTCGAAGCGCTCGGTGGCGTTGCGCACGTACTTGTGCGGGAGATAGGCGTCGAGGCCGAGTTCCATCACCACGTCCGCCCGCGGGCGCATGGCCTTCTCCTCCTCGGGGAAGAGTTCCGCGAACTCTTGCTCCTTCAGCTCCCGCACCGCTTCCTCGAGCGTGTCCATGTACAGCTCGAAGCCGATCTCGGTGATGAAACCGGATTGCTCCGCACCGAGCAGGTTGCCCGCGCCGCGGATTTCGAGATCGCGCATGGCGAGCTGGAAGCCGGTGCCGAGTTCGGAGAATTCCTCGATGGCCTGGAGACGCTTGAGCGCCTCTTTCGAGAACTTCGCCTCGGGAGGAATCAGCAGATAGGCGTAGGCCTGGGTGTTCGAACGACCGACGCGTCCGCGCAGCTGGTACAGTTCCGCCAGTCCGAAATGATGCGCCTTGTTGATGAAGATGGTGTTGGCATTGGGGATATCCAGACCGCTTTCCACGATTTTCGTGGCCACGAGCACGTCCACCTTTTTCTCCATGAAGCGCATCATCACGCGCTCGAGTTCGGCGGGCTTCATCTGGCCGTGGGCGGTGGCGATCCGCACGCCGGGGAGGTACGCGCGGAGCGTGTCGGCGAGGTGCTCGAGATCCTTCACCTTGTCGTTGACGAAGAACACCTGTCCGCCGCGTTTCATCTCGCGCTCGACGCCCTCGACGAGCGTCTCCCGCTCGGAGGGCAGGATATGCGTGATGATGGGAAGCCGGTTCTTCGGCGGTGTCTCGATCACCGAGAGATCGCGCGCGCCGAGCAGGGAGAAATTCAGCGTGCGGGGAATCGGCGTCGCGGTCATCGT
>CAZWNO010000091.1:9794-10111 GCA_964635845.1 uncultured Chromatiales bacterium
CGCCACTCCGAAGCGATGCTCCTCGTCCACGATCAGCAGGCCGAGATTCCTGAACGCGACGTCCCTGCTCAACAGCCGGTGCGTGCCGATGACGATGTCGATGCCGCCGCGCGCGAGCTTCGCGGTGACCTCCTTCTGTTCCTTCGCAGTCTTGAAGCGCGAGAGGGACTCGACCACCACCGAGTAGCGGTGCAGGCGGTCGCGGAAGGTGTGGTAATGCTGCTGCGCGAGAATCGTCGTCGGCACGAGCACCGCGACCTGCCTGCCGTCGACCACTGCCTTGAATGCCGCGCGCACGGCGACCTCGGTCTTGCCGT
>CAZWNO010000091.1:10121-15580 GCA_964635845.1 uncultured Chromatiales bacterium
CGCCGCAGACGAGGCGGTCCATCGGCACGGCTTCCTCCATGTCGCGCTTGACGTCGGCGGTGGCCTTCGCCTGGTCGGGCGTGTCCTCGTACATGAAGGAGGCTTCCATCTCTTTTTGCCAGGCGCCGTCGGGCGCGAAGGCGTGTCCCTCCGAGAGCTTCCGCTTGGCGTAGAGCTGGATCAGATCGCGCGCGATGTCCTTGAGCCGCTTCTTCGTTTTCGCGCGCAGCCGTTCCCATGCGCCGCTGCCGAGCTTCGAGAGCTGCGGCGCGACGCCTTCCTCGGAACTGTATTTCTGCAGCTTGTTGATGTAGTTGAGATTGACGTAGAGCGTGTCGTCGTCGGCGTAGGTGAGCTTGGCCGTTTCCTGGAGTCCGCCGTTGACGGTGATCGTCTCGAAGCCGACGAACCTGCCGATGCCCTTGTCCGCGTGCACCACGTAGTCGCCGATGCGCAGCGTCTTCATCTCGCGGAGCGAGAGTCCCTTGACGCCCTTCGACGCGCGCTTCCGGATGTGCCGGCGGTTGAATACCTGGTGCTCGGTGAGCACGGCGATGCGGAGTGCGGGGAGGATGAATCCCTCGGTGAGGGGACAGTAGTGAATGCGGTACTCCAGCGGCACGGCGGGAGCCTCTTCGTCGTTCTCTTCCACGGCGCTGTGCAGCAGATCGCCGAGCCGCTGCGCCTGTTCGGCCGAGTCGGCCACCAGGTGCACGTCGATGCCGTGTTCCTGCAGTTGCAGGATCGTCTCGCGCAGCTGTCGGATCGCGCCGTTCATCGACGGCTGCGATTCGCTCTCGATCTCCAGCGAGGTCGCGCAGTCCTGCTGCATCACCGAGAAGATCACCGATGCGAATCGCGCGCGAAGCTGCGCGGGGAGGTCGGCGTGGACGGACTCGGCGACCTCCTGCGCGATCTGTTCGAGACCGTCGAAGATCAGCAGCGCGTCGGGCGCGAAGAACGCGGGCATGCCGCTGTGCTCGGCTTCGTCGCCGTCGAGGAACAGCGAGGCGACGAAGGCCACGCGCTCGAGCTGACGGATGGAGCGCTGCGAGAGGGGATCGAATTCGCGGATGGATTCGATGTCGTCGCCGAAGAATTCGATGCGCAGGGGATTGTCGAAGCCCACGGGAAAGACGTCCACGATGCCGCCGCGCAGTGCGAATTCGCCGGTCGTGGAAACGAACTCCGCCTGTTCGAAGCCGCCGAAGGACAGGCGCTTGACGAGTTCGAGCTGTTCGATGCCGCTCCCCAGCGCGAGATGCACCGACTGTTCGCGGATGTCGCGCACGGAGGGAAATTCCTGCGCCACGGTGCGGATGTCCGTCACCACGAGGCGCAGCGGTTCCTCCGTCAGCGAGCGCAGCGCATCGGCGTTTTCCGCGAAGGTGCTCGCGATGTTGCGGATTTTCTTCTGCATGTGCGAATAGCGTTCGCCGATGTACAGCGCCCGCTCCTCGCCGAGCAGCAGGGAGATGTCGCTCCACAGTTCCTGCGCCGCGTCTGCGTCGGGAGCGATGAGCACGAGCTGCCGCGCGCAGCGCTCGTGCAGGCGCGCGAGCAGGATGCCCTTGAGGGAACCGTGCACGCCGCGCAGCTGCAGGCAGGCGCCCGGTGCGGGAAGCGCGTCGATGAGCCGGTCGAGCAGGGGAGAAGCGGCGAGGGGAGCGAGGAAATCCAGCCGCGGTGTGTCGTCGATGTGCGCGGAGGCAGCGGTCATGCTTCGGATGCTTCGGCGCTTTCGGGGCAGAGGCCGCGCAGGTAGGCGAAATCGTAGATGCCCGTGTGGTGTCCGTCATTCCAGACGAGCTGCACGGCGTAGTTGCCCTGCTGGTTGACCTCCTTGAGCGAGATCGCGTCGGCGGTGAAGAGCGGGATGTAGAAGGGTCCCTTGGACTTCGCATCCGTCGTGCAGGTGGCGCAAGGACATTTCTTCCGCAGCAGCGTGAGCGGGTAGCGGCAGTCGCGTCCGTCGGACCAGTTCACAAGAAGCTGCCTGCGGTCGTCTGAGAGTCTGATGCGCGTGGGAGTGGGTGGGGGCATGGGGGAGTCTTTTCTCATCTATTCAATCCTGCAAATTACGCAAAAATCGGGGAAGTCGGAATGAGCACGAGCACGAGCACGAACCTGGGAACGGCGCGCCCCAGCGCGCCATGTCCGAGCACGAGCACGAGCACGATTGCGAGTACGAGTACGAGGACGAGGACGAACCTGGGAGCGGCGCACGCCAGTGCGCCATGTACGTGTACGAGCACGAAGACGTGTACGAGGACGAGGACGAACCTGGGACCGGCGCGCTCCAGCGCGCCATGTACGTGTACGAGCACGAAGACGTGTACGAAGACGAGGACGAGCCTGGGACCGGCGCGCTCCAGCGCGCCGTGTACGAGCACGAAGACGATGACGTGTACGAGTACGAGGATGAACCTGGGACCGGCGCGCTCCAGCGCGCCGAAGCCAAGATGTAATCCAGTCTCGAAGAGGGCGCGCTGGGGCGCGCCGTTCCCAGGTTCGTGCACGTCCTCGTCCTCGTGCACGTCCTCGTCCTCGTACACGTCCTCGTGCTCGTGCTCGTGCTCTAAGACGACGCACTGGCGTGCGTCGCCCCCAGAGGCGCGCCGGTCCCAGGCACGTCCTCGTCCTCGTCCTCGTACACGTACACGACGTCGTCCTCGTGCAAGTCCCCATCCGGTCCCGCATTCCGCATTGCCTTTCAGCGCGATTCGGTCTATTTTTATTCTTTATTCAATTTTCAGCAATTTCGACTGCATTCATGCAATTCTACGAAAAACTTGACGCCGCGACGCGGGCGGCAAACAGCCTGGTGTGCGTGGGACTCGACACCGACCCCGCGAAGATTCCGGCGCATCTCGGGACGGGAACCGATGCCGTCATCGCATTCAACCGCGCGATCGTGGAGGCCACGGCCGACCTCGTGCAGAGCTACAAGCTCAATCTCGCGTTCTACGAATCCATGGGAGCGGCGGGACACGAAGTCGTGCGCCGTACGCTCGATGCGATTCCCTCGCAGGTCGTCACCATCGGCGACGCCAAGCGCGGCGATATCGGCAACACCTCGCTGATGTACGCGAAGGCGATGTTCGAGGACTTCGGTTTCGACGCAACCACCGTCGCGCCGTACATGGGCCACGATTCCGTCGAACCCTTCCTGCGTCATGAAGACCGGGGCGTGTTCGTCCTCGCCCTGACATCGAACAAGGGTTCGCGGGACTTCCAGTACCTCGAAGTCAACGGCGAGCCGCTGTACAAGCAGGTCGTGCGCACGCTGGTGAAATGGAACGAAAAGCGCAATATGGGACTCGTCGTCGGCGCCACGCATCCGTCAGAACTGGAGGAGATCCGCGCGATGGTCGGAGACATGCCGCTGCTCATTCCCGGACTCGGCGCGCAGGGCGGCGACGTGGAGCTGAGCGTCCGCGCCGGCACGACGGCTGACGGCATGCGCGGCGTGTACAACTCCAGCCGTGGGATCATATATGCGAGCAGCGGCGAGGATTTCGCCGATCGCGCCCGCATCGAAACCCTCGCGCTGCGGGATCAGATCAACGCATTCCGCGGAAAATCCTGATGCGCATCGCCTTCTTCGATATCGTTTCCGGCATCAGCGGCGACATGACGCTCGGCGCCTGTGTCGGCGCGGGAGTGCCCTTCGAGCAGCTCGCCGCCGAACTCCGCAAGCTGCCGCTGGAAGGGTATCGCATGGAGTGCCGCGAAGTACTGCGCTCGAATATCGCGGCGGTGAAAGTCGATGTAATCGTGCACGAGAACGAGCACGAGGACGTGCACGAGCACGTGCACGTGCACGAGCACGAGCACGAGAACGAGCACGAGAACGAGCACGAGAACGAGTACGAGGACGAGTACGAGGACGAGAACGTTGGCGAGCACGAGCACGAGGACGTTGACGAGCACGAACCTGGGGGCGGCGCACGCCAGTGCGCCGTCTTCGAGCACGAGCACGAGTACGTGCACGAGAACGCCCCTGGGGGCGGCGCACGCCAGTGCGCCGTTTTCGAGCAGAGGCAGGAGCACGAAAAACACCGCGGTTACCTCGAGATCAAGCACATCATCGATGCATCGAGCTTGAGCGACCGGGTCAAGCAGACCGCGCAGTCCATGTTCCTCAACCTCGCGAGGGCTGAGGCGGCGGTGCACAACACGAGTGTCGAGCAGGTGCATTTTCACGAGGTCGGTGCGGTGGATTCGATCGTGGACATCGTGGGAGCCGCCATCTGCATGGACATCCTCGGCGTCGAGCGCGTGTACTCGACGCCCGTGCGCACCGGCAGCGGGGGAGTGATCCGCACGCAGCACGGAATGATGCCCGTGCCGGCGCCGGCGACGGTGGAACTGCTCAAAGGATACCCGATAGAATTGACCGATATTCCCCACGAACTTACGACCCCGACGGGAGCCACGATCATCGCGACGCTCTCGGCCGGAGTCCTGGATCGCGGCATGCCGATGCGCATCGAAACGGTCGGCTACGGCGCGGGGACGAAGGAATTCGCCGGACTGCCGAACACGCTGCGCCTGGTCATCGCCGACATTGACATGGACGCGCGGGAGGAGCAGGGCACTCCACTCGAGCGCCTCACGCTGCTCGAGACCAATATCGACGACATGAATCCCGAACTCTATCCCTACGTGCTCGAGCGTCTGCTCGAGGCGGGCGCGCGGGATGCCTGGCTGACGCCGGTGCTGATGAAGAAGGGGCGTCCCGCCCATGTGCTCAGCGTGCTGGCGGACGAGTCGTCGCAGGACGCACTGACCGGCATTCTCATGAATGAGACCTCCACGACCGGAGTGCGCATGCAGACCATCATGCGCCGCAAGCTGCCGCGCGAGATCGCGCGCATCGCGACAGGTTACGGCGAGGTCGCGGTGAAGGTCATCACGCGCGGCGGCGGTGTCACGTATGTGCCGGAATTCGAGGAATGCCGGCGCATTGCACAGGAAAATAATCTTCCGTTAATTGAAGTGTACAAGCGGATCGAGTCCGATCTGCGGGAATATGCCTCCCGATCCGCATGCACCACCGGGAACCGCACGCAATCCTGACAGCACGGATGAACAGCAGCCGCGTCATATTGGTTCTCCTTCTCGCCCTGTTCTTCACGGCGCAGGCGCAGGAGCCGCTCGTGCAGCCGTCGGAAGTGCCGGAGGACGTACGGCAGGAAATCATCGAGGTGTATTTCAGCGACCATTTCAGCCTGTCCATCCTGTGGAAGCACTACCGCACGGAGACTTTCCTCCTGATCCTCGCCGCGGTGGGATTCGTCGTCGGCATGCGCAACTACGCGCGCAGCGTGGCCCGGCAGGAACAGCGCATCTTCGACACGATGCAGAGCAACGCGGTGATCATCTTCGACCGGGTTTCGGATCTCCGGCTGATGAACCGCGCGGGCCCGGCGGCGCAAGCCTTATCCAGGCGGTTG
>CAZWNO010000091.1:15590-16348 GCA_964635845.1 uncultured Chromatiales bacterium
GATGAACCGCGCGGCCAAGCAGCTGCTGGGGCTCGATGAATTCGTCTCGATGTCGGAGGACTACAAGTACTACCTGAAGAACGCCCCCTCGCCCGAGATCCTCGATGTGTTCGAGGAGGTACGCAACAACCGCCATACGGTCGAACGCGAGGTCGTCTTCAACCACAACAAGGTGATGCACACGCTCATCGTGAAGGCCTACCCGCATTATTCGGAAAGCAAGCGGCTCGACGGCTTCGTGATGATCATCTCCGACATCACCGAGGCGATCGAGAAGGACCGCCGCGTCAACTGGTCCGGCGTCGCGCAGCACGTGGCGCACAAGGCGAAGACGCCGCTGTCCACGATCACGCTCACCGCGCAGCATCTCGACATGCTGCTGAGCGAGCGCGCGAACACTCCATCGGAGGAAGTCACGCGCTACCTCGACCGTATCGTCGGTGAATCCCGCAAGCTCAACGAAATCGTGCACAACCTGACGCGCCTGGCGAACAAGGAACAGATGAACCTGCTTCCCAACGACGTCAATATCATCCTGCAGAACATCGTCGACGAGTACAGGACGAAAGTCACCCGAAACATCGATATCATCGCGCATTACTATCGCTCGCTGCCCAAGGTCGGCATCGACATCGCGCATTTTCCGGAAGCGGTCGAGAATCTGCTCGACAACGCCGTCCGTGCGGTCGGCACGCGCGAAGGCCGCATCATCGTCGCCACCGCGCCGGGACAGTGGATCAACCGTCCGGGCGAATACG
>CAZWNO010000091.1:16358-16740 GCA_964635845.1 uncultured Chromatiales bacterium
CGGGATGGACGACGAAGTGAAGAAAAGTATCTTCCGTCCTTTCTCCACGCACAGCAAGGGCGGCACGGGCCTCGGCCTCGTGATCGTGCAGAAAATCGTGCAGGAGCACAACGGCGAGATCACCTTCAATTCCTCGCCCGGGCTCGGCACCACCTTCCAGATACGTTTACCTGTCACCAAATACTGAACCACTCATGGCCGACAAACCAACCATCCTGATCGTCGACGACGAAGAAGATTTCTGCCAGACCGTCTCCGACATTCTCGTGCACTCCGGCTACGAAACGATCGTGCGGCAGAATCCCGTCGAGGCGCTCGAACTGCTGCAGGTCGAATCGGTCGACCTCGTCCTGCTCGATATCCTCATGCCGGAAATGGACGG
>CAZWNO010000092.1:0-12512 GCA_964635845.1 uncultured Chromatiales bacterium
GCGCTTCAGCGACGTGATCAATGTGCTGCGCATTCAGCTCGAGCGCGACGCCGGCGCGGATTTCCCGTCCCTGCGAGAGTATCACAACGCCTTCGGCATCACCCGCCGACTCCTCGACAGCCTGGGCAAGGACCTCCTCATCCTTCACCCGGGACCGATCAACCGTGGCGTGGAAATCGAGTCGGAAGTGGCCGACGGACCCTATTCCGTCATCCTGCCGCAGGTCACGAACGGCGTGGCCATCCGCATGGCAGTGCTGTACCTCATCGGAACCAGAGCGGAGTAATTTCATGCCCACTTACGTTTTCAAGTCCGCCCATCTGATCGATCCCGTCTCCGGCCTCGACGCGCAGCGAGACCTGCTGGTCGTCGACGGCATCATCGAACGCATCGGCGAAGGGCTCGACGCCTCGAATGCCGAGGTCGTCGAGCTTGGAGGGAAGACGATCGCTCCGGGATTCTGCGACATGCACGTGCACCTGCGCGAACCCGGACAGGAGCACAAGGAAGACATCGCGAGCGGCGCCGCCGCGGCAGCCGCCGGCGGATTCACCGCCGTCGCCTGCATGCCCAACACCGATCCCCCGATCGACAGCGCCTCGGTGGTGAGCTACATTTTCAGGAGAGCCGAAGGCCTCGCGGTCGACGTTTACCCGATCGGAGCGATCACGAAAGGCCGCAAGGGCGATTCGATCTCTCCCATGATCGAACTGCGCGAGGCAGGCGTCGTCGGATATTCGGATGACGGAAGTCCGGTATCGAACACGAAAGTGCTGCGAACCGCGCTCGAGTACGCCTCGATGCTCGATCTCCCGGTGATACAGCACGCGGAGGACCCGTACCTGTTCGCGGGCGGAGCGATGAACGAGAGCATCGTGTCGACTGAACTCGGCCTGCCGACGATTCCGCGGCTCTCCGAGGATGCGATCGTCGCGCGCGACCTCATGTTCACCGAATACATCAACGGGCGCTACCACCTCGCGCACATGAGCACCGCGGGCGCCGCGGAGGCCGTGCGCGTCGCGAAGGCGAAGGGACTGCACGTCACCAGCGAAGTCACGCCCCATCACTTCACCCTCACCGACGAGGCCGTCCGCGGCTTCGATTCGAACACGAAGATGAATCCCCCGCTGCGCACCGCCGACGACGTCCGGGCGATGAAGGAGGCATTGCGCGACGGGACGGCCGATGCGATCGCCACCGACCACGCGCCGCATGCCGGCTTCGAGAAGGAAGTCGAATTCGTCTATGCGCCCTTCGGCATCGTGGGACTTGAAACCGCGGTCGGACTCTCCATCACCGAACTGCTGCTCGAGCGCTGGCTGACGCTGCCGCAGCTGATCGAGAAGCTCTCCACGAATCCCCGCCGCATCCTGAGGCTGCCGGAGATCCGCATTGCCGAGGGTGCGAAAGCGAACCTGACCTTCCTCGATCTGAAGGCGGAGTGGACGGTTGACGCCGCGGCGTTCCGCTCGAAATCCCGGAACACCCCGTTTCACGGGCGCAGTCTGACCGGCCGTCCGTTGGGCATTTTCAATAACGGGCAGCTCGTGCTGCATCGATAGCCGCAGGGAGCCCGGAATCGCGGCATGCGGTGCGGAACACGATCGGCACTCCCGGATGCAGCACCCGGGCGGAGAGGAATGAAACCATCTCCGCATGATTGGCGTATACCATGAATCCGTCTTTTTTCATGATTCACAGCTCAAGGATCCGACCGTGAAATACATACCGCTCCTGTTCGTCCTCGCTTTGTTCACCGCCTGCTCTCCCAGACAGCAGGAGCAGCAAGCCGAGCCGGCCGGCACTGCCGGCGGATCGGTCGCGACCGAGTTGATCGGCGCCGATAACGGGTACATCGTCGAGCACGCCGCCATCGCGTCGGGGAGCGAGGAACCGACCTTCAGCATCAAGGGCGCGGTCGGACTCAAGGAGGCGGCCTCGGATGTCATGATCATCCGGACGCAGGGACTGGAAGGCAAAGCGACCGAGATGCTGGTGCTGCAGTTCCCGGCTTTCGCCGAAGGCACGGTGGTGAATTACACTTCCGGCAGCCCAGTTTCGGCGTTCTGGATTTTCGGCACCGCCGCCGGGAAAAAAGAAGTCATGAAGCGCACAGGCGCGATCGAGGGAACGCTCCGACTCGTCAAGCAGCATCCGGCGACCAACAACATGGGACTGAACAGGGAGCTGTTCTTCGGCAGCGGTGAGATGGAGATCGTGGTCACCGGGATCGAAAACGACGGTCTCGATGTGCCGGTGGAGAAGAAATACGCCGCGCGGTACCGGCTCCCCATGATCACGCTCGATGAATTCGCCCGTATCAACCAGCCCATCTAAATCCCCGACTTTCGTATATTGTGAAGGGCAGGCCCTGCGCCTGCCCTTCGTCTGTCTCACCCGGGAACAGCCATGAGCACGTCCGCCTCCGCGGAACAGCGACTCGCCGTGTCGGTGGTCATCGTCAGCTATAATGTGCGGGATCTGCTCGAAAACTGCCTGCATTCGCTGAGCTCCGCCCTGTCGGGAATCACCCACGAGGTATTCGTGGTCGACAACCACTCCGACGACGGCACCGTGGAGATGCTGCGCCGGCGCTTCCCGGCTGTTCTGCTCATCGCGAACGAGGAAAATCTCGGTTTCGCCCGCGCCAACAATCTCGCGCTCTCGCGAGCCCACGGCGACATGATGCTCCTGCTCAATCCCGACACGCTCGTGCAGGAAGACACCATCAGCAGCATGCTGGCCTTCTTCCGGCAGAACGAGGATGTCGGGATGGCCGGCTGCAAGATCATCAAACCCGACGGCAGTCTCGAACTCGCATGCCGGCGCAGTTTTCCCTCCCCCTGGGTGTCATTCACGAAGCTCAGCGGACTCAGCGCGCTGTTCCCGAAATCCCCTCTCTTCGCGCGCTATAATCTGACCTTTCTGAGCGAGGACGAATCCTACGAGGTCGATGCGATCTCGGGCTCCTTCATGATGCTCCGACGGGCCGTGTACGACGCGATCGGGGGACTCGACGAATCATATTTCATGTACGGCGAGGATCTCGACTGGTGCTACCGGACCCAGAAGGCCGGGTGGAAGCTGTTCTACGTCCACGATACGAAGATCATCCATTACGGCGGGGAGAGCACCAAGCGAAGCAGCATCGATGCGTATGCGGAATTCTATCGCGCGATGCAGGTGTTCGCCCAAAAGAATCTCGGCCTGTCCGGATTCAGTCTCGGCGCGATTTCCATTGGAATCCGGATCCGTCTCGCGATCGCCCGCTCCCGCCGTATGGTCGGCCGTGCCGGCCCTCTGCTGTTCGACGCCCTGACCACGATCATCGCCATCATGGCCGCGGAGTTCATCCGCTTCGGCGGATTCTTCCGCTTTCCCGAGTACGCCTATCCGACGGTGTACATTGTCGTCGTGATGGTCATGTGGCTCGGACTGCTGATCTCGGGCACCTATACACGCCAACATTACCACATCGAGCGCTCCGCACTCGGCGTCCTGCTGGCGTTCCTGATCCTGTCGTCGCTGACCTTCTTCTTCAAGGACTGGGGATTCAGCCGCATGGTGGTGCTGATCGCCGGGGCGCTGAATCTCGCGCTGATTCCCGGCCGCCGCATCATCGGCTCCATGCTTGTGCCCGGACGGCGCGACCATCCGGTCACGGGACGCCGGACACTCCTGGTGGGCATGAACGAACAGACGATCGACGTCCTGCAGCGGCTCAAGCGTCTCGACGAGCAGAGCTACCGCATCATCGGCATGATAGACCTGAGCAGGCGGCGCATCGGCGAAACCATCGCGGCGGTACCCGTTCTCGGCAGCGTGCAGAATATCGGGAAGGTTATCGACGAGAACGACGTGACCGACGTGATCATCGGTCCCGACACCCTGTCCTATGCGGACATTCTCTCGATGGTCAGCCGCACGCGCGGGAAGGGCGTGCATTACCGCATCGTTCCGCGCAGCATGGAATTCATCGTCGGGAAAACCAGCGTCGATCAGCTCAGCAGCGTGCCGCTCGTGGATTTCGACTACAACCTCATGAAGGCCTCGAACCGGCTGCTCAAGCGGACGTTCGACATCGTTTTGTCTTTGCCCGGCGTCCTGTTACCTTATCCGTTGGTATCCCTCTTCAGAAGCCGCTCGAATCCCGGACCCTTCGCCCGCTTCGTGCTCGGTCTTCCGGATGTGCTCATCGGGCGCAGGAGTCTCGTCGGATACGACCCGGAATACCTCCGGACGCCGCCCGAGGTCTACCTCGGGAAACCGGGACTGACCGGTTTGGCTCAGCTGCGCTCGATCGAGCAGCTGACGGAGGATGAGGTGCTGAGCATCGCGATACAGTATGTGCGCAATTACTCGATCTTTCTCGACATCGAGATACTGATCCGCACGCTGCTGATGTTTGTATTGAAGAAAAACAGAATATAGAGGAATCGCGTCATGGCCAAGACAGTACTGGAATTCGAACGCCCGATTCTCGAACTCGAACAGAAAGTCGAGGAGATGCGTCGCGTGATCGACGATCTCGATCTCAACGATGAGATCGACGCGCTCGAGCGGCGCGTGAACGAACTGCGCGCGTCCGTCTACGGCAATCTCACGCGCTGGCAGAAAGTACAGCTCGCGCGCCACCCCGACCGCCCCTACACGCAGGATTACATCCGGCACATGACCAGCGATTTCGTCGAACTGCACGGCGACCGGCATCATGGCGACGACCACGCTATCGTCGGCGGATTCGCGCGGCTCGAGGGACAGTCGGTCATGATTCTCGGCCAGCAGAAAGGCCGCGACACCAAGAGCAATCTCTTCCGCAACTTCGGCATGGCCAACCCGGAAGGCTATCGCAAGGCCTTGCGCCTGATGCATCTGGCGGCGAAATTCGGCCGCCCCGTGATCACCCTGATCGACACTCCGGGAGCCTACCCGGGCATCGAGGCCGAGGAGCGCGGGCAGGCCGAAGCGATCGCGCGCAACCTGTTCGAGATGGCGCGCATCCCCGTTCCGATCATCGTCGTCATCATCGGCGAAGGCGCCTCGGGCGGCGCACTCGGCATCGGCGTCGGCGATCGCATCCTCATGCTGGAGAACACCTGGTACAACGTCATTTCCCCGGAATCCTGTTCGAGCATTCTCTGGCGCAGCTGGGAGTACAAGGAGCAGGCAGCCGAGGCCCTCAAACTCACGGCACCCGACCTGCTGGCGCAGGGAATCATCGACCGCATCATCCCCGAACCGCTGGGCGGCGCGCACCGCAACCACGTCGAAGCGGCCCTCCTGCTCAAAACCGCGCTGCTCGAGGAACTCAAGCAGCTCCGCTCCCAGAAACCCGAACAGCTGCGCCGCAACCGCATCAGGAAATTCGGACAAATGGGAGAATTCTCCTCCTGATGAAAACAGTCGCGCACGACACCGCGATCCGCGTGCGGTACGCGGATACCGATCAGATGCAGATCGTCTACAACGGCAAGTACCTCGAGTATTTCGAAGTCGGCCGGACGGAGCTGCTGCGCGCGAATGGCATGACCTACGCCGAGTTCGAGCGCTCGGGCACGAGACTGCCGCTCGTCGAAGCGCACTGCCGCTTTCACCATCCGGCCCGCTATGACGATATGATAATCGTGCACAGCGCGGTGCATGCGATCCCTCGCTCCACGATGCGCATCGACTACGAGGTCCGCCGCGAGAGCGACAACATGCTCATCGCCACGGGCTATACCACGCACGCTTTTCTGGACATCGCTACACTCCGTCCCGTCCGTCCCCCGGCGCGTTTCCTCGAAACCCTCTGGCCCAAAGGCTGAATTCAGGCGATCGGGACGATCCCCGGATAACGCTTCGTTCCCCTCCCTCCTTCTCTGTCCTGTTTCCGGACATCCCTTCCCTCCATTCTGACGGAATTGTAAGCAGGGATTAAGACTGCTGTAAGTTCCCCCGCATAACTTTCGCTGTGTACACTGGAGAAAATCCCGGCGTGCATTGGACTGGAATGCCGGGACAGGATCAGCGATGACGACAGGATCGACGATGACGGAAGAAATCATGATATGAGGTTTTTTACTGGCATACTGTGCCTGCTTGCGGGCATCATGTTCCATCCCTCGCCGGTCACGGCTCAGACCGGCTATCCCTCCCAGATAGAGATGCTCGCATCCCTCAGATCCGGCAACCCCCAAAGGGTGACCCATGCTCTTGGAAACATCACGCAAGATGCGCTCGCACAGGCACTGTATGCCAATCTGTATCACGTTGCCGGATCTGAGCCTTCCTCCCAGCTCGAGGCATCCGCGGTCGCGAAGGCGCTCGGCTTCGTGCTCATCGTCGGACTCGACGACGACATGGCGCCGCTTGCCCAGCAGGAGTTCGCCGGGCAGGTCACGCGGCTCGAGCAGCTGCTCCGGGCGATTGATCCCGCGGTCGGCAATGTCGTGGAGGAATTTCAGTGGAAGGCGGTCGAACTCATGCAGTTCGCCACGGCCTATGATTTCTACCGCGCCGCCAGCGGCGCCGCTTCGCCCGAGGCGGAACGGACGCTCGCGGCATTCGCCGACAACGCGACGCAGCAGTTGCGGAACGGATTCGTCATCCGCAACAACCTGTCGCTCAAGCTCGCCGCCGCCGCCGGGTATGCGGCGCTCATCCTCCTCGACGAGGAGATGCACGGAACACGATTCTCGCCCGGACAGTGGCTGCAGACGGCCATGCTTCACATCGAATCCACGCTCTTCGAATACCAGAGCAGCGCGGACGGGTACTTCGGATACAGCGAAGGACCCTGGTACTTCCGCTACGCGATGCAGAATCTCATACCGTTCTTCCTCGCGCTCGACGCGCGCTGCGACGGCGGCGCCCTGCTCGTCGAGGGGAGGGAAGTTCGCAGTCCCCTGCACGATCCGAAATACCTGCGCCTGTTCGAATGGATCGCCACACTGCGCATGCCCGACGGCATGCTTCCTCCTTTCGAGGACACGTACCGGAACGCCTGGTTCCCGGAAGCGGCCACGATCGCTTCCGTGCAGCCCGATGCCGCATGGATGGCATGGCCCAATTACGAGGGCGCCGGCTGCGAGATCGATCATGCGCGGCTCTCGACGGAACTCTCCCGGAATTTCGATGCCCGCGTGGAGTACCTGCTCAACGAGGCGGCAACGCGGCACGCCGCGCCCTCGCTGCCGACATCGCGGCTGTGGCCGGATGCCGGCTACGCGGTATTCCGCAGCGACTGGAATTCCGACGCGCTGTATTTCGCGCTGATCGGGAAGCACGGCATCGCGCGGACCCACCGCTCACCGGTCGGCAGCGGCCACAAGCATGCAAATGAAACCGCATTCATCCTCCACGTGGGCGGAGAGCTGCTCGCGATGGAGCCGGGATACCACAGCAGCGGCGAGCGCGGAGCGCTCGTGTTCGGCGACCAGCACAATATCGTGCTCGTGGACGGGAAGGGACCGGACAGCACCGCCTGGGGCACGTCGCTCTTCGGCGTCGATGCCTTCATGGCCGATACGCTGAGCTGCGCTGACGCGGGCATGGTCGCCATCCGCACCGCGTACCAGGGGGCCGACATCGAGCGCCGGGCGGCAGTGCTCGGAGGAAAATTCATCGTGCTCGCGGATCGCTGCAGCTCGACGTACCCGCGCGATTTCACGCATCAGCTGCACGGCAACGGACTGGAAACGTTACGGAGTTACACAGCCGATTTCTCCCGCCAGCGAGCGACATGGACACGCAATGCGATGTCGCTGCATGCGGTCGTCGCGACCCCGGCCGGCGCACCGGAGCAGACCAGCGTCACGCGCAGCCACGCGCCTTCAGGCAGCCAGTTCGCCAAGCACAGCGCGTTCTACTCGAAGTCCCGCGGCAGCGAGGCCGCCTTCCACACCATCCTCTCCGCGGCGCGATCGACCGACGCTGTCGAGATGACCGTGCTCCGCCAGTGCGACGGGCTTTCCGCCCTTTCCGTCAAACACGGATCACAGGAATTTCTTTCGCTGCTGAACGCGACCGGTGCCGCCGCGTCCGCCTCCCTCCCGATGCTCGGGATGGTACGTACCGATGCTTCCGCATTTCACTGCGTCCTCGATTCCGCCGGCAGGCCGGATCTTTGGATGCTGGATGGAGGCAGCTTCATCCGGTCCGACGACCGGGTGCTGCTGTCTTCATCGCAATGTCTGCGCGCCGTCGCCGCATTCGACGGCTCCATCATCCGGTTGAGCATCCGCGGCAGCGAACCCGCGTCGCTGCAGCTGCGGATTCCCTTCACGGTCACCTCCGTGACAGGCGATGGGATCGCCGAATGGGATCAGACTGGCAACATGCTGCGCCTGCGGCTGTCCCTGGAGAACACCGACCTGACCATCGCCCTGACGTCGGTGCTGGCCGGTGTCGACGACATGCAGGAATCCACGATGTCGCCGCAGCTGCACATCCCCTATCCGCAGCCGGTACACGCGGGAGGAGTTGTCACCTGTACGTTCACCCTGCCGGCACACGGCGAGGCGGATCTCAGCCTCTGGGATGCGCTGGGCCGCCGCCATTCGGAAAAACGCATCGCGGTATCCGAATCAGGAACGCAGAGCGCAATGCTTGAAACGCAGGGACTGCGCCCGGGCATGTATTTCATCCGACTTCAGGCCGGCGCGCACACGCTCGTGCAGCGGCTGCTCATTCGATAGACGACGACGGAAGTGATGAAGGAAAATTCATAGAGGAGTATGGTCCAATGATCAGTCAAACCCTGCCATCCAAGCCCCCGATCGCCTGGGCCCTCGCCTTCACCGCGATGGTCATCGCGGCGACGATATTCGGCGGCTGTTCCGAACCTCTGGCCCCGGTGCTTCCCGAATGGGACATCGACGCCAATATGCCGCTGATCAACAAGACATACACGATGGCGGATCTCCTCAGGGACGACCAGATGCTGCGCATCTCGGAAAACGGTGATCAGGTGCTCATGGTCACGCAGCGGTATCCCGTCAGCGCGATCAGCCTCGGCGACAATCTCCGCATCAGCGACTACGATTTCCGCGCATCGGAGACCTTCGACGCGGTGCGGTTCGAAATTCCCGACTACCTCGATCAGCAGCTGAACGTGTTCACGCTCTTCCCCAGCCTCCCGAGGGGGCCGCAGGTCGTCGGTTCCATCCGTAACGATCTCGGAGTGAGCGTCGCCATCGATGCGCATGAGTTCTTCGAGGAAGTGGTCTTCGCCAAGGGGAAGCTCGCCCTCGACTTCACGAACAGCACCCCGGTACCGCTGCGTCTCGAGGACATCCGCCTGAAGGATGCGGCCGGGAACACGCTGGGACAGACGAGTTACGCGAATCTCATCCAGCCCGGGCAGCGGATCACACTGCCGTCGATGAAACTCGACGGCCTCAAGCTGATCAGCAGCATGCGCCTCACCTTCGACGTATCGTCGCCGGGCAGCAGCGGGAAAACCGTCGATGTCACGAGCGCGATGAGTCTCGGCGTGGAAGGCGCGCTCACGGATACCGATGTCCTGTCCGTGCGGGGCTATGTCCCCTCGCAGGACCTCAGCTACAGCCGCACTGTCAACATCACCAATGGCAGCGGACTGCGGATTCGCGACGGACTCGTACGCAGCGGCACGCTGCAGTTCGTGGTGAACAACTATTTCAACCTGGGTGCCGAGGTGGCGATCACCGTCGCGAGCGCGACCCGGGGCGGAGCACCCGTCTGCGTCACCGCGAAGGTCGGTCCGAAGAGCAACAAGACCTTCAGCATCGATCTCGCGGGTGCGGCGCTGCTGCTGCGGAATGAAACCGATATCTCCTACAGTGCGCAGATCGTAACGGACGATGCCGTCTCCTCGCCGGTCACGGTGCACCGCAATGACAGCGTCGCGGTCACCGGGCGCCTGCGCGACGTGCTGCTGGCGTCCATGAGCGGCACGCTCGCGCCCACCGCACTGCGCGTGCGAAGGATGGAATATTCCGACTTCAGCATCGACCGCGACATCGCGGGATCGATCCAGCTGTCCGAGGCGAGGATGTGGGCGCAGCTGCGCAACGAAGCGATGCTTCCCGTCGGGATCAGCGCGGCGTCGGTGCTCGGCAAGGGCAGCGGCGGATCGAGCGCGCGGCTGAACGTCGCACCCGTCGATATCGCCGGCAATTCGCAGACGACCATCCGGTTCGATGACGCGCAGGTCGTGAGCTTCCTCAACTCCTTCTCTCCCGCGTATCCCGACAGCCTCGGGCTGGAGGGCGAATTCGTCCTCAATCCGACGCGCGAATACGGCAGCGCCGGAGCGGACGACCAGATCGCAGGCGACCTATATGTGGAGTTTCCGATGCGCTTTTCCCAGATCAACGGAAGCGTCACCGACACGGTCGACATGGTGATCGACGAGGACAGTCGCAAGAAACTGGCGGAAGTCAACGAGGGCACGCTGTCGTTCGATCTCGAGAACCACCTGCCGACCGCGGTGATTATCGAGCCGGAATTTCTCGACAGCCGCTATCGTTCGCTGCTCGTCCCTGTATCGGTCGACGGCGCTCCGCTCAGCGTGCGCTCGGCTCCTGTCGACGCCTCGGGCTTCGTCAGCCGCTCCATCATCGAGAAGGTCACCATGCACTTCACCGCGGGTGATTTCGCCAAGCTCGCACAGGCGGCCTTCATCCGCTTCCGCATCTCCTTCAATTCGCAGGAGAGCGGCGGCACCTTCCGTTCCACCGACTACGTGCGCGTGCGCGGTTACGCACGCCTGAACGTCAGCACCGCGATCACCGAGAAATGACGAACAAGGATCACCACATGATGGCTTTGCGTCACCTGCGATACGGACTTCTCACCATTCTGCTCTGCACCGCGGTCCCGCCTGCGGGAACGGGCCAGACGATCGGCACGAGCGCGCGGCTGACCGGCATGGGCAACAGCAGCGCCGGACTCGTGCGCGGCCTCGACGCCCTGAATGTCAATCCCGCTCAGCTGGTCCCGAACGACGGTGTGACCGTCTCCCTCGGCGTGCTGCCCTTCGGCGCGCAAGCGGGAGCGGACTTCATGGACTACGCGTCCTACGAACGATATTTCACCGGAACGCCCGACGAGAGAGGCAGACGCGAGCCGACCTATCTGAACACTTCGGACAAGCAGGCGATCCTCAACACCTTTCAGGGTGACGTCGGGCATTTCACGCACGACATCCGCTATGCGCTCGGCGGGCTGATGGTCTCCACGAAATATCTGACCGCGGCATTCAGCGTCACCGAGCGCACCGGCAGCAACATCGCACTCCCGCGCTCGTTTGCCGAATTCACATTTTTCGGGAACGAACCGGGGAAGCGCTTTGATTTCTCCGAAACGGAGGTCAGTTCCTCCTGGACGCGTGACTATGCGCTCACCGTGGCGCAGGAATTCAAGATCTACCGCCGCATCCCCCTGCTGGTCGGCGCAAGCGTCAAGCTCGTGCACGGCTACGCGTATTTCGGGCTCGAGCGCTTCAACAGCAGCTTCGAGACAGATCCCGACACCTACGAGGTGCGCGGTACCGCCGACATGGTGGCGCGCTACGCGGGCTCGGAAGACTGGCTGTTCGCCAATAACGATTTCCATTACACGCTCTTTCCCGATCCCGTCGGCAGCGGTCTGGGCATCGACCTCGGCGCGAACGTACAGGTCAATCGGTATTTCAGCGCCGGGGTGAGTCTCGTCGACCTCGGTTCCGTGACCTGGAATCGCCGGGCGTACGAGATCTCGACGCGGGAGGATTTCACGATCGACGATGTCACGACGAGCGATCAGGTCGAGGAAATCACGAACCGGCTCAACGGCCGCGAGTACGCCGTTCCCTCGTTCTCCACCCCGCTGCCCTCCGCGTTGATCGTCGCCGGCGTGGTGAGTGTGCCCGACCTGCCGCGCAAAGGCAAGAAATGGCATTTCACATTCGCCTACAGGCAGGGCTTCAACGATGTGGCCGGCAACACGTCCAATCCGCGCCTGGGACTGGGAACGGAAATCGAACTTCTGTACAACGTGGCATTCCGCCTGGGCGCGAATTTCGGCGGCATCCGTCCCGTCACGCTCGGCGCCGGCATAGGTTTCATCGCAGACAATTTCAAACTCGACATCGGCACGATGGACATCACGCCGCATCTTTCAACCTCGTTCAGCGCGGTTGCGCTGGGCGTCAGTTCCCATTGGGATATCTGAATCAGTGAGTGTCGTCCGCAGGTTATGAGGGCCTGACGGACGCTGCAGAGTTTCCGCGGCAACGCGGAAAGTCCAACCTCCTTCCTTTCCTCATACTTCCGGCCGGATCCCGCTCCTCGGGTACGGCGAGTACATGCAAGTTTTTCCGGCTTGCATGTACTTTTTTATGCCCGTAAATTTTGATGATGCGTCAGATCTGCATTCATCTCTTCATCGCCGCCCTGCTTTGCCTCTGCCCGGCCATGCTCGAAGCGCAGCAGGACACCGTCCCCGGAGGCACCGTCCCCGGAGGCACCGTCCCCGGAGGCACCGTCCCCGGAGGCACCGTCCCC
>CAZWNO010000092.1:12612-15235 GCA_964635845.1 uncultured Chromatiales bacterium
GGCGGCGGTGCGGGCAGCAGCACGGACGACAGCACGCTGGTAGCGATCTCCGCCGCTGCGCCGCGCCCGCACATGCGCATCCCCGTACCCATGCGCGGCGCCCCGTATGTGAGCGGGGATTTCGTACCGGGCGCACCGTGGCGTCCCCGCCTCGGACTGGTGCTCAGCGGGGGCGGCGCCCGCGGACTGTCGCAGATCGGCGTGCTCCGCGCGTTCGAGGAGGCGGGCATCCGCCCCGATTTCATCGTCGGCACGAGCATCGGAAGCGTCGTCGGCGGATTGTACGCCGCCGGCTACAACGCCCGGCGCCTCGAGGAAGCCGTGCACGGCATCGATTGGAGTTCCGCGTTGCGGCTCACCGACGAGGCGGACCGGCGCTACCTCTCGGTGGACCAGAAACCGCTCTCCGACCGTTCGATCCTCACCCTGCGCTTCGACGGGCTGCTGCCCGTGCTGCCGCGATCAGTATCCAACGGGCAGCGGTTGACCAATCTGCTCAACGAACTCACGCTCCAGGGGCTCTATCACTCCACGGATTTCGATTCCCTCGGAATACCGTTCCGCGCCGTCGCCACCGACCTGCATACCGGGCGCAGCGTGGTGCTGTCCACCGGCAGTCTCGCGGAATGCCTGCGCGCAAGCACCACCCTTCCGGTGATGTACGCCGCCGTGGCACGCGATTCGATGCTGCTCGTCGACGGCGGATTGCGCGCCAACATTCCCGTCACTGTCGCGGCCGACGCCGGCTGCGAGATGATCGTCGCGGTGAATACGACAAGCCCGTACCGCGACGCCGAAGGACTCGGCAGCGCGCTGCAGATAATCGACCAGGTGTTCAATATCGTCATGATCCCGCAGAACGAGGGGCAGCTCGCGCACGCCGACCTGGTGATCAAACCGGAGCTGCACGGGATAAGCGGGACGGATTTTACCAGGATCGATTCACTGATCGCGCTCGGGTACGCCGCGGGGCGCAGCGCCGCGCGGGAGCTTCGGAACCGTCTCATCGACGCGGCCGCCTCCCGCATGAACAGGCCGGATACACCGCCGCAGCGGTACCGGGTGAATCCCGGTCCCGCCTACCATCTCAAGGATCCCTGGTTCTCCGACGAGCATTCCCTCGACGAGGTATACCGCAAGGCCGTACTCCTCTCCCTCGACGGCCGCTATTCCCAGGTCGATGTGCTCCTGTATGAGAACGGAATCGCTGAAATCGCGGCCGAATCCGCACCCGTCATCAAGGCCATCGAGGTGCGTGGGAGCAAACTCATCGACGAATCGGTGATCGCCGGATTGGAAGGGCGGTGGATCGGACAGCCGGTCACGGCTGAACTGGTGCGGGAGATCTCGGAATACATTCTCGAGGATTACCGCGACCGCGGCTACTCGCTCGTGCGCGTCGACTCGGTGTCCATCGAAGCACCGGGCATGGTCCGGCTCTGGATGCATGAGGGTGTCTTGGAGGAAATCACCGTGAGCGGGAATACACGCACGGATCCCGTGGTCATCCTCCGCGAGATCCCGATCAGCGCGGGAGACGTATTCCGTGTGTCGGAAATGAAGCGCGGGATGGGCAATCTGCTCGCACTCAACCTGTTCCACCACGTCGCATATGACATCGAGGAAACCGATGACGGTACGCGGCTGGTGATACGCGTCGTCGAGCGCGCCTCGCAGGAGCTGCAGACCGGCCTGCTCGTCGACAACGAGCGCAATGCGCAGATCGGCCTGCAGCTGCGTGACGCCAATTTCCTCGGCAGCGGCACGGAGCTCTCGGGATTGTTCTTCAGCGGGCAGAGCAACCGCGAATATGCGCTGCGCTACAGCACCAACCGCCTGTTCTACTCGCCGTTCAGCGCACGACTGTCGGGCTATTACGGTTTTCGCGATTACAATAATTTCGAGGATGTAGCGGGACTCTCGCCGAAGCGCTTCGAACGCGAGGTGACCTTCGTGTATCGCAATATCTACCTGGGGACGCGCGCATCCGTGGGACTCGATGTCGAGCGATTCGGAAACCTGCTCGCGACCTTGCGCTACGAGAAGCAGGAAATCCGCACCGATCAGATCCGGACGATGTACGCCGAGCCTATCAGCGAGAATCACACGCTCGTGGAACTGAGCATCTCATCGACGATCGATACGAAGGACCGGTATCCCTATCCCCGGCAGGGCATCCTGTTCGAGGCCGAATACGCATCCGCGCAGACCGCGCTCGGCAGCGGAGTGGCCTTCACGCGCCTGACTCTGGCATATGAATTCTACGTGCCCCTGATTCCGGACATTCTTGTCGTGCATCCGCGCTTCCTGTTCGGATACGGCGACAAGACCATGCCCCGCACGGAGGAATTCCGTCTCGGCGGGCTGTACTCGTTCATGGGGATGCGTGAAAATGAATACAACGGCAGGCAGGTCGCCGTCGTCGGCGCGGAGATCCGCTATACTCTTCCGCTGCACATCATGTATGACACCTATATCGCGCTCCGTTACGATCTCGGCCGCACCTGGGAGAACCCGGAACTGATCAAACTCGAGGATCTGCGGCATGGCATCGGCCTGCAGATCGGATTCGACACGCCGATCGGACCGGCGGACTTCGGCCTCGGGCACAGTTTCTACTTCC
>CAZWNO010000092.1:15245-16653 GCA_964635845.1 uncultured Chromatiales bacterium
GCGGAAACGCCGGTGCGCTTCGGTCCCCCGAACCTGTATTTCTCCATCGGTACGCGACTTTAGCTCCCGCGGGCCGCGTCCGCGCGCGTCATGGGCGTGAGCGCAGGAAATCGATCAGCAGCCGGACGCCGACGCCGGTTCCGCCCTTCGGCAGATAATCACCCGCAGTGTCGAGCATGGCGGTGCCCGCGATATCGAGATGCACCCAAGGGTACTCTCCGGCGAAATGCTGGAGGAAAGCCGCCGCCGTGCAGGCGCCGCCCCATTGCCCGCCGATATTGGAGAGATCCGCCACATCGCTCTTCAGCATCTTCCCGTATTCCTCGTACAGCGGCAGTTCCCAGACGCGTTCGAACGTGCGTTCGCCCGCTTCGCGGAACGCGGACTTGAGTTCCGCGTCGTTGCCGAACATTCCCGTCGCATGCGAGGCGAGGGCGATCACCACCGCTCCGGTAAGCGTGGCCAAGTCGATGACTGCCGCTGGCTTGAAGCGCTGGGCGTAGACCAGCGCATCGGCGAGGATCAGCCGCCCTTCCGCATCGGTGTTCTTCACCTCCACCGTCGTCCCGTCCGAGATCTTGATGATATCACCCGGACAGAACGCCGCGCCTCCCGACATATTGTCCGTAACCGGAATCAGGGCGATGACGCGGACCGGAAGCTTGAGTTTTGCGATGGCGTACATCGCGCCGAGCACCGCGGCCGCCCCGCTCATGTCCATTTTCATTTCGTCCATGTTCGCGGCGGGCTTGATGCAGATGCCTCCCGAGTCGAAGGTGATGCCTTTCCCGACGAGCACGTACGGGGCGAGGCGGCGCTTCTTGTCGTTGTATTCCATGACGATGAATCGCGGCTCATGCGCGCTGCCCTGGTTCACCGCGAGAAGCCCGCCCATCTTGTTGGCGAGGATTTCCTTTTTGTTCAGGACAACAGTGTTGATCATGAACTTCCTGCCCAGCGCGACCGCCTCCTTCGTCAGCGCCTCGGTGTTCATCACGTTTGCCGGTGCGTTCGCAAGGTTCCGCGCGAACTCCACGGCCTCGACAATGATCGTCCCCTCGTGGATCGCCGATTTCAGGCGGCTCTGATATCCCTCGTCCGCGGTGACGACCTTCAGCTCCCTGATTTTCCCCTTTTTCTCATCCGGTTTGTCCTTGATGAAGGCGTGGTACCTGTACAGCGCGAGGGTGGCGCCCTCGATCATCGCGATCACCGAGTCCTCGAAGGGCACCGGCAGGATTTTCTTGAAGATTTCCTCAAGGGGACAGTAGATCGCGACCGTCGGCGCGACGTAGCCCGCCGCCAGCTTGACCGCCTGTGCCATGGCGCGGCGTACACGTTCGACGCCCATGTCGCCCGCCTCTCCGAGGCCGGTGAGGATGTAGCGTCCCTCGGCCGTGTTCAGTGC
>CAZWNO010000093.1:0-16542 GCA_964635845.1 uncultured Chromatiales bacterium
TCCCAATCCCCATTCCCAATCCCAATCCCCATTCCCAATCCCAATCCCCATTCCCAATCCCAATCCCCATTCCCCGGGCTTGCGCCCGGGGCAGATGTGTTTCCGTATCTGGGCTGGGGCCCTCTCTCCGGGGCAGATGTGTTTCCGTACCTGGGCTGGAGACCTCTCTCCGGGGCAGATGTGTTTCCGTCAAGCTGGGAGTTCGGGGATGGGATAACTGAAGGGCCGCCCATTCGGACGGCCCTCTGAAAGCTGGATCGGATTCGTGGCTTGATCAGGGTTTGCTGACGCGGACCGGGAGCGTAACCCCTGACGCGGGACCCTGGTAATTAATATTCGTCCCGGTGACATTGGTAACGGTCATGTCAACAGAAGCAACCTTTTTGTAGTTGAGTGGGCCCGTCGTGATGGACGCCTGTCCGTTCGCGTCCGTGATGGCAGTTGCGCTACCCGTGGCACCCCCGCTCCACGATACATACACTATCAGGTCTTGCATCCCTTGGCCGGAAGAGTTCTTCAGTTCCACCGTGAGAGTTGCCGACCAGTTGCTCTTATTTATCATCGCTGCTGATCCGCTCGCCGCGGTGAGCCAGACATCGGCCAAAGACGGCTGCTGTGGCGTTGTGGCGCTCGCCTCATTGGAATACGCCGAGTTCCCGTATGAATTCCATGCGCGCACTCGATACTTGTACTGCGTATTGCCTGTGAGACCGGTGTTGCTGTACGTTGTGGTGTTCGCACCGACAGAAGCGATCTGTACGAAGTTCGATCCGTCCAGGCGCTCAATGTAGAATCCACTCTCATCCGTCGCATTGTCGGTCCAGATTAAGTTGATCTGGCTCGATGAAACAGCGGTGGCTATGAGATTCGTCGGCGCCGCCGGTGCGGTGCCGCCTCCACCTCCACCTCCGCCAGCGACGAGACTGTACAGCAGATCCCTGGTCGTCCCACTCGGAGCACCGGGAATGGCTCCGGGTGTCGCTCCGCTCTTGATAGCGCTCTGGATCGCGGTAGGCGTGGCGCCGGGATTCGCCTTCAGGTACAGCGCCGCGACACCGGCAACATGCGGCGATGCCATCGAAGTACCGGACATCGTCGCGTAGGATGTCGAGGAGTTCTTGTAGGCCGATACGATGCCCGAACCCGGCGCGAGGACGTCGACGATGCTCCCGTAGTTCGAGTAGTACGCCCAGCCGTCCGTGCTCGTCGTGGCACCGACGGTGATGGCCGTAGGTGTACTGGCCGGGGATTTCGTGCTTGCGTCGGTGCTCTCGTTGCCGGCGGCGACGACGAAGGTGACACCTGCATTGACGGCGTCAGCCACTGCATCGTTCAACGCCTTGTAGTATCCGCCGCCCAGCGACATGTTTGCGACGGAGAGCGATGCGTGGTTCGCGGTCACCCAATCCACACCGGCAATGACGCCCGCGGTCGTGCCCGAGCCCTTGTTGTTCAGGACGCGCACCGCGACGAGCGTCACTCCCTTTGCCACACCTACCGTGGAACCGCCGACCGTTCCGGATACATGCGTGCCGTGGCCGTTGCCGTCTGCTCCCGTCCCTCCGAAGGCGTCGAAGCCGAAGATCGCCCGGCTGTTGAATTCCTGATGATCATAACGGATGCCGGTATCGATGATGTACACGGTCACACCCGCACCGTCGTTGTTGTAGGTATAGGTCGTGCTCAACGGCAGTGCCGCCTGATCGATGCGGTCGATACCCCAGCTCGGCACTGAGGGCTGCGTCGCGATCGCATACATCATTCCATCCGGTTCGATGTAGGCGACATTCGGATTGTGGCGGAGGCCTTCGATGGCCTGCGGGGGAATGGTCGCGCAGAAGCCCTTGATCGCGTGACGGTAGCGGTAGTGCACCGTGCTGCCGTTGCCGCGGGTCATCTGCTCCACGGCCGCATCGACGTTGCCGACCTCGTCCTTGAACACGACGATGTACCGGTCCTTGAGATCGAATTCACCGTTCGCGTCCTGCGTCACTGCTTTCCGCAGACCGGCGTCGCCTTCGGTCGCCGGACCCGAGGGCTGCTCGCTGCAGGCGGCGAGAACGAGGAACATCGCCGTGAGAATGAATGAAAAACGTTTCATCGAGTATCTCCTTGAGTAGGGTGCGCGTGAGACTGTCTGTATCAATCAGTATGCGACTCGGGGATGCTGCCTGCCGTTTCCGTCCCGCACGACGGAGACTGTGATCTGCCGATGGAATTGTGCGAAAAATATGTATTCCGCAGACGAAATACCATAAAAAAAGGCAAGAATATTCTTCATCTGAATGCGCCCGTAAAACGAACGGGACCGTCCGGTGAGGGGCGGTCCCGCGCATGCATGGCAGATGATGATCGTTCTACGGTTTGCTGACGAGTACCGGCAGTGTCGCGTGATTCGCGCCGCTGTCGTAGGACAGGTTCGTGCCTGTGATGTTTGTCACCGTCATGCTCACCGACGTCCGTTTCCGGTTGATCGGGGATGTGGTAACGCGCGCGACGCCCGAGGAATTCGTCACCGCGGTCGCGCTCCCGCTCGCGCCGCCGCTCCAGGCGACCGTCACCGCGGCACCGGCGACCGGTGCGTGCGATGCGTCATGCACGGTGACGTCAAGCGTGGCGGTCCAGTTGTTTTTCACCGGTGTGGAGAAGCCGTTCGCGGCGCCGACATGCACGTAGGTCACCGCGGGAGGCGCCAGCGTCGTCGCATTTGCCGTGTTGGAGTACGCCGAATTCCCGTAGCTGTTGAACGCCCGCACGCGGAAGTAGTAGAGCGTGCCGGGATTGAGTCCCGTGCTGCTGTAATTCGTCACATTCGCTCCGACCGATCCGATCTGCGAGAAGAGGAAACCGTCGAGCGAGCGCTCGATCAGGAATCCGGACTCGTCGCCGGCGTTGTCGGTCCAGCTCAGGTTGATCTGGCTCGAGGACGCCGCGGCCGCGCTCAATGCGGAAGGAGCAGCCGGGGGATTGCCGCCGCCGGAACCGGTCAGCAGGCTGTACAGCAGCTTGTTGGGCGATCCGTTGCCCGGGTTCCCGACGACACCATCGGTCGCGCCGTTGACGATGGCGGCCGTCACCTGCGCGGGCGACGCACCGGGATTGGCGCTCAGATACAGCGCCGCGACACCAGCGACGTGCGGGGTCGCCATCGATGTGCCCGACCACGAGGCATAGGTGTTGGTCGAGGTCATCGTGGAGGAATAGATACTCGAACCCGGCGCGAAGATGTCGACGCAGCTGCCGTAATTCGAGTACGACGCGCGGGCGTCGCTGGTCGTGGTCGCGCCGACGGTGATCGCGCTCGGCTCGCGCGCGGGGGAATAGTTGCACGCGGGCGCGTTACTGTTGCCCGCCGCAACCGCGAGGGTGACGCCGGACGCAACGGCGCTCGCCACTGCCTGGTCGAGCGCCAGCGATCCGCCTCCACCCAGCGACATATTGGCGACCGCGGGAGAGGTATGATAGTTTTTCACCCAATCCACACCGGCGATGACGACCGAGTATGAACCCGAGCCCGTGCAGTTGAGCACGCGCACCGCCTTGAGTGCGACGTTCTTTGCGACGCCGACGGTCGTTCCTCCCACCGTGCCCGCCACGTGCGTGCCGTGTCCGTCACAGTCGGACGCGTCCGTGTCGTTGTCGATGAAATCATAGCCGGAGGAAGCGCGGCCCGAGAATTCCTGGTGATCGAAGCGGATGCCCGTGTCGATGATGTACACCGTGACACCCGTGCCGTCCGTGTTGTAGGTGTAGCTGCTGTTCAGGGGCAGGTTGCGCTGATCGATGCGGTCGAGTCCCCAGCTCGGGGGATTGGCCTGCACACCCCATTTCGAAACGGGACCGTCGGCCTCGATGTAGTCGATGTTGGGATTGCGGCGAATGCCTTCCAGCGCCTGCGAAGGGATTGTCGCGCAGAAGCCCTTGATGGCGTGACGATAGCGGAAATGCACCTGGCTGCCGTTGCCGCGCGTGAGTTCGTCGATCAGTCCGTCGGTGTCCGTCGTGGCGTCCTTGAACACCACGATGTAGCGGTCCCGGAGATCGATCTCGCCGCCCGGTCGGTCGAACGGCGCGGCCTCGGGCGGTGCGGACTGTCCGTCAGCGGCTGGACCCGCGGGTTCGTCGCTGCAGGCGGCGAGGAGCAGCAGCATCCCCGTCATCACGATAAGTGGAAATCGTTGAAGCATTCTATCCTCCTTCTCTTCGAAACGGAACAATGCGGAAACCGGATACGTCCGCGCACATCACACCAGGCGATCCGATATTCGCGTGCTAGAAAATCCGATTTTTGCTTTTATTACACGGCAGTATACGGCTTCCGCGGTCAAATCCCAAAATCTATTTCCCCGGCTGGCGGTGCATAAATAAATCCCTCTGTGATTTTTATCACAGACACGGAGCCCTGCCCTTCGTATCGTGCCGTGTCATCTGGATTGAAAGCATACGATCTCCCCCATCACGAGGCCCTGGCACCGTCATGAAACATATATACATCTGTTCCCTCTCGCTCGTATTGTTCCTCGCGCTGGTATCCTCCGCGCCGGCGGCGCAGCATCAGATCACCAACTCGGGATTCTCGTTCAGTCCCTCCAACATCACGATCGCCGTCGGCGACACGGTGAACTTCGTCCTCGATCCCATGCATAACGTGGTGGAGGTGAGTCAGGCCACGTGGAATGCGAACGGAAACACATCCAACGGCGGTTTCTCGCTCGGATTCGGCGGCGGTACCGTGATCTTCGCGCTGGCGGGGACCTACTACTACGTCTGCGCACCGCATGCCGCCAGCGGGATGAAGGGCATCATCAACGTCGTCGCCTTCGGCATCAGCACGGGGGCGATCACTCCCGCGCAATACTGCAAGGGTGCGGGCGTGACCGTGCCCTTCACCGCCACCGGCACCTATGCCGGGGGAAATGTCTTCACCGCGCAGCTCTCGGACGCCGTGGGGGATTTCAGCGCCCCGACGAATATCGGCACGCTCGGCGGAACGACGTCGGGCCAGATCTCCGCCGTCATTCCCGCGGGAGCGGCCGCCGGGACCGGCTACCGCATCCGCGTCGTGTCCTCCTCGCCCGCGGTCATCGGAACGGACAACGGCAGCGATCTCGCGGTGCTCGACGTTCCGACGGCGACCATCACGCCCAACGGTCCGACCACGTTCTGCGAGGGACTCAGCGTCGTGCTCGACGCGCCCACCGGCGCCGGACTGAGCTACATCTGGCGGCGCAATGGCGTTGTGATCGGCGGCGCCACGGCCGCGAGCTACACCGCGACGCAGTCGGGACTCTACTCGGTCGAGGTGTCGAACGGCAGCTGTTCAGCCACCTCGGGCAACACGCGCATCACGGTCCACCCAGCTGATCCGACCACGCTCACCTGGACGGGAGGCGTCAGCGCCGATTGGGCGGCGCTCGGCAACTGGGACAATCCCTGTGCCGTGCCTACGGCGGGCGACACGGTCGTCATTCCCGGACAGACTTCCCCACCATCGGGCATCCCTTCCATCACGCTCGGCAAGCTGACGGTCAATAATCCGGGCGGACTCACGCTTACCGGTGACCTGCAGATCACGGGCAACCTGACGCTGAGCAGCGGGACGATCACACTCGGCGGCGCGAATCTCCTGCTCCAGGCCGCGGCGAGCATCACCGGCGGCAGCGCGGCGAGCTATATCGTGACCGATGGCAGCGGCCGCCTGCAGCAATCCGGTATCGGCAGCGGAGCGCGCACCGGCCCGGTGCTGTTCCCCGTCGGCAGCGGCGCGGGCAGCTACACGCCGCTCACGCTCAACAATGCGGGCACACCGGATCAGTTCAGCGTCGGTGTCGCGAACGACGTTCTCGCGGACGGAGGCAGCGGCACGCCGCTCGCGAGTGACGTGGTGGGACGGACATGGTTCCTCTCCGAAGCCGTCGCCGGCGGCAGCAACGCGAGCGTCACCTTCCAATGGACCTCGGGAGACGAGCGCCCGGCCTTCGATCGCGCGCAGTGCTACGTCGCGCATCATGACGGCGCGGCATGGCTGCCCGTGCAGAACATCGGCGCGGCCACCGGCAGCGATCCTTATTTCCGGACGGCGACCGGCGTGACATCCTTCTCCCCCTTCGCCATCGGAGACGGGGAATCGCCGCTGCCGGTAGAATATCGGACACTAACCTCCGATATACGAAACGACGCGGTCATGATCCGCTGGGAAACCGAGCGCGAGATCAACAGCCGCGGCTTCGAGATCGAGCGCGGAGCCGAGGCGTCGGGACCCTGGACTGCATTGCGATTCATCGAAAGCCGTGGCAGCGCGCAGAATGGCGCGTCGTACGAGTACGTCGATCGCCCGCCGTTCGCGGGCAGCTGGTATTACCGGCTCCGGCAGGTGGACATGGACGGCACCGCGGAATATTCGGCCGTGCTCCGCGCCGAGATGCTCAGTGTGAATAGCGCGCTTGCCATTGAATCGGCCTGGCCGAATCCGCTGCGGCTCTCCAGCTCCGCCGACGCCGGCATCGAATTCAGCAGTGCGGAGAGCGGCCGCGCGGTGCTCACCCTGCGCAACATTCTCGGCCAGCGCGTCGCGCTGCTGTTCGATGGCGCGGTCGAGGCGGGCAGCCGCACGACCGTGCATTTCAACGCCGCGGATCTCCCGCCCGGCGTCTACCTCTACCGTCTCGAACGGGGCGTGCAGACCGTGCATCACCGGCTGGTCGTCGTGCGATAGACTCTTCATCGGCCAGTTCCCCCGCACAGCGGACACCGAAAGCCCGGGTCCGCATTCTGCATGCGCAACCGGCGGCGCCGCGGCACCCCACACCGCGGCGCCGTTTTCACGCCGGCAGGGGACGCAGCCGGAAATTTCCACCGTGCTTGCAGGGCATTGACACTGGGGACCGGATTTCCTAATATGCCGCTGTCAGATTCAATCGGATGTCCGCCAACCACGGCGCAGCTTCCCCGGGAAGCGGCGCGGGCGTCTCCTGAGCGACACGGGAAGGACGCTTCACATGGAGGAGACAGCGATGCAGGCAACCAATCGGGATGGTCCGCGCACGGCGCTGGAGCATCTGGCGATGCTGACGGCAAGCGAGAAGAACGAGCGCTTCCGCGCGGTTTTCGAAGGTTCGCGGGACGCGATCTTCCTCCTGACCGAGGAAGGATTCTTCGACTGCAACGGCCGTGTCCTGGAGATGTTCGGCATCCCCTCACGCGAGGAAATCACGCGCATCCACCCGGCGGACCTCTCTCCCCCCATGCAGCCGGATGGGAGTCCCTCGCTCGACGCCGCCATGATGCATATCCGATACGCGTTGGCAGAGGGAGAAGACAGCTTCGAATGGATGCACAAGCGCCTGAACGGCGAGATCTTCCCCGCCGATGTCCTCCTCTCCGCTTTCGAGTACGACGGCCATCGCGTGGTGCAGGCGACGGTGCGCGACATCACTCCCCAGAAAACGGCGGAGGCGGCGCTGCGCGAGAAAACGGATGAACTTGACCGTTTCTTCAACATCGCGCTCGATCTGCTCTGTATCGCGGACACGGACGGCAACTTCCGGCGTCTGAACCGCCAGTGGGAACACACTCTCGGATATACGCTCTACGAACTCGAAGGACGCAACTTCCTCGAATTCGTCCATCCCGACGACCTGCAGCCGACACTCGACGCCATCGCGACGCTCTCCGATCAGCAGCAGGTGATCGGCTTCACCAACCGCTATCGCTGCAGGGATGGCGGCTACCGCTGGATCGAGTGGCGTTCCGCGCCCGCGGGCAAGCTCATCTACGCCGCTGCGCGAGACATCACGGCGCACATCGAGGCCGCCGAGAAGCTGCGGGAAATGAACGACACGCTCGATCGCCGCGTGCATGAACGCACCCTGCAGCTGCAGGAGAGCGAGACCCGGATGCGGCAGCTCAATGCGGAACTGGAACAGCGTGTCCGTGAACGCACCGCGTCGCTCGAGACGGTAAACCGCGAGCTGGAGACGGCAAACCGCGAGCTGGAGACGGCAAACCGCGAGATGGAGACGGCGAACCGCGAGATGGAGGCGGCGAACCGCGAGCTGGAGGCCTTCTGCTATTCGGTCTCTCATGACCTCCGCGCGCCGCTGCGGCACATCAGCGGCTTCGTCGATCTCCTGCAGCGAAACGCGGCGGATGCACTCGACGAAAAAGGCCGTCGCTGGCTCGGACTGGTCGCCGAGGCGTCGAGGGATATGGCGCAGCTGATCGACGACCTGCTCGTGTTCTCGCGGATGGGACGCACCGAGATGCTCCGCACGGATTGCGACCTGCGCGCCATCGTCGAGGAGATCGTGGACGACGTCATGCACGAAACCGCCGGACGCGCGATTGAATGGGATATCCCGCCGCTGCCGACGGTTCGGGGCGATCCGGCCATGCTCCGTCTTGCGCTGCAGAACCTCATCGGAAATGCCGTGAAGTACACGCGGCCGCGCGATCCGGCGCGCATCGAGATCGCATGCACCGAAACCGCCGATGAGTGGATCATCTCCACGCGCGATAACGGTGTGGGCTTCGACATGCGCTATGCGGACAAGCTCTTCGGCGTGTTTCAGAGATTGCATTCGTCGAAGGAATACGAAGGCACGGGCATTGGTCTCGCCAACGTGCAGCGCATCGTCCATCGTCACGGCGGGCGCGTCTGGGCGGAATCCGCCATCGACGCGGGCGCGACATTTTACATCAGCCTGCCCAGGAAGGATTGAAACCGCGGCGGCGCCACCCCCACCGCAGACAGATCTCCCCTGTGGCAGAAGGAGAATGACATCATGAAGCCCTTCCTCAGACGGATCCTGCTCGCGGAAGACAGCGCACGCGACGTGGAGCTGACACTCGCAGCGCTTGCCGAGCACAATCTCGCCAATGAAGTGATCGTCGTCGAGGACGGCGTCGAAGTGCTCGAGTACCTCTTCTGCAGGGGAAAGTTCGAGGGCCGCGTCGCGCGTCCGCCTGCCGTGGTCCTGCTCGACATCAAGATGCCGCGGATGAACGGCATCGAAGTGCTGCGGGAGATCCGCTCCAGCGAGGAGTTCCGCTCCCTGCCCGTCGTGATGCTGACCTCTTCGCGCGAGGAACGCGACATCATCGAAAGCTACGAACTCGGCATCAACGCATACGTGGTCAAGCCCGTGGATTTCCAGGAATTCATCGATGCCGTGAAGACGCTCGGATTGTTCTGGGCCGTCGTCAACGAACCCCGTCCCCGCGGCGGCACGGGCAAGTGAGAACATGATTTTTTCCGGGAGGACCGCATGAGATCACCCCTTCGCATCCTGTATCTTGAGGACAGTCCCCGCGACGTCGAACTCGTAAGAGCCTGCCTCGATGCAGAAGCCGTCGAGTGTACCGTCACCGACGTGGAAACACGGGAAGAATTCATCCGGCAGCTCGAGCAATCCGCGCATGACCTGATCTTCAGCGATTACACGCTCCCCGCCTACGACGGCCTCAGCGCGCTCGAGGATGCGCGCCGCCTCGCTCCCGGCATCCCCTTCATTTTCGTCACGGGTACCATCGGTGAGGAGAACGCCATCGAAACCCTCAGGCGCGGCGCGACGGATTACGTGCTCAAACGCAATCTTTCGCGTCTTGCACCAGTGCTGCGCCGGGCGCTGGCGGAACAGGAGGAGCAGCGCCGCAGACGCGAGGCGGAGGAACTCATCCGCCAGAAGGAACAGCGCTTTTCCGCCTTCATGAACAATCTGCCCGGCGTCGCCTTCATCAAGGACAAGGACCGCCGCTACGTGTTCCTCAACGCGGCCGCGGACAGCTATATCCACCATCAACCGCTCGACTGCCTCGGACTGCGTGACGAGGAGATTCTGCCGGCGGAACTCGCCGACCGCATGCGAAGAACCGACGAGGAGGTGCTGAAAGAACAGCGCATCGTTCATGTCATTGAAGAGATCTCGCTCGTGGATCCCCCGCAGCGCTGGCTCACGACGAAATTCCCGATCATCGACAAATACGGCACCGCCAAATGGCTCGGCGGTGTCGGCATCGACATCACGGGGCAGGCGTCTTTTCGCACCGGGCTTTCGTGAATTGTTGCTTTTTGAGTTTTTTTCACGTATTTATCAGCTCAATTCCCGAATACAATCGCGCATGCGGATGACCGGCGGAACATGATGACCGCCAGGCTGCGTGGCGCGGATCGATCGCATGTCTCACTGATTACGAGAGGCTCCCATGATGCGGAAAAGGATCAATGCAGTTCTCGTCCTCCTGCTGCTCGCAGCGGCGGGACCGGCGTACGGCCAGGTAGCGGGCGGGCATGTGTCGTTCGGTTTTGACGCCGGCGGCGTGAAATACTGGGGCGAGTTCTCGGACAACCAGTTCTGGCTTGCCGGCGACGCCTTCGCCCGGTACAATATCATCCCGAACCTGTCGCTGCATGCCATGGTGACTTTCGGACAGGCCCGCTACAAGATCGACAACGCCATCATCCGGGAGAAAGCTGCGTATTTCGGTACGGATAATAAACTGGGCGACGACTATCCCGGTACGAACGTCGCGATCGAGGAGAAGAATGCGATCCGGTTCTCCGCCTATGACTTGCTGCTGTCATTCAACGCCTTCGCCAGCAAGCGCTTCGTCCCTTTCATTTTCGGGGGCGTGGGCATTCTCGAGTGGAATCCGGCGACCATCTATTCCAACGAAAAGCTGCCCAACAACGCCGCGAATGTGTACGACAAGACGCAGGTGTACTTCCCGGTCGGCGTCGGCTTCGAAGCCTACATGACCAGCAATCTAGTCCTCAACGGGCGTGCGACGATGCGCCTGACACAGACCGATTACTTCGATGACGTCCTTGAAAGCGGAAGCGCCGACGACGCGCTGCTCACCTTCGGCATTGGGCTCTCGTACTATCTCATCGGCAACAGGGATACCGACGGTGAAGGACTGTACGACGAGGAAGAGGAAAAGCTCGGCACCGATCCGAACAACCCCGATACGGACGGCGACGGCCTCAACGACTACGAGGAAGCGCGCGTCCATAACACCGATCCGAAGAAGGCCGACACCGACGGGGACAACCTCACCGACTACGACGAGCTTTTCAAGCATACGACGTCCCCGATCAAGGCGGACTCGGACAGCGACGGATTGAATGACGGCGAGGAGATCGCGCGCAAGACCGCCCCGCTCACGGCGGACACGGACGGCGACGGCCTGCTCGACGGCGACGAGGTGAAGGACTATAAAACCGACCCGCTCAAGATCGACACCGACGACGACGGTCTCAACGACGGCGATGAGAAACGGAAGCATCAGACCGATCCGCTCGCGAACGATACGGACAGCGACGGCCTGAACGACGGCGACGAGGTCACGGTGCATCTGACGAATCCCACGCTCGCCGACACCGACGGGGACAAGCTCCGCGACGGGGACGAGGTGCAGAAGCACAAGACGAATCCCAAGGAACCCGACACCGATCAGGATCGCCTCAATGACGGCGACGAAGTCATGACGCACAAGACCAATCCGCTCGATCCGGACACCGACAAGGATCGCCTGCAGGACGGCGTGGAGCTGACCGACCGGTACCGCACCGATCCCCTGAAGCCCGACACAGACGACGACACGATCATCGACAGCGAAGACGACTGTCCGCTGATCTACGGTGTCAAGAGCGACGAGAAGGGACGCAATGGCTGTCCCGCCGCTCCGAAAGTCGGAACGCGCGTGGACTTCCCCGAGATCTACTTCATCGTGAACACCGATCAGTTCAATTACGAATTCCCGCAGACACAGGCGAATCTCGACACGCTGCTGGCCTACGTGCGGCAGTGCGAGGGACTGCGCATCCGCATCGAAGGGCACGCCTCGAAGGAAGGCGCGGACGACTGGAACCAGCAGCTCTCCGAGATGCGCTCCAATCGGGTGAAGATGTGGCTGATCGAGCACGGCATCGCTCCGGAGAAGGTCTCCGGTACCGTCGGCTTCGGTTCCCGCATGCCGAAGGTCCAGGAGCCCACCGGCCGCGCGCTCAAGAAGATATCCGCGGCGCAGCTCGAGGCAATCCGCAAGCTGAACCGTAGAATTTCGATCGAGGTGACGCAGACCTGCGATAAATGATCCACACATCTGGAGGAATCTGTGATGCACGACGGAAGGAACCGCGCGGCACTGCCGTTGCTTCTCGCATTGCTCCTGCTCCCTTGCGGTGCACTGGTCGCACAGGAGGGGTCCGTCTCCCAACGCGCACAGGCACTCATGACGGAGGGCAGATACGCGGAAGCCCGCCCGATCCTGGAGAAGGAACTGCGGGAGAACGATCTGCTCTCCGACAATGACCGTGAGAATATGCTGTTCCAGCTCGCCTATTCCCTGCTGGAGCTGAAGGAGTACAGACCGAGCATCAGCACATGGCATGAATTCATCACCTTCGTACCGGAACATCCCATGATCTGGGGGAATCTCGGCTGGACCTACTACCTCAACGGCGACCTCGACAGCGCGATCATCGCGACGGATCGCGCCTTGAAGACGGACGCTACCATGGCCGCGGGTTGGGGCAACATGGGATTGTACAGGCTGGCCAAGGGCGATATCGAGGGCATGCAGAAGGCCTATGCCGAGGTGCCGAAGTATGCGAAAGACGTGGATACCTGGAAAGCGATCCGCAAGGATTACACCGACTACTGCAGCGATCCGTCACGCGAAGGCTGCGAGAAGGCGGGGGAGGCGCTGGAGAAAGCATGGCTGAACCTGCTGCTGCGCTGGTACATGGAGAGTGAATCGGCGAAAGGCACGGAACTCGTCGGTTCGTATACCGAGGAATACCGACTGATTCAGGAACGGCTGAGCACGAAGGTGGAGACGATGGAAGGCGCCGAGCGCGACCAGCTGGCTGCGCTGCTGGAGCGCCTCGGGAAGGACTTGAAATAGGCGTCAGTGTGTCGAGCTCCGGCCGATGCGTCCTGGTTTGCCACGGTCCTGATTCCGCGATGGCGGATAAACCTGTTATTCGCTCATGCGCGGTGCATAGGCGTTCGGCCCAGTATCGATGCCGCATGCTCTGCGCAACGACAGGGGAGAATCAACGCGCGGGCTTTGATTGCCTCGCTCCGCCCCGTGGATAGGGATGCGGCGCTTGTGCTTGATTCCAGTAAAGGGGATGCGTAGATTCGTTTTTCAGTCTGATACGATTCAGCCAGACCTTCTGGCCCTTTCTCATCTGTTACATACAACGCTGACACAGCCGAGTATGTACTCGGGCCAGCAGGCAGGGCTTTTTCTCTCCGGCGACCAACACCCTATCCGATACAATTGGCCAGGAGCTGTTATGAATCCATGGCGAGTTATTCCCATCGTGGCGATCCTCTTCCTCGTCCCGTTCATGATCGCGCACGCTCAATGGAGTTCCGATCCGGCATCGAACAATCCGATCTGCTTGGCGGGCAATATTCAGCAGGCGACGCAACTCGTCAGCGACGGAAAAGGCGGCGCCATCATCTGCTGGAGCGATGAACGCTCCGCTTCGAATATCTATTCCATCTACGCTCAGCGCATCGACAAGGACGGATTCGTGCGTTGGACGCGGAACGGCATCGCCGTCAGCCCCGTCGTGGATACCCAGGTGAAACCGGAAATCATTTCCGACGATGCGGGCGGCATCATTGTCGTCTGGGCGGACATGAGAAACGGAAGCTCGGACATTTTCGCACAGCGCATCGATTCCTCGGGCAACGCCCTATGGACGGCGGATGGAGTCCCGGTGGCTTCCGGAATCAACGAACAGATGGATCCTGTACTCACGAGCGACGGTCAGCACGGCGCCATCGTCGCGTGGAGCGCCCATACTCCTTCGGCCCAGGATGGTCATATCTTCGCCCAGCGTATCGACGGAAACGGAAACCTGCTCTGGAGCCCGGAACTCGCCCTGAGTTTCTCCGACCAGTACGAGATCTCGCCGTGCATCACAAGTGACGGAAACGGCGGTGCGTACATTGCCTGGGCGTTCTACAACAATCAGGAGTACGACGTCTACGCACAGCGGGTGCTCCCGGGTGGCACGCAACAGTGGCAGTCCGGCGGCATCCTCCTCACATCACCTGGTGGACCTCAGGACACGCCTTCACTCGTCTCCGACGGTACGGGAAAGGCCGTCCTGTCCTACCACGACTGGGGTTCCAGCTCGACACCCACGGTGAAGGTGGTCATCCTGAATCCCGACGGTTCGACGGCGGCCTCGTTCCCCGTGACATCGACGTCCGGTGGACAGCGAAATCCGCGGCTGGCAAACGTCGGCACGGGCCTGATCGGCATCGTCTGGGAAGATGGCCGGGTGGGAGGAAAGACGCGCGTGTTCGCGCAAATCATCGACAATGCCGGGACAAAATCGTGGGCGGCTGACGGAATGGAGGTTTCAAGCCGTGCGGGCGACCAAGTCGCACCGTTCGTCATTCCCGACGGAGTCGGCGGCATGATCGTCAGCTGGGAGGACAGAACCGCGGGCATTGTCGAGTGCGATATCTACGCACAACGGATCTCCGCCACCGGCACGCCGCTCTGGACGAACGCCGGCGTCCCGGTCGGTATCGCGGCCCGGATGCAGCAGTATCCCTGGATGATCGGCGACGGCCAAAACGGCGCCATCATCGCATGGGAAGACTATCGGTCCTCGTTCTCGAACCCGGAGATCTACGCTTCCAGAATTCTCGCCGACGGCACCTTCCCAATCGAACCGCCGATCCTGTCGTTCTCTTCCAGAACGGTGGCGTTCGGTGCGGTGAACGTCGGGAGTTCCTCGACGAAAAACATCACCCTGACGAACACGGGCGGCGGCGAGCTGACGATCGTCTCCGTCACTTCGAGCGATCCGCATTTTGAACTGACACCGGAGAGCAGCACGATCCCGCCGAAGGGCAGCATCTCGGCGACGGTGCGGTTCCAACCGACTGCCACCGACGCGCTCGACGCGCATATCGTCGTCGCGAGCAATTCCTTCCTCGGTCCGGACACGGTTTTCGTCACCGGTTCGGGGACCGCGTCGGCGGCGATACAAACCGACAAAACCGCTCTGAATTTCGGAAACGTGATAACGGGATCGAGCAGGCTCCTGGCATTGAATATCTCGAATCCGGGAAACGATACCCTCCACATCTCGAGCATCACCACTGACGATCCGAGCTTCACCGCGGACATCACATCCCGTGACCTCGCGCCCGGGGAAGCCTTCGATGACACGGTGCGCTTTTCCCCGGCCGCGCCCGGACCCGTCTCGGGCAATCTCACGCTGACAAGTAACGCTCCGACCTCGCCGACGATCGTTGCACTGTCCGGAACGGGTACCGCGCGCGAGGTAACCCTGTCGATCGACCATACGTACCTGTATTTCGGAGACGTCACGATCGGCTCGAGCAAGGACACGACGCTCACCGTGACGAACACCGGCAACGATACGCTGCGGATCACATCGTTCACATCGGACGATCCTCACTTCACGGTGGAAACGCCGACCGAGTCCATCGCACCGGGCGGGTTCAAGACCTTCGTCCTTCGTTTCGCGCCGACTGCCGTGGGCGCGGTCAGCGCGTACCTCGCCCTGACAAGCAACGCGTTGACATCGCCCGACACCATCGGTGTCCAGGGCATGGGCGTCGATGTATCGGCGGTGCGCGCACCACAGGTGTTCCCGGGCGCGTTCACGCTTTACAGGAATTACCCCAATCCTTTCCATCAGTCGACCACCATCCGCTACGACCTGGAGATCTCCGCTCCGGTGCGCGTCACTGTGTATGACCTGCTCGGACAAGTCGCGGCGACCCTGGTCGATGAGACCCAGCGTCCCGGAGTCCACACAGTACAATGGACTCCCGCGAACAGCATCCCCGGCGTGTACTACTTCGTCCTTCGCGTCGGAGCATCCGCTGCCTGCGGCAGGATGGTGCTCTTGCGGCAGACCTTCTGACCACACCCCAATGCAAAGCCCCCTCACGGGGGCCATGCATCGAGCTTACAGACTGATTCCTCGACCTCCGCTCTGTTCAGCGGATCGGATTGTTTCTCGTTTTCACGGTCATTCCAGGTCGAAGCGGTCGAGGTTCATCACCTTGTTCCATGCGGCGACGAAGTCGCGGACGAATTTCTCCCTCGCGTCGTCGCTGGCATAGACCTCGGCCAGTGCGCGCAGCTCGGAGTTCGATCCGAATACGAGGTCGGCCCGCGTGCCCGTCCAGCGCAGCGCGCCGCTCTTGCGGTCGCGGCCCTCGTACAGGCCCTCGGTCGTCTGAGACGGCTTCCATTCCGTGCCCATGTCGAGCAGGTTGACGAAGAAATCGTTGGTCAATGTTCCGGGGGTGCCGGTCAGCACGCCGTGCTTCGTATTTCCGACATTCGCATCCAGAACGCGCATGCCGCCGACCAGCACCGTCATCTCCGGCGCGGTCAGTGTCAGCAGTTGCGCGCGGTCGAGCAGCAGTTCCTCGTCGGAGGTTGTGACGCCGGCGCGCTTGTAGTTGCGGAATCCGTCCGCCATCGGCTCCAGCCAGGCGAAGGAGTCGACCTCGGTCTGTTCCT
>CAZWNO010000094.1:0-1325 GCA_964635845.1 uncultured Chromatiales bacterium
GTCAATCTGTGTAATCCGTGTAATCCGTGGTTACTCTTCGTCGGTTCGCCCGCGCGGCATGATCGTCCGGTATCATCATCGGTTCGTCCGTTGTGCCCGCGCACATCGACATCGCATCCCGTCCGTGTTGTTGCCCGTGCATGCCGGTCTGCCTGATCATCAGAGAGAATCATCGTGATCATCACCTCGATAGAACGCCAGAAGAAGAACCGCCGCCGGGTCTCGATTTTTCTCGACGGTGAATTCGCGTTCGGGATGAACGAGGATGCGGTGTTCCGCTTCGGTCTCCGCAAGGGCATGGAGCTGGATGCGGCGCTGCGCGCGGAGATCGAGCGCTACGATGCGGAAGTGCAGGCGAAGCTCACGGCCGAGCGTTTCCTCGCGACGCGGATGCGCTCGGAGAAGGAAGTGCGCGGCCGTCTGAAGCGCGACGCGATTCCGGAGGATGTCATCGATCAGACGATCGCGGCATTCCGCCGCGTGCAGCTGCTCGACGACGCGGAATTCGCGCGTGTCTGGGTGAAGGACCGGCTGCGTCTGCGTCCGCGCTCGGCCGCCATGCTGCGACGGGAACTCCGCGCGAAGGGCGTGAAGGATGACGTCATCGCGCTCGTGCTCGGGGAGGCGTTCGAAGTGAAGGAAGAAGCGGATGTCGCGCGTGAACTTGCGGAGTCCTACCGCCGGAAGCATCCCGGTCTCGAGCCGGAGGTGCTCATGCGCCGCCTCGCGGGCTTTCTCCAGCGCAAGGGCTATTCGCCCGCGCTCGTCTATGATGTCGTGAAAGCGGTGGCGGGCGGGACGGATGACTGAATTCGGTTCATCGGATATTGTGTGTCCGGATTCGTCCTGTTGCTCCGCGACGATCTGAGTTGTATCTTATTTTCTGGGCCAAGTCCCTCGCAATGCCAGGTTACCCAACCCCGCCAGGTCCGGAAGGAAGCAACGGCCGGTAGCACTGCATGTGACGGGGGTCGCTTGGCCCTTTATTTATTGGGAACGACGATGATGCCTCATTGAATCTCCCGGGCGAACCGACGAAGAGTAACCACGGATTACACGGATTACACAGATTGACTTGATCGAGACGCGGTCTGGAACCTCACCCCCTTTCCTCATCCCATCCTATCCCACTCCCCTCCTATCCTTCTCACCTCCTACCTCGTTACTGTCACCTTCAGCGCGTCGCTGTCCGCGCTTGTTTCCATCTTGATGAGGTAAATTCCACTCGGCAGGTCTGACGCGTCGAACTGCACCGTGTGATCGCCTTCGGGGCGGAGGCCGTCGACGAGTTCCGCGACTTCCAGCCCGAGCGCGCTGAACACGGC
>CAZWNO010000094.1:1335-13065 GCA_964635845.1 uncultured Chromatiales bacterium
ACGGCGAGACGTACCTGCGTCTCGCGTCCCATGTGATAGGTGACCGTCGTCGCGCCACTGAAGGGATTGGGACTGCCGGAGACGATATGACTGCGGCTGAGCGATCCGGAGCCCTGCTTCAGGGCGCGCTCGCAGCTGCCGCTGACGGTGACCAGTCCGTTTTCGGAGGAGGCCACGGTGCAGAACTGCTGCACGTCGGGAGGGGAAATCCCGATTTCCGTTTTTTTGCTGTCGAACCTGTCCGCCGCCTTGAAGGTGATCTCGCAGAGCAGTCCCGTCGTCGTGATCGCCCGTCCGCCGACGATCGTGACGTCGCTGCCCCGCATTGTCGGCGTGCTCGTGATGGTGAAGCCGGTGGTCAGCGCCGCCTCGCGGACATCCGTCAGCTGCAGCAGGCCGTTGTCGAAGTCCACGCTGAAGTCGAAGCGCGACGGCGCGCGCTGCGCGGACACGCGCGTCAGCTCCACCGGGATGGTGATTTCTTCCCCGGCCTCGACGACGTAGTCGCGTCCCATCGCGACATCCACGTACGAGAACGTGGTGGTGTCGTATGGAAGCTGATACGTCACGCTGCTCCTGGTGCTGCCGCCGGAAGGAACCGTGACCTCGACTTCAATGGTGACGAGATCTCCGTTCCAGCAGTCGATGGGGGAGCGATACTGGAGTTCGCAGATCCCTGTCGTCTCCAATTGCTGTATGATCTCCGCGTAGATCTGATCCAGGTCCGCCGCGTTGGGCGCATGATAGTAGCGGCCGCCGGTTTCGCTGGCGAGCAGCCGCATGTTGCCTTCGTCGACGTCGTTGCCGAGTCCGATCGTGTACACGACGCAGCCTGCCTGTTTCGCATAGGTGATCGCAAGCGAGGCCGGATTGATCGACGAACCGTCCTGCCCGTCGGCGAGGACGATCATGACCTTCTTCTTCGTGCGGTACGTGATGAGATTGGATGCCGTCATCACCGCATCCCACAGCGCCGTGCCGGAAATGACGCTCAGCTCGTCGATCCTCTGCTTGACCAACGCGCGGTCGTTGGTCCACGGCTGGTTGTAGATAGTCTCCTCGCTGTAGCTGACGAGGGCGAGTTCGTCCTCGTCGGAGAGCCGGTCGACGAATGATTTCGCCGCGCGCTTCGCGTCGATGATGGCGTTGTTTCCCCAGGGCCAGCCGCCCATGCTGCGGCTGACGTCCATGAGCAGCAGTACGGAGACCGGTCCGCGCGAGACGGTATCCTTGCAGTAACCGGCCGTGATGGGCTGTACGTAGCCGTCCTCGAACACCGTGAAGTTGTTCATCCTCAACGCGCGCACGTAGGAATTGCCGTCCATCACCCGCACGACCATGCGGATGTCCGGATACGCGGAGACGTCGAGTGTATCGATGTACAGGGTGAGCTGCGCGTGCGCGGACGCCGGCAGCAGGAACAGCAGCGCGAGGAATGCATGGCGAACGGATGGCATGGTACGGCTCCTGCCAATGAAATAAGGATATGTAGCCCCATTATAGCGAACCTCCGCGACAGGCGCAAGACGCGAAACCCGGTGGTGTACGAAAACCGTCCGGTCATCGACGCGGGACGGTCCTGTCTTTTGCGAAAACCGGTCCAGCCGTCGACGCGAGATGTTACTGTCTCTTGCGAAAACCGGTCCGGTCGTCGACGAAAGCCGGTCCTGTTTCCTGCGAAAACCGGTCCAGCCGTCGACGCGAGACGGTCCTGTCTCTCGCGAAAACCGGTTCGGTCGTTGGCGCGAGCTGTTCTCGTCTCCTGCGAAAGCCGGTCCAGCCGTCGACGCGAGACGGTCCTGTCTCTTGCGAAAACCGGTCCGGTCGTTGGCGCGAGCTTTTCTCGTCTCCTGCGAAAGCCGGTCCAGCCGTCGACGCGAGGCGTTCCTGTCTCTTGTGAAAGCAGGTCCGGTCGTCGACGAAAGCCGGTCCCGTCTCCTGCGAAAGTCGGTTCGGCCCTACGCGCCAGACGTTCATTTTGCGTGGAGACGGCGGGCGCGTCCCGGCGGGATTTCGGAGTTTCGGCATGTGATTCCTGGAAAAATGCATTTTGTGAAAAAAAATTTTTGCGCGATGTATGTACTGGATTCCCTAATTAAGAAACAAAAAAACAATAATGTGCGGATTTTATGACCTTTTGTACTCGCCTGTGGAGCGGAATCCAACGAAATGAGTACTTGACACCCGAGATTAAATTGCGTATTGTTGCTCCGGAAGCAGAACAATATCAAATGCTGTGATAATCTGATAATGAATACAATACGCACACACCTGAAACTCCGGCGCCACTCGAAGCACGGAAGCGATGCATCCGGCAGTGAGGGAAACGGGGGATACGGGAGCAGGCCGGAGCTGACGCGGGGAGCGCATTCCAGCGCCGGCGGCTGCCGGAGTATCCGGGATGTGCGCGCCGCCGGGGAGCTCCCGCGGTCCGCAACACGGAACGACGGTGGAACGGCGGACGGGGTTTCCGCCGCTCAGGGGATCATCGTCCTGGAATCAGCGCTTCTGCCCGCGATCGCTTCGCGGATCGGGAGTGTGCTCGTGCGGATCGCGGGAGCATGCGGCATGGCGGGACACGCGCGGACGTCCGGACGCAAGCAGGGAGCACGCGTCACAGGGAGCGGCGACGCGGCTGTCGGCGGCTCGAGCGCCGGAGTGTCTTCGCCGGTTCTGCGGGGAAGCTTTCACGAGTCGAGGGAAACTGCACAGACGCGTCCGGGGATCGCGTCAAACAGGGAGAACGCAGAGGCGCGTCCGGGGATCGCGTCAAACAGGGAGAACGCAGAGGCGCATCCGGGGATCGCGTCAAACAGGGAGAACGCAGAGGCGCATCCGGGGATCGCGTCAAACAGGGAGAACACAGAGGCGCATCCGGGGATCGCGTCAAACAGGGAGAACGCAGAAGCGCACCCGGGGATCGCGTCAAACAGGGAGAACGCAGAGGCGCATCCGGGGATCGAGTCAAACAGGGAGAACGAAAGCATCGGCGGCGTCCATTTCCGTGGCGGGGCAGCAGTACCCGGTGAAGGACGTCGCCAGAACGGGAATCTCACCAGCTCAAGAAGGGACCTCATGAATACGATCTACATCCCGGTCGTCCTCGCGCTGCTGCTCGCGCTGCTCTTCGCCGCCGCCTGTGAGGACGATATCGCCCCCGTCATTCCTCCCGACCCGCCCGCGCCGCTCGACACCACCAGCCACGACTTCGTCTGGGATTTCGATACGGTGGGAGTTGCGTTTTCACTCATCAAATCGATCGCCGTCGTGTCACCGACGGACTACTGGGTGACCGGTCAATTCTTCCGCTACGATTCGCTCGGACGGCCGGACTCGCGGCCCGTCGGCAACGTCGCGCACTGGAATGGGAAAACCTGGACCATGCACGGGTTCAACAGCTCCGGTCATCAATCATGGTACGAGATGGACGACGCCTTCGCGCGCGGCCCGGACAATGTCTGGGTCTGCGGCGGCTCGCCCTTCCAGTGGAACGGCGCGAAATGGATCACCCATGGCTACGAGGGTTTCTATTTCGGCAGCGGCATCATCGAGACCTGGGTGAGCGCCGATGCGAAATATGCCTGTGTGGTCGGCCTGGACCGCTCCTGTGCCTATTACAGAGCGGACGATCCGTATTTCAGGAAGGTGCAGATACCGCATCAGGGGGACTGCCTCGATGTGACAGGCCTGGAAGACGGCACCATGTATGTCGCAGCGGGATGCAAGGATCCGTACGGCGGATATATCTATCGTGTGACTCCGGATCGGAAGGCGGAAGTATATTGTATCGCGGCAACCATGGATCCATATGCGATCTGGATTCAGGATGGCGCTGTCCATTTTGCGAGCACGAAGGTAATCTGGCGCGTCACGGAGGACAATCTGGGCACGCACACAAGAGCGGTATACGAAGCTGACCTCAATATCGTCGAAGAGGATCACGAAGAGGAAAACAGCATCTTCCTGATGCAGCAGCGAGGATGTTTCCTGCACTGGAACGGATCCACCTGGAAGCAGATAGCGATACCCTATCCGGGTGTTTTCCTCGCGCACGACTTGGATGTCTGCGGGAAGGATATCTACTTCGTGGGCTTCGGTACGGGACAGTACTGCGTCATCGCGCACGGGAGGCAACTCTAGATTTCAGGCCATTACACAATTAGGGACCATTCACTCAAAACAATCCTGGGAGGATGTCATGAGAAAGACATCAGTGTATTTGTTCTTCATCATTCTGTACTGGTTCGTGATGATGCAGGCGCTGCTCTTCGCGCAAAGCTCGCCACACTTCGAACATTCACAGTCGATGCATCAGTATATCCTGCGCGAAGCATACAAGCTGCTGCAGCGGGAATCGCCGGGAATGGCTGTGCGACTGAAAACCCGGATTGGGGAGCCTGATCCTGGGACGGGGCCATGGGACAGGCATACTATCATGGCCGGTGCTTGGCGCGAAGATGCGGAGGATATCATTTACGGACATGGCGGTCCGAATAAAGCTCTGCAGCCGGGATTCGATTTGAACCGTCCGGGCAGCTGCATGGAAGTAGTGTACGATGTGTTGACGGATTCGTTCAAGGTCGACGCGCGCACACAGGAGGGTTTTATCTCCGTGACGCATTTCTGGGACCCCGATGCCTCGAACCGCACCCTGATAAAACGCGGGATACACATGACCGCGGATTGGCCTTTCAACTGTCTGGACACGCAGGACCAGTGGTTGTATATCACTCCGGCCGCGAATGCCTGGGAAAAATTCCAGATGTTCATGCGTCCCCAGGGACAGCTGGCAATTCGCGACCGCTGGTGGGCGGCGGGCGACCTGATGTTTGATGCGACCGGCGCCGTCGTTTTGATCCTTCCGCCTCATGCGGATGAGAAAGAGGAAGTGCGCATCCGCTACAATACACTGGTCGAACTGTACAATACCGGGGTCTGCACGATCGAGCTTCCCGGGAGCACGATTGCCGTGCCGGTCGTTCTGACGCAACTCCAGCGTAACAGGTATGTATGGGAAATCCTCGGCCGCGTATGCCATCTCCTCGGCGACATGAGCGTGCCCGCGCACACGCATAAGGACATGCATATGGGGAATATTCATATCAGCGAAATGAATTACCGGATCGTTCTCCGCGTGGATATCGAGGATGACGACAGCTACGAAACCTGGATGGCGAGCGGCGCAAACGCCTGGTGGACCGCGGATCAAATTCAGGAGGGTTTGATACCGCTCAGCGGTGTGAATGACCCGCTGCATTTTCTGATGTCCTCGATGCGATCGCTCGCCGCCGCTTTCGCCTCCGACGATTTCGATGGCACGGGTGCCTATGTCGCGCAGCCCCGATATATCTCGGATATTCCATCCCTTCACAACCTGCCCGCGGGAATGACGGCACAGAAACTGGGGATGATGATGAACATCCGCGACAATACATTGCCCTATGCGATCAGAGCCACCGCAACCCTTCTGCACTGGTTTGCTTCGCAGCTGAGCATGCCGGAGGATTACAGCGTCTGGACGATGGGCGCGACGGGATATTTCGATTTCTTCGCAAGGGAGAATTTTACGCGAGCATTTCCCGTGAATGGGACGATGACCGGGACGCGCTATCACAAACAGGCTGGTGACGAGCTGTCCTTCCGCTCGCATGTCGAACCGCATCCGCAGACCTCGGCGAAATTCCGGTATTGGACCGATAACAAGCGTGAGACCGTGATGCATCAGTGGGACGACTACGTCATCGAAGAACAGAGTGATGTAGAGTGTTGGTATGCTTCCAGCGAAGTCGCGACAACGCCTCAGCTTCGGATGCTCGACGAGCTGGCGATACCGTTGGGCAATCCCTATCCGCTCTTCAAGAATCCCTGGCACGTGGACCCGTCTTTGACGACTGACAGAAATATGGTACAGCTCGATCGCTTCGATCTATACAAACCCACGCCGGCGCCCGATGCCAACGGGGGTATATTCGTGAATATCTACGATGTGAATAAACCGCCGAAGGACTACTATTCCATACGCGCGTCGGAGCTATTGGATGGAATCACGATTCAGCACAAGCCGGATCAACTGATCGTGGGGGATTATTCCTTTCTCGAGTGGGAACCGGTTCTCGCGAGCATGTACGACGATCCGAAGAATTCCGCTTCTCCTCCCATCCCCGCCTACGCGAATCCCGGGCAGTACGACACGAAAATCGTGGATTTCATGGACAGGACCGCTGAGGTGAGCGCGCTCTACAAGAAACACCGCACGAGCGACCGCGTGCTGACGCCAACGAATGTGAATTCGCAGCGCAAGGTGGCGCAGGATGCAGGGGAGAACTACCACGCGGTGTACGAGAGCAGCAGCCGGATCTGGTACGTGAAGAGCACGGACCGCGGCGTGAGCTGGTCTCGCGAGGAACGCGTCAGCGACAAGACGCAGGAAGCCGTGCGTCCCGCAATCGCGGCGAATGCCACCGGGGCCTGGATCGCCTTCGTGGCCGACGGCGCTGTGCACCTGCGTATCCGCTGGGGTACGGAGTGGAAGACGATCTACTCGGCGCCGGTGACACTGAAGAACGAATGCACGCCCTCGATCGCGGTGCTCGATGATTACGAGGGCGCGGCGGGACGCGGAAGGGTGATCTGCCTCGTGTGGGAAGAGCAGCTGGAGCTGCGTTTCGCGATCGTCTGTGGATTGCAGGTGCTTGTCGATAACGAGGTGCTGGCCTATGGTCGGGGCGCCCCGGGCAGCATCGCGCAGCCGCGCTTCCCGAGCGTCGCGGCGAGCACGATGACGCCGAGCGCGCAGGCGGCCGACCATGGCTTTCATATCGCATGGCTGGAAAACGGTTCGGTGTATTACGTCAATCTCGCCGTCGATCGGAACCAGAGTCCTGTTGCCATTCGCGGATGGAAACCGGGCGGCGCGCAGTATATCGAAACCGTGCACGCGCGCTCCGGGACGCTGGGCATCGCCTACCCCGCGCGCCATGCGCCGTCCATCGCGGTCACGCAGCGGGGAACCGTACATGTCGCCTACGACGTGGACAACTGGTACTCCCCGTGGCCGAACATCGCGGTGGTGCCTCCCTCGCCGACGAATCCCACCGGTGCGCGGCTCAACGGCATGTTCGCCATCCGCGAGCGCGGCTTGATGTCTTCGACCGGACCGACCTGGAATACCACGGCGACTCTCGTCGGCGGGAGTTCCAAAGGCAACGGACTCTGCAGCCCCAGTGTCGGCGCCCGGCCGGATGTCGGCACGAAGGGGACCAAGAGCACGTCCCTGCGCATCCCGTATAACGACGTCCGCGGACAGTTGAACGTCGTCCGTCTCGACGGCGGCATGAACGTTCTGTATCATGCCGAGGGCTGGGATCCTTCGATGACCGCCTGGTCGCGGAGCAATGACGGTCTGGTGGATGTCTACTCCACGCTGGCCGCGCAGCCGTACTCGTGGCATGTGCTTGCTTCGCAGAACAATCTTGCCAAAACGTCCAGCCGTGATCTCCTGCGCATGCGGCAGATGCTGCTCGGATCCGGCGAATCGCTCGTGTCCTGCGGACTCGCGCAGCCCCGGCTTCGGTCCGGCGACGACGCGCGTGATATCGCGTGGAACGAGGCGCACGATTCGCTGGTGATCGGTGTCAACACGACGCTGCAGGAGAAGATGCGCACGGAGGTATTCACGCCTCGGAGCGGCGAGAAGCTGCTCGTCGACATCGAGCGCTTCGGCATCAATGCCGAGGATGCGCAGGCGGAAATTCTGCTTCGTGTCAACGACGCGAAGAGCGGGGAAGCGCTGCGTGTGATCAGCATGCCGGTGGACGCGTTCGCATCCGCCGCGGCGATGGCGGTGCAGGAACTCGATCTCTCGTCCATCGCGGGCACCGCGGTATTCATGAGCGCGGATGTCCACGGCGCCGACGAGAGCTGGTCCAGCACGGTGGTGGACCGCTACGCTCTCGCGGAAGAAGATACGGACGGCACGATGGAGAAACCCATGGCGGTCGTGCAGGGATTGCGTCCCGAGCTGAAACCCAATCATCCGAATCCGTTCAATCCTTCCACGACGATACAGTACATACTTCCGGAAGCCGGACCGGCACGCCTCGCGGTATATAACCTCCTCGGCGAGGAAGTCGCGGTGCTGCAGGATGGCCGTCAGAGCGCCGGAATTCACGAATTACATTTCGATGGTGCGGCACTGCCGAGCGGCGTGTATATCTACCGCCTCCAGGCAGCCGGTGTCACGCAGACGCGCAGCATGCACCTCGTCAAATAAAAGCTCCTCCTCACACATCCCGCCTTCACACATCCGCCCGAATTCCCACCTGCCAACCTGCCTCTGCCACACGGAAAGGCCCTGCATACGCGGGGCCTTTCTTTTGATTGCCTGCATACGCGGAACCTTTCTTCTGATTGCCTGCATACGCGGGGCCCTTCCTCTGATTGCTCGTGCGATCCGCATTTCATATGTTGTCCCATCGCAATCGCACCGGAATATCCATGCCCCGTATCTTCCCATCCTTCCATTCTTCCATCTTTCCATCTTTCCATCCTTCCATCTTTCGATATTTCCATTCTTCCATCTTTCGATCCTCCGATACTCCCATCGTCTCATGTTTTAATCTTGTCATCCTGTCATTCTGTCATCTTGTCATCCTCCTATCCACCCAACCCCTGTACTCGCAGGACCATGGAACTAACGCAGGAAAATCCATCCGTTCCGAAAACGGGATCGTCGTGTCGGCGAGTCCGGAAGCGAGCGCGGTGGGCGCCGCGGTACTGCGTGCAGGCGGCAATGCGGTGGATGCGGCGGTGGCGACCGGTTTCGCGCTGGCGGTGACCTATCCGTCGGCGGGCAATATCGGCGGCGGATGCTATATCGTCATCCGCATGGCGGACGGCAGGGAATCGGCGATCGATGCGCGCGAGACCGCACCCGCCGCGGCATCCAGGGATATGTACCTGGACTCCGCGGGGAATGTCGTCGAAAATCTCTCGTTATTCGGACCGCTGTCCGCGGGCGTTCCGGGATCGGTGGATGGCATGCTGCGCGCACTGGAAAAATTCGGGAGCCTGTCGCGCGAGGAATTACTGCGTCCCGCCATCACGCTCGCGAGGGAAGGATTTCCCCTGCATCCCCGCCTCGCCAACGGCTTCCGTATTTATGAAAAAGATTTCCGGCGATATCCGTCGACGTGGAGCGTGTTCGCTCCGGAAGGAAAAATTCCCGAAAGTGAATTCCTCTGGAAGCAGTGCGATCTGGCGGAAACGCTGCAGAGGATCAGCGACGGCGGACGCGACGGTTTCTATCGCGGAGAGACCGCCCGTCGCATCGCCGAGGCGATGAAGCGCGACGGGGGCATGATTACCGCCGATGATCTCGCAGCCTACCATTGCATCGAGCGGGAACCGCTGAGGGGTTCATACCGGCGGTATCGGATTCTGTCGATGCCACCGTCCAGTTCCGGTGGCGTTGCGCTGCTGCAGATGCTGGGAATGATCGAACGCAATCCCGCCCTGCGGCCGCCGCGCGAGAATGCCGCCGGCGCGCATTATCTCATCGAGTCCATGCGGCGCGCGTTCGCGGACCGCGCGATGTATCTCGGCGATCCCGCGTTCACACGCATTCCCATGGCGCGCCTGCTGTCTCCCGGGTACATCGATTCGATGTCCGCGTCCATCATGCCCGGGAAGGCGACACCGAGCGCGAACCTGCGGAGAACATTGCTCCCGCCGAAGGAGGGACAGAATACCACGCATTATTCCATCGTGGACAGATGGGGAAATGCGGTTTCCGTGACCACCACCATCAACAGCACCTACGGTTCGAAATATATCGTCCCCGGCTGCGGATTCATGCTCAATAATGAAATGGATGATTTCGCGGCGCGTCCGGGTGTGCCGAATCAATTCGGATTGCTCGGAAGCGAAGCGAACAGTATTCAACCGGGGAAGCGGATGCTCAGTTCGATGACTCCGACGATCGTGCTCGAAAACGATACAGTGCGCATGGTGCTGGGAAGTCCGGGGGGATCGAAAATCATTACCACCGTCCTGCAGGTATTCCTTGACGTGTTTGAATTCGGCATGCCGCTCGATCGTGCCGTGGCGCTGCCGCGATTCCATCATCAATGGTATCCGGATGTCGTGGAGATGGAGACGTATGCGTTCACTCCGGAGACGCGGGAAATTCTTCGTGCGATGGGACACCGCCTGCGTCCTGACGACGCGTTCGGGAGGATGGATGCGATATTCCGCGATGTTGATGGAAGTCTGCAGGGTTGTTCCGATCCCAGGGGATTCGGTGCGGCTATTGCGGAATAAATATTTATTTCCTTTATTGCACGGAGTAATTGGCAATTGTATTATATTATATACTCTCTCATCTCCCCTACCCCTATCAGGAGGTTTCCATGGACAACACCGAATTGATGCGCAAGGGAATTGCCGAGCTCGAAAAGCATATCTCCCTGCGCCAGATCGGTCTTCAGAGCGGCATCAATTATATCACACTGCGCAACATTAAAAGCGGTGAGACAAAAAAGGTGTCCTCCGGAGTGATGGCGCGCTTCGAGAAATTCCGCAAGCAGTTCGATCCCGCGAAGAGCGCGATGGATAGAAAGAAACCAGGTCCCAAACCCAAGGCGGCTGCCCCGGCTGCAGCGCCGGCGAAAAAGAAACCGGGACGCAAACCCAAAGCCGCTGCCGCTCCTGTCGCAGCACCGGCGAAAAAGAAACCGGGACGCAAACCCAAAGCCGCTGCCGTTCCTGTCGCGGCACCGGCGAAAAAGAAACCGGGACGCAAACCCAAAGCCGCCGTCGCAGCTGTCGCAGCGCCCGCAAGGAAGAAACCGGGTCCCAAACCCAAGGCCGCCGTCGCAGCGCCTGCGAAGAAAAAACCCGGTCGTCCGAAAAAAACCGCGGCGAAGCCCGGCCGGAAACCCGGCGTGACACCGGCGCCCGTCGCCCGGGTCGTTGCGGAGAACGCCGCGAACTTCGGCTCGCCGCTGCTCGGCCAGGCGCTGACGCGCGAGATCGAAATCGCCGAAGCGCGCATCGAGTACCTCAAGAGTCTGCAGATGGTAGAAGTGGAATTCCTCAAAGCCATCGGACGGAAATAATCCTACGATCGATTCATGTGGAGGACGAGCTTCGGGGCTCGTCCTCCTTTTTTTTACGCCGACCTTCCCGCACCTGCATCTTCGTGACCGTGAATCCCGTTGTTCCCGGTGCCCGCGTGCCACTGTGCCCATGATTCCCGGTGCTCGCGTGCCACCGTGCCCATGATTCCCGGTGCTCTCGTGCCACTGTGCCCATGAGTCCCGGTGCTCTCGTACTCATGATTCCCGGTGCCCTCGTGCCCTGCTCCCGCGTTTCTCCGGGAGCCTTTCTTTTCGTATCTTTCCATCGATACTGATAACCAGCCAAGCACCCATGAGTTCGACAAAAAGATCCGACACGATAAAGTGTTCCTTCTGCGGGCGATCCTCCAAGGACGTCGACAGCATCATCGCCGGTCCGAGTGTGTACATCTGCAACCACTGCGTGATGAGTTCGGTGGATATCCTCCGCAGCAATTCCGCCGCGTTTTCCACGCCGGCGATGAAGAGCCGCGGACTCAAGACGCCGGCACAGATCAAGAAGGCGCTCGACGAGTACGTGATCGGCCAGGAGGCGGCGAAGAAAACGCTGGCCGTGGCGGTATATAATCATTACAAGCGCCTCGAATCGAAG
>CAZWNO010000094.1:13075-16094 GCA_964635845.1 uncultured Chromatiales bacterium
GAGCAACATCGTCCTGATCGGTCCCACGGGAACGGGCAAGACCCTGCTCGCGCGCACGCTCGCGCGCATCCTCGACGTGCCTTTCGCGATTGCCGACGCCACCACGCTGACCGAATCGGGCTATGTGGGTGACGACGTGGAATCCATCCTCGTCCACCTTCTGCAGAACGCGGAATACAATGTGCAGCGCGCGGAACAGGGAATCATCTACATCGACGAGATCGACAAGATCGCGCGCAAGAGCGAGAACGTTTCCATCACGCGCGACGTGTCGGGCGAGGGCGTGCAGCAGGCGCTGCTGAAGATCCTCGAGGGATCGATCGTCGGCGTGCCCCCGAAAGGCGGGCGCAAGCATCCCGAACAGCCGCTGATCAACATCAACACGCGGGACATTCTCTTCATCTGCGGCGGCGCGTTCGAGGGACTCGAGAATATCATACAGCGCCGCATCGGCAAGAATCCGGTGGGCTTCGGTTCGGACGTGCACGCGATGACGAAGGCCGAGCGGCAGTATGTGCTTCCCCATGTCGAACCCGACGATCTCCTGCGCTTTGGGCTGATCCCCGAACTCATCGGACGCCTCCCGGTGACCTCGTCGCTGCATCCGATTTCCCGTGAGGGACTGCTCACGATTCTCACGCAGCCGAAGAACGCGCTGGTCAAGCAGTACGTCAAGCTGTTCGAGATGGAGGGCGTTTCCCTCGAGTTCGACCACGAAGCGCTGGAAGCCATCGTCGACCGCGCGCTGGAGCGCGGCACGGGTGCGCGCGCGTTGCGTTCGATCATGGAGCGCGCGATGCTGGACATCATGTACCAGCTTCCCTCGAAGGAGCATGTCACGCGCTGCTTCATCACGCGCGACACCATCGTCAGCGGCGCCGAGCCGATGTATACGATCAAGGAACAGAAAAAGACGGCCTAGCCTCCGCGCCGCTTTTCCCCGCGAAACCCAAAACGCGTCACGACGTGCGATACGTGTGACGCGTTTTCATTTTCCGGAAGGGGATCAGCTCGCCGCGCTCTCCTCCGACGGCTTCCGTTTCTTTCCGCCGCGGCGCCGCTTCTTCTTTTTCTTCTCGTCGTCCTCGGCGATCGTATCGTCTCCGTCGTCGCCATCCGCCTGCTCGGTCCGCTGCGTCTGCTCGGGCTTCGCCTTCTTCGGCTGCTCCGGCGACTGCACTTTCACCGGACCGTCATACAGCCTCTCGGCGAGACCGCTCTGATAGGAGCGGTCGAGAAGCATCGCGAGGAGCATGCGCAATTCGTCTTCGTCGCCGAGCTGTTCGGCGATGGGGAGGAAGCGGCGCACGCGGTCACGGTCCATCATGGCCATGTCGTTGAGCTGGTCTTCCAGGCGCACGATGAGGCGTTCGGTCAGCCGCTGCTGTATCTCGTCGTCCGACGGCAGCTCGTATTTGTCCACCATGAAGCCGTATCGCCTGGAGATGCCGAGCAGCTTGCTCTCCTCGATTTTCTCGCAGAGCGTGACCGCGGTGCCGGTCTTGCCCGCGCGGGCGGTGCGGCCGGAGCGGTGCACGTAGACCTCGACATGCTCGGGGATATCGTAGAGGATCACGTAGCTGAGATCGCTGATGTCGATGCCGCGCGCGGCGACGTCGGTGGCGATCAGGAAACGCAGTTCGCCGCTGCGCAGGCGCCCGAGGACTTTGTCGCGCTTCCCCTGCGGGAGATCGCCGGTCAGGTGCTGGGCGTCGATGCCGTAGTTCTTGAGGAACGCGGAAAGGTACTCCGCGTTGCGCTTCGTGTTGGTGAAGATGATCGCGGATTCCGGATTTTCATATTCGAGAATCCGAATCAATGCGCGGTCCTTCTGCAGGGGCAGTGCGAGATAGTAGCGATGCTCGAGTTCGGAAACCGACTGATTGCCCTTGCTGAGGCTCAGACGGTCGGGACGGCGCATGAATTCGTGCGCGAGCTGTTCGACGTGATGCGGGATGGTCGCGCTGAACATGTAGGTGTTGCGCTTCTCGGGCATCTGCCGCTTGAGCTTGCGCATCGAGGGATAGAAGCCCATCGAAAGCATTTCATCGGCTTCGTCGAAGACCAGCGTATGCAGCTGCATGAGCGTGAGCGTGCCGCGGTACACGTGGTCGAGGATGCGTCCCGGCGTGCCGACGACGATCTGCGCGCCGTCCTTCAGATCCTTGACCTGGCCGCCGTACTTGACGCCGCCGTAGATGATGGCGGTCCGGATCGGCGTTCCCGCCGTCAGCGCGGTCACCACTTCATGCACCTGGCGGGCGAGTTCCCGCGTCGGGGCGAGGATCAGCGCCTGGCACCAGAGATTTTCCGGCACGATGTTCTGCAGGATCGGAAGCAGGTAGGCCGCGGTTTTGCCGCTGCCGGTGCGGGCCTGCACGATGATATCCCGGCGCGCGAGCAGGTAGGGAATGGCTTTCCGCTGCACGGGAGTCGGCTCGGTCCATCCAAGCTCGGCGACGCGCTGCCGCATCGGTTCGGGGAGATGTTCAAAGGAAAAATCAGGAAGCGGATTGGCGGGCTCGAACAGCACGTCGCCGTCCTGCCTGGGGGAAGGATCTGTCATTGGAATATATGGGGTTGTTTGTGCAATCATACAGTATACGCAATATTTTCGGGAATCGGGAGGGACGGTTGTAGGGGCGAACCACCGTGATCGGGACGATGATGCTTCGCGACCGACATCTGACGGCGAAACCACGAGACGTCCGGATTCATCGTCGGTTCGCCCAGCGGGAGGGGCGGTTGTAGGGGCGAACCACCGTGATCGAACTGGCGATGTTGCGCAACCCTCACCTGTCGTCGAAACCACCACGCGTTCGGATTCATCGTCGGTTCGCCCAGCGGGAGGGACGGTTGTAGGGGCGAACCACCGTGATCGAACTGGCGATGTTGCGCAACCCTCACCTGTCGTCGAAACCACCACGCGTTCGGATTCATCGTCGGTTCGCCCAGCGGGAGGGACGGTTGTAGGGGCGAACCACCGTGATCGAACTGGCGATGTTGCGCAACCCTCACC
>CAZWNO010000095.1:0-5143 GCA_964635845.1 uncultured Chromatiales bacterium
ACTGCGCGAAATCATCAATGCGGTTGGATTCCTTGTTGCGCAGATGCGCGGCGCCGGTGAATCGCACCGCGTGCGGAGCGGTCAACGCGGCGATGGAGAGCACCGGCAGCAGGTCCGGAACCTGCGAGAGATCGATGGTCTGCGGTCCCCGCCGTGCGTCGCGGAGCGCGGCGAGATAACGCTCGACCGCGCCGTCCGGCTGCCGCGGGATGCGGACTTTCTGTCCCGGTTCGACGGGATGGCCGAGAAAGTGCGCGACGTTCCATACCGCGCTGGAACTCTCGTCGGCCTCGATGTCGAGTGTGAGCTTCTCGTTGAGCCGCTCCGTCTGATTGAGTGCGATCAGATCGCCGTGCGCGATGATCTCGACACCGGCCTGTTCGAGCATGGCGAAGGTCAGGTCGAGGTAGGACCGGCTGACCGGCTCGCCGAGCAGACGGATGGTGAAGGGGTATTCCGCGCCCACCGACAGAAGTGCGAGCGCGGAAACGAACTGTGACGATGCGGTGGGATCGATGGAGAACACCTGCGGCATTTGCTTCCAGCCGCGCACGACGAAGCCCTGTCCCGAAAGGTCGCTGAACGCGTCGATGCTCGCGCCCGCACTCCGCAGGGAGCGCAGCAGCGCATCGTGCGGCCGCTGCATGAGCGCCGGCGACAGCAGCAGCTTGGTCGGCTTCACGTTCATGCAGCAGAGCGCGAGCAGGAAGCGGAAGGTCGTGCCGCCTTCACAGACGAAGATGCTGCGTTCGCCTGCGTCCGGCTCGGATGAGAGATCGCGGTTGAGATTGTCCACGACATAGCCGCGCTCGGTCTCCTCGACGGGATAGCCGAGACCCCGCAATGCGCGCAGCGTGCAGCGCACATCGTCGGCATTGCTGTGTCCGTTGATTACCGTCCTGCCCATGCGCAGAGCCGCGATCACCAGTGCGCGGTTCAGTTCGGATTTGCTCGCCTCGATGATGAGCGGGACGCCGCGCGGTGAGTTCAGGCGGACGCGCACGCGCACAGCGGCATACCAGCCCGTGCTGCGGCGGAGCGCGGCGATCCAGTCGGCGGCGGAGAGATCGGATGTGACGACCGGATCGCCCAGGTCGCGCAGCAGCACTGAGCGCAGATGGTCCTCGCTGCGTTTCTTGTCCCGGAGTATCGCGGTCTGCAGCACTTCGTCCGAGGGCAGCGACGGCGGCGGAATGAGCAGAGGAAACAGCGTTTCGCGGCAATGCGCGAATGCATCGGGAGACAATCCGCGAGAAAGGGAAAGATCCAGCGACGCGGCCATCCCCCACGCGACGGCGGCTCCATGCGTGATGCCTGTGGTCAGTTCCAGCGCGTGCGCCAGCGTGTGGCCGAGATTGAGCACCGTGCGAAGACCGGATTCCTCGTAGGGATCCCGCGTCACGATGCGCTGCTTGATGCCGACCGCATGCTTGATCATGCGGCCCAGCCGGTCGCCGACATCCGCGAAGGGCGCGAAGGTCAGCGTCTCGATCTCCTCGCCGGTGAGCGCCCGCACGCTCGCCGCATCGCCGAGCCAGAGCATCTTGAGCAGCTCGACCATGCCGTTGCGCCGCAGCGGCGTGGGCAGAGTGCCGAGGAATTCCTCGACCAGGATCACGCGTTCGGCGGGGTAGAACGTTCCGAGCTGATTTTTCGCGCTCCCGAGATTGACGGCCGTCTTCCCGCCGTGGGCCGAGTCGACCATCGCGATCATCGTCGTGGGGATGTGCCAGAGTCCGACACCGCGCCAGAGGATACTGGCAAGGAATCCGACGGCGTCGCCCACGCTGCCCCCGCCCACGGCGACAAGCGTCAGCGGTTTGCTCGACCTGCGGTGCAGAACCTGGCCCGCGAGTTCCTCGACGCCGGCGAACGTCTTGAGTTTCTCACCGGCGTCGACGAGCACGGGATGGTCGAAACGTGCGAGCACGTGCTGCGGCAGCCTGCGGTCGGCCACGACCACGGCGTGCGCCGGTAGGACGAGCGCATCGAGCGTTGCGATGCGCTCCAATGCCGCGGGTTCATGCATCCGACCCGCGCCGCTGCCGGAGTGTTCCATCATGACGACCCTCCTGGGATGGGAAACCTGCGATCGGGAGACCGGCTCCTACCGGAACATGTCCTCGACCGGGACGATGCGGATTTTGTCCGCGGTGAACGGGAGACGATAGGTCTCGATGGCCTTGTCCTCCTCCAGCACGGCATCCGGCTTCGGAGTACTGTAGGTCACGGGACTCGGCGTGTTGGCCACCAGTTCCTGCTTGAACGCCTCGGCACCGCTTGTGACGACGGCGAACTTGACGTTCGCGATCTGCAGATGCTTGCGGATGGCGGCATTGACCTTGTCCCGTGTCAGCGCGGCGATCTTGCGGCGGAACAGGTCGACGTAATCGCCCCTGATTCCGTAGAACTCGCCGTCGATCGCGTATCCGAGACGCTCTGACGTCGTGGTGGCATACTGCAGCGCGTATTTGTCGAGGAATTTCCTCGTCAGGTCGAACTGCTCCTGCGTCATGCCCTGCTCGATGACGTTCTGCAGTTCGCGCATCGCCGCCCGCAGTGCGAAATGCCTGTGCTCGTGCTGCACGGGACGGATCCACACCTCGAACAGCTGCTGGCGGCGCGCGTTGTTGGGCGCGGGCATCTGCCTGCGCCCGCCGTTCGGAAAGATCTCGACGTACGAATAATCGCCGTAATTCATGCCGCGCGCCTCGCGAATGACCTGGTACAGGCGCGCGGAAGAATTCCGGTGTTCCCCGAACCACGAGTTGAACAGCGCGAGCGCATAGAAGTCCTCGTCGCCGCGCAGCACCGCGATCGGAAAGCCGAAGCTGATCGCGGTGGCGTCGCATTCCTTCTCGACGATCTGCATCTCGAGACCGTCGATCGGCACGACCGCGGGTGGATCCGGCTGCCGGGGTGTGCCCTCGGGCAGGGCGGCCAGATCGCCTTCGATACGGCTGACGAGCGCCGCGTCGTAGCCGCCGCCCAGACCGACGACGAAATTGTCGCGGGTGTACCACTGCTTATAGAATGCGCGCACGTCGTCGAGCGTGATCGCGTCGAGACTCGTGAGCGTGCCCTGGTCGAGATGTCCGTAGCGGGTGCCCGTGTACACGAAGTCGTAGAACGCTGCCTTGCCGAGTTCCTCGTCGTTGGAGTAGCGCAGCGATTTCTCGATCCCGTTGCGGAGGTCCGTCTTGATGCGGACGAAATCCTCTTCCCGGAAGCCGGGATGCAGGATGGCGTCGGTCAGCAGCGCGTAGTAGTCCTCGAGATTGTCCCTGTGCACGCGGCCGCTGATCACCGTCATCTCCTTGTCGACGTTCGCGCCGTAACCGGCGGCCATCGGATACAGCGCCTCCATGATCTCCTCGTAGCTGCGCTTCGCGCTGCCCCCTTCCGTCAGGAGCATGGCCGTCAGCGTGGCGACACCCTCCTTCCCGGCCGGATCGTTCTGCGAACCGGTCTTGAACCAGATGCTGAATGAAATCGTGGCGTCGTCCTTGACCGGAAGGAGGACCACACGTTCTGACGAGGGAACATCGCAGGCACTCATGAGCAGAATCGCGGAAAGAGTGAAAATTATTGATGGAAACGGATGGTGTTTCATGATCAGTTCCTCCCCTTCAGGGTCGCGACCGTTCGGCGCGCCGGAATGAGATACGTGGTGACGGCCCGCTGGATATCGGACACGGTCACGGCGTCGTAGGCCGCGTACAGCTGATCGACGATGTCCATGCCTCCGGTGATGGCGACGAATCGCGCCAGACGTCCGGCGACCTTGTCGGGCGTGTCAAGGTTCATGAGAAACGCATATTTCAGTCTTTTTTTCAGATTCTCCAGCTTCTTCCCGTCCACCGGCGACGTGCCGAACAGCTCGACGGTGCGGTCGATCTCCGCGCGCACGTACGGGATGTCCTTCGCATCCTTGACCATGGCGTACACGCTCCAGAGTCCGGGATCGCGGTTGAAGTCGAAATCCGCGCTGATGAACTGCACCTTCTGCTCCTTGAGCACCAGTTTTTTGTAGATCTCGCTGGTCTCGCCGAACATCAGGTCATCGAGCATCGACCCGGCGACCATGATCCTGTTCGAGACATCCATGCGTTCGCCCTTGTAGGCGACCACGAGCAGCGGAAGCGTCTTGCCGTCATACTGCACATCCACTTTCCGCTCGGCGGTCTGCGCCGGCTCGACCGGCACAGCCGGAGCGACGTAGCCCTTCTTCCAGCCGCCGTAATACTTCCGGATCATCGTCAGCGCCCTGTCCGGATCGAAGTCCCCGGCGAGCAGCAGCACGACATTCTCGGGTCGATAGTAGCGGCTGAAAAACTCCTTGCTGTACGCGTACAGCGTGGGCATGGCCTTGATGTCGGTCTCGAAGCCCATCGTCGTGTGGCCGTAGGTGTGCCTGGTGAACGCGGTCTTCTGCAGGGATTCAAACAGGACTTCCCACGGGCTCGTCCGATTCTTGCGGTACTCGCCGTAGACCGCGCCCGCCTCGGTCTGGAAGGGTGCTTCCGCATAATCGAGATACTGGAAGCGGTCGCTTTCGAGCTTGATCACCGTCTCGAGATCCTGCGAGGCGAACGAGAGATGGTAGGCCGTCAGGTCGTCGGTGGTGTACGCGTTGGCATCGGCGCCCATTTCGGTCACCATGCGGTCGTAGAGCGCGGCCGGATAGTTCTTGGTCCCGCGGAACATCATGTGTTCGAAGAAATGCGCGAAACCCGTTTTCCCCGGCTCGTACTCGTCACGCGACCCGGTGCGGACGACGCTGTAGTAGGACATCAGTCCGCCCGAGGACATCGGGATCAAAATGACGCGCAGGCCGTTGCCGAGTGTGTGCGTCTGTGCGGTGTAGGGAAACACACCTTTCCCACCGGGTGCGGCGTGCGCGACGCCTCCCGTCAATGCGATGGCAATCATGACATACGTCAGCAGTTTCACAAGTACTCCTTTATCATACGGAAACGTCGGTGGCGATTTTTTTCACGTATCACTTAATGTACCGAAAGCCTTTCCCTTGAACAAAGGGTAAAAGTCGCCTGCGGATGAGCGCCCGGGCTCGGCATGGAGTGACGATCGCCTGCGGATGAGCGCCCGGGCTCGGCATGGAGTGACGATCGCCTGCGGATGA
>CAZWNO010000095.1:5243-15770 GCA_964635845.1 uncultured Chromatiales bacterium
ATGAGCGCCCGGGCTCGGCATGGAGTGACGATCGCCTGCGGATGAGCGCCCGGGCCCGGCGCATGACAGCGTCTTGATTCCGTTTACGGAATTCGGTATACATGCAGTATGGCTGCCATCCTCATCAAGGCCTCCCAACAGGACTGCTCATGATCCTCGACGACGCACAACGTTCCCTGCTGTCCGCGCTCTCCGCCGACGCATCGACGGACGAGGAACGCCGCCGCAACGCGCGCATCCTGCTCGCGTACGACAGCGGGACCGCAACGCGCGCCATCGCCGCCGAGATCGGTCTCTCGGAAAGCCGCACGCGCTACTGGAGAAGCGTGTTCGACAAGCACGGCATGGACATGTTCGCACCCGGTTTCGCACCGCCGGTGACGCGCCGTTCCGCGGCGGAAAAGATGCCGCAATCAGCGCCGGGACTCAGCGAGGATCAGCGGAATCTCCTGCGCATGCGGCTCGAAGCGGATGCGGATGGCGACATCCGCAAGCGCATCGCGATCATTCTCGGGTACGCGGAGGGCAGGGACACCGCGTCACTCGCGCAGGATACGGGCCTCTCCGCCAGCCGCACACGGTACTGGCGGAAGGCATTCGAGAAAGACGGCATGCGGATCTTCGATGAGCGGCCGATAGCGAATGGTGGAAATGCAGCGCATGGTGCCGGGTGGAAGAGCAGGCCCGGCCTCCGCAACGACGATTCCTTCGCGGAAGCGGGACGCAAGGTTCTGCGGATGTACTTCGAGGACATGCTCCTGCAGGACGCCCGTCCGACGACGGACACCGATCCCGAGGCCGTGCACAAGATGCGGGTCGCCACCAGGCGATTGCGGTCCGCGTTCGAGATTTTCGACAGTGCCTTCGACGCGAAGACAAAGCGGAAATTCGGCAAGCCTCTCCGGCAGCTGGCGCGGGTACTCGGACGCGTCCGCGACCTCGACGTGCTCCTGGAAAACATGCGCGCGTACGCGGGCACGCTTTCTGATGAAGATGCCGAATCCTTCGCCCCGCTGCTGCAGGCATGGGAGGAGGAGCGCCTGCTGCACTGCAGTGCCCTCGGCGCACATCTCGAGAGCGAGGCGTATCAGCGATTTCGCGACAGCTTCCGTTCCTTCGTCGACACTCCAGGCGCCGGCGCGGTCGACGACGTCGAGGTGATACCGGGAGTGCCAAGGCGGATCACGTGCATCGTGCCGATTCTCGTACTTGAAAGGTATACAGACGTTCTGGCTTTCGAACCGCATCTGCACACCGCCTCGATCGACCTGCTCCATCGCCTCCGCATTCAGTGCAAGAAGCTGCGTTACACGATGGAATGCTTCGCGGAGCTGCTGGGTCCGGGCGGACGCAAGGCCATCCGTCAGGTCGTCGATCTGCAGAATTATCTCGGGGAGCTGCAGGATGGACAGGCGGCGGCGGATATGATCACGGATTTCGTCAGCGGGCTCGACGCGCGCCAGTCCTCCCGTCCCATGCACGAGCGACTTAATCCTGCCCCCCTCCTCACCTACCTCGCGGGACGCGAAACCCGCAAGCATGAGCTGCTTCTCGGATTCGCCGAATCCTGGTCGCGCTTCAACTCGCCCGACATGCGCAAGCGCATGCTGCGCTGCCTTCTCTCCTGATATCCTCCGGATGCCCGGCCCGCGTGCCGCGAGGGGAACGATTTCCGTTTTCGCGTGTCTAGCAGGCGAATCCATCACTTCAGCAGGAAGGAGGAATGATGCGACGGTTCTTGTTTCCGATAATCGTGCTCACGTTCCTGCTCGGCTCCGCGCAGCAGGCGGACGCGGGCCGGCTGTACGCGCGAAAACCGGGATCCGCCTCGCCGATCTACAATCTGCTGCAGACCGAGGTGCGCAGCAGGACGACCATCAGAAATCTCCTTGCCGTGACGCATGTCGACGAGACCTTCCACAACGACCAGGCGGTCGAGCTCGAGGGATTCTACGCGTTCACGCTGCCGGAAGGCGCGACGGTGGACGGCCTCTGGATGTGGCTCGACGGTAAACGCTATACTTTCCTGGTCAAGCGCAAGGAGGAGGCGCAGCAGATCTACGATTCCCTGCAGCAGCATCAGCTGGGTGACCCGGTGATACTGGAGTCGATGGGCGCGAACCGCTTCCAGATCCGCATCACACCGATACACCCGAACGATGACCGCCGCATCGAGCTGCGGTATTTCCAGGTGCTGCCGGTGGATCCGGGCGGCATCGTGCGCTACGATTATCCGATGAATATGTCCGGATATCAGGGCACCGGCGTGCAGGTGCTCGACCTGCAGGTCGAACTGGATATGGACGCCCCGATCGACATGGTCACGACGAACTTCGACGACCGGCCTCTGTCGATCGGACGCACGCCGATCAGCGACCGTGTGATGCGGCTGAATCTCGCGGCGGAAAACATCATACTCCAGGAGGACTTCACCGTGACGTACCGCCTCGCGGGCTGGGCCGATTCCCTGTTCGTCCTGCGCCACAGCGATCCACTCGCGGCCGACAGCAGCACTTTCCTGCTCTGGTTTCCCGACACGATCGATGCGTCAGCGTTCGCGAAAGTCGATTTCGTCTTCGCTCTCGACGCATCAGGCAGCATGACCGGCCTGCGGAGGGGTATGGCGCTGTACGCCACGCAGCGTATCCTCACCCGCATGATGCCCTACGATCGCTTCGCGATCGTTCTGTTCAACAACGGAATGCTGCGCTACCCCGCCGACACTTCGATGGCGTTCGCCTCGGCCGAACGCGTGCTGGAAGCGATACGTTTCCTCAACGAGCATTTCCGCCCACGAGGTATCACCAACTATCAGGCGGCCCTCGAAGAACTGGCCGCCATGGCGTTCCGTCCCGAAGCCCACCATCGCTGTGTGTTCGTCACCGACGGCCTCGCGAACGTCGGCGCCGTCTCGGCAGGCGCGCTGCTTCCGTCCCTGATGAGAGAAAACCGCCTCACAGCGCTCTATCCGATGACGATCTACACCGAACGCATCGAGGTGCTGAGCGAACTCGCGCGCCAGTCGGGAGGCAAAATGACTGCGCTCGAACAGGGCATGGATATCGAGGATGCGCTCGAGCGGCTGAGCTTCGATTTCACCTCGAGCACCGTATTGCAGGCCATGCTCGCCTATCCCGCGGGCGTGCTGGACGCCTTCCCGCAACGGCCCGTCTACGAAATCGCGCCCGCGCGCATGACGGGCGCGGGACGCTTCGCCGCGCCGGTTCAGGGTCCGTGCACCTTTTCCTACATGCTGCCCGGAACCGCAATCGCCGTGCAGGAGACGCGCGCACTGACGCTCGACAACGACAGCACCGAGCTGGTGCAGGTCTCGCGCTACTGGGCCGCCCTGCACATCCGCCAGCTGCTCGACCAGCTGGCCGAAGTGACGGACTCGACGGAAATAAAAGAGGCTGTGATCCGTTTGAGCGAGAAGTACATGATTCTCACGCCCTTCACCGCCTTCATCATCTACCGCGAGCCCGACGATCCGGGCGGCGAGCTGGCGACCGGGGAGCTGGCCGTCCCCGAGATCATGCAGCTGCAGCAGAACTACCCGAATCCCTTCAATCCCTCCACGAGCATCCGCTTCTTCCTGCCGCACCGCGGCGCGGGGGGAGATGGCGCGCTGCGCGTGTACGACGTGCTCGGCAGGCTCGTGCGCGTGCTCGCGGAAAATCTCGGCGCAGCCGGCTGGCACACGCTGCAGTGGGACGGCCGCGACAACGCGGGCCGCGCCGTCTCTTCCGGCACGTATCTCTGCGTGCTCTCCTTCGGCGGCGAGCAGCGCGTGATCACCATGACCTTGCTGAAATAAGGAGGGATGCATGCGAAATTCAATCATCGTTGTCATGCTCCTGCTGTCCGCCGTCACTCTGCGTGCCCAGACCGCCATCTGGGAACCGATGAATCGCGGCCTCGGCCACACCCTGATCTACAACATCGTGATAGATCCGGTGGATTCGCTCCGGATGTTCTGCGGCACGGACGCGGGACAGATCTACGAGTCCGTCGACGGCGGTTTCAATTGGACGTGGCGCAGCGATGGTCTGCCCCCTTCGACCGGCGGCTGGCGCGTCATAGGCCTGTACCTCGATCCGCACGACCGCAACCTGCTGTATGCGGGATTCAGTGATGGACCTTCGGGAAAGCGCCTGTTCAGGAGCACCGATGGCGGGGTGAGCTGGATTTCCCTGCCGAGTCCGAATGACTGGAGCGTGTTCAACATCCTCCGCATTCCGCTCGGCACACCTCGCCTAGTGTGCGCACTTGGTTCCAATCAGGGATTGTACTGGAGCATCGACGAAGGATCGCACTGGAATGCCGGACTCAAGCGGAATGGAGTGCAGGTCGCCGCCTTCGATCCGTCCAATCCCCTGTTCATGCTTGCTGGAACGGTGGGCGGCGGAAGCTCGTCGCTGATCCGTTCGTATGACGGCGGCACGACCTGGCAGCCGCATTCGATGATCTCCCTTGGCGGCACGGGTGTCGGTGTGCGCTCGATCAGCTTCGCACCGCGCTCGCCGGGCGTGATCTACATCGGTGTCACGCATTCGCTGGATGGCCGACGGAAAGGATTGTACCGTTCGACCGATGACGGTGAGACCTGGGTCCAGCTGAACGACATCGCCGAGATTGCCGAAATCGCCATCCATCCGAATTGCGAAAATCTGATCTACATTTCCGCGATCCACAGCGGCGTGCACCGCAGCATCGACGGCGGTGCGACATGGGCGAAAATCACCAACGGTCTGCCGACCACCGACGTCATGCGCGTGCGCATCGCACCCGGATACCCCGTGTGCGTCTTCGCGGTGACGCTCAAACACGGGGCCTTCCGCATGGTGGACGAGGGGCTGAAAGAAGATATGTTCGTCCGATAACTGGACGGCGTGGCCACGCATGCCGGGATCGTTTCGGCGATCCGGCATCTCAGCCGATTTTCCGTTTGCTTTCGCTGGGAAAACTCCGTAGCTTAACATCGACAAAAAACTCGATGTTAGGCGATATGTCAATCATTTTTTCAAAAGCATGCGAATACGGGATTCAGGCGACGTTGTATATCGCGACGCAGCCCGACAGGCGGGTGGGAATCAAGGAAATCGCATCCGAACTCTCCATCCCGGTGCACTTCCTCGCGAAAATACTTCAGTCGCTCAGCGAGAAGGGAGTGCTGACGTCCTACAAGGGCGTGCACGGCGGCTTCACGCTGCAGCGCTCGCCGGAGCGCATCCGCTTGATCGACGTGGTGGAAGCGATCGACGGACTCGCCTTTTTCGAGAGCTGCGTACTCGGATTTCCAGGCTGCGGCACGGGCAAACCCTGTCCCGTGCATGACCGCTGGGGCCGCGTGCGCGATACCATCCGCGACATGCTCTCCTCCGACAGCCTCGCGGACGTCCTTCCCATCTCGCGCGAGAAGATCGCCGATGTGATCGAAGAGTACGTGAAGAAATCCTGATTTTATTTCCGATCTGTTTGCAGAAAGCAGACCGCAGATTCCACGATGAAAAAGATACCGCACCTTCAGATACGCCGTCCCACCCGCAGCGGACAGCAGCTCCGATTCTGGATACAGTTTGGTTTCATTCTCCTCTGCCTCTGGATCGGCGTGGAGTTCACACTCTGGTATTACTGGCACGACGGAAGCGGCGCGATCGCGCTGCAGCGGCCCCCGGGCGTGGAGGGCTTCCTCCCGATTTCGGCGCTGATGAGCCTGTACTATCTCTTCCTGACCGGGAACGTGCACCCCGTGCATCCGGCGGGGCTGTTCATTCTCGTCGCAATCATCCTCATGTCGGTGCTGGCGAAAAAGTCCTTCTGCAGCTGGCTGTGTCCGGTGGGAACGCTGTCGGAAAACATCGGTGAATTCGGAAAGAAGATCTTCGGACGTAATTTCCGGGTCTGGCGCTGGCTCGACTATCCCCTGCGGTCGCTCAAATACCTGATGCTCGCCTTCCTGTTCTATGTCGTGTTCTTCGGCCTGGACGCGCTCTCGCTCGAGCAGTTCCTGAGCAGTCCGTACAACCGGGTTGCGGATGTGAAAATGTTTCTTTTCTTTAGGGACATCTCGCGGTTTTCCCTGATCGTACTCGCCATTCTGGTCGCACTCTCGCTCGTAATCAGGAACTTCTGGTGCAGGTATCTGTGTCCCTACGGCGCGCTGCTTGGATTCATTGGACTGCTGAGTCCTTTTCGCATCACCCGCAACGCGGAGAGCTGCATCGACTGCGCGAAGTGCGCGAAAGTCTGTCCCAACCGCATCGCAGTGGACAGGGTGAAGATCGTCATGTCGGACGAATGCACCTCGTGCATGGCCTGCGTCGAAGCCTGTCCCGTGCGCGATACGCTGCAGCTGAAGGCCTCGCGGAAGTCGCGCTTCGAATTCAAGCCCGTCTGGGTTGCCGCCGCGGTCGTGGGGATATTCATGGTGGTGACAGGGATCGCCATGCTCTCGGGCAACTGGCGCAGCAGCGTGTCGGAAGGGGAATACTCGCGGAGGATAAAGGATATCAACAATCCGATTTATCAGCACAATCAGGGCAGCGCTCCGACGGAGGACAGCGCCTCCGGATCCGCCGGCGATTTTTGAACGGCGCTGCGGAACTGAAGCGCCGACGGGAGAAGAAGCGCATCGGGAGGAGGAGTGCATCGAATTCACCACGATCCATCATACAGGAGCACATGCATGAAGCGTCCATTTCTGTTCCTTCTGCTGCTCACGCTGGCCGCGTCACCGCTTGCCGCGCAGAGCATCGAGTTCTCGGGACAGCTCCGTGAGCGGAGCGAATTCAACGACAAGAGTTTCCTCGAATCGCAGCATCATGACGTGTACCATCAGCTGCGCACGCGGCTGAAGGCTACCGGCATCGTGAACGAGCAGGTCCGCGTCGTGGCGGAAGTGCAGGATTCCCGCACCTTCGGCGAGGAAGCAAGCACGATGAATTCCGGCGCACGGCATTTCGACCTGCGCCAGGGCTACGTCGAAGTCACCGGCTGCGCCGACGGACTCCTCGGTTTCAAGCTCGGCCGCCAGGCGCTGGCCTACGCCAACGAGCGTTTCCTCGGCGCCATCGATTGGACGCCGTACGGACAGACTTTTGACGCGGGTGTACTTCGTCTGACCGCGGGCGACTTCCGTGTGGACGCCATCGGCGCGGCGGTACGACGGAATGCCGTGGATTCGGCCTATGTAAGGGACGTCTTCCTCACCGGCCTCTGGGCCGCATGGGCGCCGGAGAAGGCGCGCTATACCGTGCAGGCATTCTTCCTCTACGACAATCCGTCGGATTTCTTCGCCGCACAGAACCGCATGACCGCCGGACTCTACGCGGGCGGCCATCTCGGCGATATGGACTTCGAACTCGATGCCGCGCTGCAGATGGGCGACTATAAGTCCATGTTCTTCAGCGACCGCGACATCAGCGCCAACATGGTCGGCGTGCGCGTGGGCTACTCTTTCCCCGACCTCGCGAAACTGCGGATCGGCGCGGGCTTCGACCGGCTCTCGGGCGCCGATCCCGAAGACGGTACGAAATACACGGCTTTCCACACGCTCTACGCGACCAACCACAAGTATTACGGATTCATGGACTACTTCCTGAACATTCCGGCAAACACGATGGAATTCGGATTGCAGGACATCATCGCGCAGATCAGCCTCGAACCGTTCGACGAATTCTCCCTCGCCGCGGACATTCATCTTTTCAGCACCGCGTCCGATCCGAAGGAATTCGGTTTCTTTTACGCGGACAACGGCACGGCCATAGGAACGGAGATCGATGTCACCGCGAAGTGGACCGTGGCCAAGGCCGTCGGCATGACGCTGGGCTGGTCGATGTTCAGTCCCGACGACAATCGTGTTCCCCTTCCCGGAGAGGACATCACGACGCAGTGGGCTTACCTGATGACCACGGTTAATTTCTGACGAAGCGATCCGTTTTATGGAACGACACCAGATCGACCGTTTCAGCAAAGCAGGGTAATCATGACACGATTCATCCGATTCTTCATCCCCCCGCCCGAGTGGCGTCTGCCGGTGATCCTCGTGCTCGGCATCCTCGGGGGACTCGGCGTCTTCGTGCTCTACGTGTCGAACGCTGTGTCCTACCTCTCCGACGAGCCGCGCACCTGCGTCAACTGCCATGTGATGGCGCCGCAGTACGCGACCTGGCAGCGGGGCAGCCATGGCCGTGCGACCACATGCAACGACTGCCATGTCCCGCACGACAATTTCATCCGCACCTACGCCTTCAAGGCCAAGGACGGTCTGCGGCATGCGACGATGTTCACCTTGCGGCTCGAACCCCAGGTGATCCAGATCAAGGACGCCGGTATCGCGGTGGTGCAGGAAAACTGCATCCGCTGTCACGAGGACCTCGTGCACAGGGTGACCGCCGGCAGTCTGACGGCCATGAACGCCCGCGCCGGCGAGGGGCTGCTGTGCTGGGAGTGCCATCGCGAAGTGCCGCACGGGCGCGTCAGCAGTCTCGCTTCCACGCCCTACGCGCGCGTCCCGCGGCTCGAACCGGTCACTCCGCAGTGGCTGCGCGATTACCTCGAATCACGCGGGGAATAGGCGCGTTCGCGGAGTCCCCGGCTCACGCGCAGAGCAGTGGTACAAGCCAACAGCCAAAGTCACCCCGAGCTCTGAATTCACAAACGATAAAGTTCTATCTATCCGAAATCCAACGAGGAGAACAGCAGAAATGAAACGTCGCATCATGGACATCGTGCAGGAGAAGCCCTGGCTGGGATGGACGATATTCCTCGGCACCGTCATCGTCGTCTTCCTCATCGGTCTCTTCGGCGCCTCCATCATCGAACGCCGCGGCGAAGCCGACCTGCTCGTGCAGGCCAAGCCGATCGCCGAATGGGAGCCGCGCAACGACGTGTGGGGCGCCAACTATCCCCGCGAATACGAGACCTACACCCGCACCGCCGACGGCGACTTCTTCAGCAAGCACGGCGGCAACGGAATGATCGATTACCTGGAAAAATATCCGAATCTCGTCATCCTCTGGGCCGGCTACGCCTTCTCGCGCGACTACAGCCAGGGTCGCGGGCATTACCACGCCATCGAGGACATCCGCAACACCCTGCGCACGGGCATGCCCCAGCCCGCCACCTGCTGGAGCTGCAAGAGCACCGACGTGCCGCGCGTGATGAACATCCGCGGACCGGGCGAATTCTACAAGGACAAGTGGATGAATCTCGGTTCCGAGATCGTCAACAACATCGGCTGCCAGGACTGCCACGATCCGAAGACGATGAACCTGCGCATCACGCGTCCCGCCCTCATCGAAGCCTTCCAGCGCCAGGGCAAGGACATCAACCAGTCCACCCATCAGGAGATGCGCACTCTGGTCTGCGCCCAGTGCCATGTGGAATACTACTTCAAGGGGAAGGACGAGAAGTATCTCACCTTCCCGTGGGATAAGGGTTTCTCGGCCGACGAGATGGAGAAATACTATGACGAGGTGTCACCGCACACCGACTTCGTCCATGCGCTCAGCCGCACGCCGATCCTCAAGGCGCAGCATCCCGACTACGAGCTCTACATGACCGGCGTGCACGCGAAGCGCGGAGTCTCCTGCGCCGACTGCCACATGCCCTATCGCAGCGAGGGCGGAGTGAAATTCACCAATCACAAGATCATGTCGCCGCTGCAGGATGTCGCCGGATCGTGCCAGGTCTGCCATCGCGAGAGCGAGGCGAACCTCGTCCGCGACGTGTACGAGCGGCAGGACAAGATCGAGGAATTGCGCATGCGCGCCGAGGGCGCTCTCGCGAAGGCGCATATCGAGGCGAAGTTCGCCTGGGACAAGGGTGCCACCGAAAAGGAAATGGCTCCCGTGCTCACACTGATCCGCCAATCGCAGTGGCGCTGGGACTGGGTGGCCGCCGCCAACGGCCTCGGCTTCCACTCCCCGGTCGAAGCCGCGCGCACGCTCGGCGCCTCGATCGAAAAGGCCGAGCAGGCACGCACCCAGCTCGTGCGCATCCTCGCGAAGCACGGCTACACCGACGAGATCCCCATTCCCGACATCTCCACGAAGGCCAAGGCTCAGGCTTATATCGGCCTCGACATGGAGAAATTCCGCGCGGAGAAGAAGGAGTTCCTCGCCGTCGAGATTCCGAAATGGGACGCCGCGGCCAAGGCGCGCCAGGAGAAATTCTGATTTCCGTCATCGTATGGCCGCAGCGACAGCCCGGCCGTCCCTGGAGTTCAGCCGTCCCCTGAGTTCTGCTGCCTCTTCAGATCGGCTGTCCTTTGTCCGGTACTCGGCCTGCACGGAAACACGAACGGTCCCGCCACTCGGCGGGACCGTTTCATTCGAGGGGGTGAGCGACGGGGGTCGAACCCGCGACCCTCAGAGCCACAATCTGATGCTCTGCCAACTGAGCTACGCTCACCATTGGAGAAAATGAAGATAAGGAATATTTCCCCGGAGCGCAACAATGCCGCTCCGCGACCGCCGGAGTCGCCGCACGGCTGTGCGGATCGCGCTCCCTGTCCGTCGCGGA
>CAZWNO010000096.1:0-15559 GCA_964635845.1 uncultured Chromatiales bacterium
GCTTCCTTCCTCTCCGCTTCCTTCCTCTCCGCTTCCTTCCTCTCCGCTTCCTTCCTCTCCGCTTCCTTCCGCTCCGCTTCCCTCCGCTCCGCTTCCCTCCGCTCCGCTTCCTTCCGCTCGGCCTGCTTCAGTTCGGCCTGCTTCAGTTCGGCCTGCTTCCGTTCGGCCTGCTTCCGTTCAGCCTGCTTTCGGGCAGCCTTTTCGCGCGCGGAGAGCATTTCAACAGAGACGGCCGGGGGCAGTGGCAGTGCGCGCACATTCCCGGCTTCCTCACCGAGTGCGGTGAACAGCTGCGCTGCGGCATCGTCGTTGAAGTAGCGGCGCAGACGCGTCTCGAAGCCGCCGAGCGCGGCAATGCACTGCGCGCCTTCGAGTCCGCTCGCCGCGGCGCTTTCCGCGAAAGCCCGGACAAACGCCGTGCGCGCCGCGCTCCACGCCCCGTCGTCCCGCGCGTTGACCAGTTCTGCGAAGGAGTGCAGCAGCGGGATGGACGGTTCGGCGGGATACGTTTTTTCCAGCAGAGCGGCGGACGCGGCGAGCTGGGATGCGTTCTCGCGCACGCTCGCGCTGCCGTCTTCCTCGATCAGCTGCATGCAATCCGCGAGCAGTCCCAGCCTGTCCGTCGTGCGCTGGATCGCGGCGGGCAGTCGGTCGGGCAGGGCATACTTTGCGGCAAGCGATGTCCCGATCTGTTCGCGGAACGCATCATCGCCCTGCTGCAGCGCCGACTGGCAGAGGGCATCCATCATCCGGGCGCTCGCAAGCCGGCGTCCATGGCAGCGCGCATATGCGAAATCGATCAGGAAATACAGGCAGCGCTCCAGCATCGTATCGCCGGGACAGGAACGCAGGGAGTACAGCGATCGCTCGACCTGCGGGACAGTCAGGAACAGGCCGAGATACTCCTCGAGCGCGCTGCGATACTCCTCGTCGCTGCGCACCGTCATGTGCAGGGAGAATTTGCGAGTCAGCGGATGCGACGTGTAGTCGCGCAGCGCACCGAGCGTCGCAAGGCGGAAGAGGACGCGTTCCGTGTCGCTTCGCGTGCGGATCTTGTTGAACAGCTGCACGAGCCGTTCCTCGATATCCGGATCGAGGGTCGCGAACAGATCCGGCCGGCCGATACGCCGGATCAGCTGCGCGCGGAATTCCCGCCAATTATTTCCCGGTATTTCAGACAGTATTTTCCGCTGTATTTCGATCTCGGCCTGACGCCAGAGCAGCTGGTGGATCTGATTGAGCAGCGGTTCGCGGTCATTCTCGTATCCCACGTGCAGGATGAAGTCCGCTCCCGGATCGAAATCCGCAATCTGGCGCGCGATGCCGTCGTCGATGTCGGCGGGAAAGATCGTCGCCACCCAGGAAGAGAGGCTCTGCCCGGAGCCGGCGGCCGCGAGGCTTGCGGTCGCGGCGAAGGACAGGATGTCGCGCGCGGCGTCGTCACCCGCGTACTTCGGATCGGGAACGATCTCCTGCGTCAGCAGATCGAGGTACCCGAAGACGTCGCGTCCATGCTGGACGTACATGCGTTCGTCGAGTCCGCGCTGCCAGTAACTGACACGGGCATCGATTCCGAATTCCTCCGCGATCATGCCGGCGACCCGGCTGGCGTTCGAATCCTCGGGATAGCTTATCTCCCTGAGCAGATCGTGCACCAGCTGCTTCTCTCTCGCTGCGTCGCCTGCACCCGCCTCGAGCAGGTCGATCCCTAGCTGCAGATCGTCGCTCTCACCGCCCGGCTCGGAAGCACCGTAGAGAATGGTATGCAGGGAGAGCCGGCCGTCGTGCCCGCCGCGCGCGCACTCCTGCACCAGGCGTTCGACTCCGGGCGGCGGCAGCAGGTGCAGGGTGCAGCGGATATCCGGCTTGTGCGAACCGATGCCGTAGGCGCGCGTGGCGATCAGCAGGTCGCGCTCCCCGCGACGGAACAACCCGCGCTGCGCGATGGCGTCGATGATACCGTGACGGCCGACACGGCTGCGACTGTCGTCCTTGCCGATGAACACGCCGAAGTTGATTCCCGACCGCCGCAGCGTTTCATCGACCGCAGGTTCGCTCACGCCGGCGGCATAGTGATTCGTTACACCGAGTGCGCCGGAAGAATACGGGCAATAGAGTACGGTGGGAAGTTCGGCGGGCGCTCCGTTCTCCGGCATGCGCAGGGATGGTTCGACTTGTTCGTTCAGCGCCGCGAACCGCACGGCGCTTCCGCGCAGCGCTTCCACGGCAACGGCCTGCCGTCTGGCGAGCGTGGCCGCTGGATCCGATGCGGACACAGGGACACCCACGACACGAAAATGCTGCTGCGGCATGAGCATCCCCGTCCCGACGACGCACTGCGCATCCTCCAGCATCCAGGAACGACCGAGGCCGGCCAGCTGCCAGCGGAGATCGGCAAGGACGTCGCGCGCAAGGGATGCGGTCAGCAGACGTACCGCGACGACATTGTTCTTCCCGGCCTGCATGCGCGGGACTGCGAAGGCCGGGGCGCGCTGCATCGCCGGGCGCGGATCGTGGCTCCATTCGGACATGCACTGGGCCTCGTCGATGACGCATTGTGCAAAACACACCTTATCCTGACGGAGTTGTCCGAGCAGTTCGTCCATCTCCCCGCTACGGAACAATTCCGCGGTGACCAGCAGGATCAACGCGCCGCGGCCGCGAACGCGTTCATACAGTGCCGCGCGCTCCTCCGTGCCCAGCCCTTCGTGCGGGCATACGGCACAGTCGATGCACACATCCGCGAGCTGATCGCACTGGTCCGCAGCGAGCGACGCAAGCGGCTCGACGACAAAGGAAAGGGCGGGCTGCAGCAGGGCGGCGAACTGGTACACGAGCGATTTCCCCGTCACCGGCGGGAGTGCCGCGAGGCAGGACCGGTTCTGCAGAACCAGGTCGATCAGTCGCAGCTGCTCATCGGTCGGACGTCCGATCCGGAAACAATCGGCGAGCAACGACGATACCGCTTCGAGGATTTGCGGATCGAATCCCTCTGTCCCTTTCACGGAGAGCGGTTTCCAGGGCTGGATTTCGGTGAGATGGAATCGCCTCGGTTCCGCCTCCTTCCCGGCACCGCGGAGAGTGACGCGGTGCTTGATTTCCGCGGGAAGCTCCGGCAGTGCGGACATCCTGCGATGCAGGATGCCGATGTCGATCAGTATGGCGGCCGGCGGGATCAGCGCCCCTTTCCCGGCGAGACGCACACCCGGCTGCGCGTGCAGCGGGGAATCGACAAACGCCGTATGGGGCCGAATGGTGGCGGAAATCTCCGGCACCCTCCGGCCCTTTCCCTCGAGCGTGAACAGCAGCCCCAGCAGCCGGCGAAATTCCGCGATGCCCAATGCGCCGCAGGGGACGTCGCGCTCGACGATCACGATGGACCAGGAGGGTGCTCCAAGATCGAGCCCTCCAGCAATCAGCGCCTGCAGGAGAATTTTCTGCACGCGCGCAGCGCCGATGGGTGAGAGGGCGAGCTGCAGCGCTTCCCGGCCCTCGACCGATGACAGCAGGGCACCCGCATCCGCCGCGCTGCGGTCTGCTGGTTGCGCGTCACTCGGCGGTGCTGCCGCGCGCAGCGCCCGCAGCAGCGGGGTCAGGAATTCCGTGTCCGGCGAAAGCCATGTCGAGCGCAGCCTGCCGCGATCGTCACTGTCCAGCGAGCTGCGGTGGAAGGACTCTGTGAATATCGTTTCGAGTGAGACGGAGGGGTAAGTTGGCAGTCCGCGAGAGATGAGATTGGCCGCGGTGAACAGCACGGGATCCTCGAGTTGCTTCCGGCCCGAGAAGTCGAGCGTGCTGTCGCACTCCGCCGTGCAGATGCTCCGCCACAGGATGTGCATGGCCTCCGTCCCGATCAGTCCGGAAGCCGCGAGCGCCTCACGGAGCCCGGGAAGCACAAATCCCGCATGGCAGGCAGAGATCATTCCATCGCACTCCTTCCAGTATCCAATCTCACAGGAGGTCCGGCATTCGGAGCAGCGCTTCAGCGCGCATGTTCAAGTGATGTGATGATAGCGGTTCACATCCAAAGAAACAACGAACGCCGGATTAATTCCCTGAAAGATTCTGTCTCGATGGATTCAGGCGGCAGAGTATTACTGCCCTCTCGTTTCCCGGACTTCGATCCTGCCACTGCGCGCGTGCCGGGCTTTCCCCTCGATCAGCGTCAGCAGCCAATCACGGGCGATCATTTCGTAGTAGTCGAGATCCTCGTTGATCCATTCGACGTAATCCGAGATCTTCCGGAATTCCGACGCGCAGTATTCGTCGAACAGCGTCTCCTCCGCCACGCCGTGCACGATCTGCTCGAGCACGATCCGCCCGGCCGCGGCGACGGCGGGCGGCTGCAGAAGGCTGACATGGGGTGGCGAGGAATAGTACTGACGGGGACGGAGTGTGAGAAGGCGCACCGAGCCGCAGAATTCCATCCAACGCCTGATGTGCCTGCGCCGCTCCGGGATCGCGTGCGCTTCTTCGTTGATCACCGGATCGAGTACCAGCCGGCCGGGACTGTACAATGCGATGATGCCCTCGACGAGACTCCGGGCAGGCATTGTCCGCAGTTCCGTGTCCGGCACGTTGAAAACACGACCCTCCGCCGCCTGTGTCACAGTCGTGTCGTAAAATTCCCTTACGGAGGTCTGGCTGAAAAGTGCAAGATTCATGTGTGTTGTCCCGGCATCCGATTGCATGGTGAGTGTGCGGACCGCCCGCGATGAGGCGGATCATCGGCTCGGCCATTCGTCATTACTGGATAAGATTACGTCCGCCGGACCAGTTCTGCTGAAAAAGTGGACGAAAAAATATCGGTGTGACACGACTGCGGATAAAAATCCGCGCTATGGACAATGTGCGTGTGTTTCCGTATGTTTTATGGTTCCCATCGTCAATTACCGACGAGTCGTCTCAATTCCTTCGAGGCGCGAATGCGCGTGACCTTCGTGGACCTGCCATGTGTATCCGGATTCACGATCCTTCGGTTATTAGGATCAGTTGGTCTCTATCTGTCGCTGGTATCGCTGCCGCTGCAGGACGCGGCGGCGCAGGATCTCTCGGCCGAGGATATCCGGCCGTTCACGCTGACCGGCACGCTGATCACCGCCGGTGAACATTACGACATTCCCGATCTCGATACGCGGCGGCCCAAGAATTCCGCACGACTCTACTTCAATCCCACGCTCTCCATTTATGGACTGCAGCTTCCGTTCAGCTTCCTGCTCTCCACGCAGGAACGCAGCTACAATCAGCCATTCAACCAGTTCGGGGTCAGCCCGACGTACCGCTGGCTCACGCTGCATGCCGGCTATCGCTCCCTGCGCTTCTCGGAATTCACGCTGAATGACGCGGTCATCCTCGGCGGCGGCGCGGAAGTGCAGCAGGACATGTTCCGTGTGCGCGGCATCTATGGCCGCATCCGCCGCGCGGTGGAGGAAGACACCGCGGATGCGATCCTCGCCGTGTACAGGCGCATGGGCTGGGCGGTCGGCGGAGGGATCGGCACGAAGGACACCTACATCAATCTCAATCTCCTCCACGCATGGGACGATTCCACATCGCTGACAAGGCCGCATCAGATGACCGAATTGCATCCCGCCGAGAACGTCACCGCGGGACTGGACGGCCGGCTTCCTATTGACGGCGGACGGGTCGTGCTCGATGCCGAGATCGCCGGAAGCGTGCTCACACGGGACATGGATCAGCCGGTAATCGAGAATGCGGAGGTCCCCTCCGCCGTCCTCACGGAAACGCGCTATTCGTCCCGCTTCAATCTCGCGCTGCGCACGGGCGCGACATACAATGCCGAACTCTGGGCGTTCCGGCTGGAGTACGCGCGGGTGGAACCGGAGTACGAGACCATGGGCGCGATCCATACGCAGAACGATTACGAAGACATCACGGTCAAACCCATGTTCCGTCTGCCCGACGGCTCGCTCCGCGCCTCCGGGTCCCTCGGGTGGCGTCACGACAACCTGTTCGATGACCGGCTGTACACCATCGACCGCATCATCGGTTCGGCCAGCCTGAACTGGATGCCCGATCCCATCTTCAATATCGACGGGAACTACAGCAACTACACCATGGCGAGCGCGGCGGGCGCGCTGCCGGTGAATGACAGCACGCGGCTCGACAACGTCTCCGAATCGTGGTCGCTGTCGCCTCGGCTCGCGCTCACGGGCACGAACACGCAGCATTTCCTGATGCTGCTGCTCTCGCGGCAAATCTTCACGGACGAAAACCTGCTGACAGGCGCCAGTTCGGACAACGACGTGCTGACCGTGCTGCTCAGCTATACGCTGGGTTTCGCGTCAGGCTACGGTTTCTCGGGCTCGTTCCTCTTCACCGAGGTGCACACGGCGTTCCTCACCAATATTGTGCGCGGGCTGACGGTCGAAGCCAATCGCAGCTTCTTCAGCAACGCGCTCAACACCAGTCTTTCCTACGCGATCAATCTGACGCGCGCCTCGAGCGAAAGCGAGACCGACACACAGCATCTGCTCACGCTGGCCCTGCGCTACCGCCTGAGCCGGCTCGATGCGATGGATTTCCGGTACCAGTTCAACAGCTACCACGCGGTGGATCCCTCGAGGAGATCGTACGAGGGCAACGTCCTGCGCCTGCAGTACACGCGCAGCTTCGCCTTCGGCATGGACTGAGACGACACCAGCGACCGAATGACAGACAGAATTCAACGATACAAGGCCTGAAGCAAGGAGCGGATCATGCGTACATCTTTACTGCTTTTCTTCGGCATCATGCTGCTCACCATCGAGGCGCGGGCTCAGTTGAACCTCGCCGTGCAGATGGATCCGAATCCTTCGCCATACATTTCCGATTGGCGGGCGAATCCGAACACCATCCGCTTCATCGCGACAAATTCCACTAACGCGAATGTGGAAGTCCGATTTGTGGGATATATCGAAGGAGACGCGCGGGGCAAGGTCGCGGAGACGGTCAACGACGCGCCGATCCCGCCGGTGATCGTCCCGCCGGGCACGACGATCTTCAACGCGGTGGACGTCCACATGCTCGACGAGGGGGTCGTCGTATACTCCGGTCCGACGAGCCAGGAAGTGCGCCGGAGCGGGCGTCTGCCGGAGGATAATTTCCGGCTCTGCATCCAGCTGATGGCCTACAACGCGCCCCATGCCATGCTCACACCGGAGCTGTGCGCCCGGTTCGATATACGCCTGATCACACCGCCCATGCTCATCGCTCCGGCCAACAGCGGCGAGGTGAAAACCGCGCCGGGCTTTCAGTGGTCGGTGGTGCAGCTCGGCCTCGGGGAGTTCGCGCGCTACGAGCTGACCGTGGTGGAGGTCGATCCCGGACAGAAGAACTACGCGCAGGCGATGAAAAGCAATCTCCCGCTGATCCAGCGCGAGACGAACATCTCGGCGTACCAGATCCTCCCCGCCGATCCGCAGCTGGAGAAGGGGCATTTCTACGCGTGGCAGGTGCGCGCCTTCGACCTGCAGGACCGCTACATGTTCGCCAACGACGGACTCAGCGAGATCTGGGTATTCGAATACAATCCGCCCGTGCCCCCCGGTTTCGCGGACACGAAGACGCCGGGCGGCGTGAAAACGGCCGGCACGGCAGTCAAAGCTGATCTGTCGCACATAAACGTGCAGCCGAATTTCGTGTTCACGAATATGACGCGTCTGAGCGGGACCCTGCGCACCACCTTCTACAAAGGCCACATTCCCGCGCCCAAGTCGGTCACGGTGCACGATTCGAAGCCCGGAACCGGCGCCCCCTCATCCTCGAAAGCGCAGTCACAGCAGACGAAAGCGCAGTCGCAGCAGCAGGTCAAGTCCGGCGCCACGACCCAGGCGGGAGCGAAAGGTCAACAGACAATCATGCAGCTGGGCAACGTCTTCGCGCTGCTCGGGAAACAGGACCTTCCCCTCGGCGGCATCCACCTGAGCCTCTACCTGTGCGCGCGATCACTTCCCGTCTGCGGGTACTGGCCTTTCCGCGTCAACGATACATGGTATCATGAGAAGGAACTCGTCGCGACTACCACGACGCAACCGGACGGCAGCTTCGCGTTCACTTTCTTCGCGAAGGACTCGACCGGCCGCGTCATGAAGGACGTGCCCATCAGCTGCGGCGGCGGGGAATTCGTCGGCAACGTCACCGGGGATTTCTATCGCTTCTATCGCGTGGAGGTCACCGATCCGCATCTCTGCAGTCCGGGCGACGAATTCAAGGTTCAACCGGGCGAGGACCAGGATATCGGCACGGTGTATTCGCTCGTGCGTTCCTACAATGTCACCGTGCAGGTCTCGGACAAGCTGGTCCCGGACCAGAAGCTCAGCGGCATGAACGTCAGCATCTACCGTCGCAACCGGCCGTATGACGTGCCGTCGAACGAGGGCACGCTGACGGAGCCCGAACCCGCGGCTTTCCCGTTCAACTCCGAACTGATCGCCGAGGGTGAAACGGACCAGTACGGACGATGCACATTCAAGAACATGGTCAAGAATGTCGGCGGCGGCGACTACTACGACCTCATCGTCACGAATCCGGAGGAGAGCGTCTATTATTATGCCATGCTCTGGCGGCAGTTCGATTTCGGCTTCCTCATGCAGGAGAAGGACGAATTCGGCAACATGCTCACCTTCGACTACGGCACGGTGCAGAACGAAGCCTACGAACCCGACGACATGAACGCCGGGGTGGATGCGCGCATGTACCCGAAGAATCCGCGCATCAAAGGCCGCGTCTACCGCGCCGACAATACGATCCAGCCGCTGGTGAATACGACGGTCACTCTGTACCGCAAATCGAACACGCTCACCGCGGTCGCCATGCGCAAGACCAACGACTCGGGCGGCTTCGTCTTCGACAACCTGATCCCGACCGAAGGGAACGACTATTACTTCCTGCGTTTCGAGAAGTACGGCTACAAGCTGCATTTCGAACCGCAGAATCTGAGCGTCGACCAGATCAAGCTGAAGAAAGGCAGGCAGCGGACGTTCCAGAAAGTGCTGCTCGAACCCAAGCTCGTCGTGCACGGCAAGATCATCGATGAATTCGGAAGGCCTGTCGCGGCAACGGTGCGCATAGGGACCGGCGAGAACGTCCACACCGTCAAGCAGATAAAGCTCGTCGCCCAGGTGCCGAAGCCGCCGACCCTGTCGGTGCAGACGATGCAGGCGAATCCCATGGTGCAGCAGTCCGCCACTGCGAAAAAAATCAAACTCACACCGAAGAAAAGAAGCCTGGCATCCCTCGCGCAGAAAGTCGCCTTCGACGAGAAGTTCACGACGCCGGCTCCCACCGGACTCCAGTTCATGTACATCATGCCGGATAATATCGAGATGTATCATCCGGATACCCTGCTCGTGCTGCTGCCGGAGGGGGCGGAAGATCTCGGCGATTTCGTGGTGTATGTCAAGGCGCACAGGCTGGCCGTGCGCGCGATCACCTATCCTCCTCCCCCGCCCCAGCCCGCGCCGAAGCTGAAGAGCAAGAGTTCGAAGAAGACCAGCCAGGTTCAGCTCCAGGCGGCCTCGCAGCTGCCGCCGAAGCCCGGCAGCACGCTGACGCAGGCCGCGGTCACGGGTCCGCCCCTGCAGATGAGCGTCAACCAGTTCCTGATTCCGCTGGGGCCGGGCGTGGTGATCAAAGGCTGCACCATCACGGTCAACGGTGAAGCGGCAGACTCGATCAGTGCGGACGGCGTGCAGTATTTCGTCTGGTTCTCCGCGGGTGACGACGCGGAAATCGCCGTGGAGGGTCCGCCCGACCAGGACTTCGTTCCGAAAACCGTCATGGCGACCATCGACGACGAAACACCGGCCTGGCATGAGATGAACGTTCCCCTGGAACTCGGTGGGCGGCTCGCAGGCACGGTCATGGTCGGCGAGGTGCCCATTCCCGGGGCTCGCGTCGCCCTCTATGACAATCCCGCCGAAACCGAACCGCAGCAGACCTATACGGATGCGCAGGGGAAGTACACGCTGCGAGGACTGCGGGCGGGAATGCACACCTTCCTCGCCGCGAAATCGAAAAGCCAGTTCATCGGCGACACCGCCTCGATCGGAATCGTGAAAGGCCAGGAGAGCGTGCTTGATTTCGAGCTGACGGCCTACGCCGATATGGACATCACCACGCTGCTCGGCTTCCCGATCGAAGTGACGGCACTGGATTCCGTCGGCGATGCAGTGACGATTTCCGGCGCATTCACCGAGCTGCCGGCCAATGCGCAGTTCGCGGCGGAAGACAGCAGCAATGGTCTCCCTTTCGACGGCATCGTCATCGCTCCGTCGGCGGAGAAGAACGAAAACAACATTCCCTACGCGGAGCCTTCGATGCTGCCGCTGGTGACACCGGTCAACAGCTGGGATATCACCGCATTCGGCGGCGTGTACAAGGCGACGCAGCATGACGCGGTCAACGGTCTGCGCGTGCGGCGCATGGACGACCGCGGCGAGATCATCGGCGCGGTATCGATCAAGCCCTCGTCCTTCACCTTCCCGGGTGGTTCGCTCGATCTGGGTTCCACCGCGATCGCGCTTTCGGTCGATCCCGCGACCAGCGATGGCATGCTCATCCCGGCGCTCACCTCGGACATGAGCGCGCCGACCACGCGGCCGGGCGGCTTCGCGCCGCTGAACGAGGACGGCAGCGCGCTGCGCTTCGGACTCTATGATTTCGACGCACGGAGCGATTCGACGCGTTCGTACTTCCTCGACGACACGCTGTCGCTCGCGACGATCCTCCATACGAACATCGAGAATATCGCAAGTCCCGACCTGGCCGTGGACATCGGCGCGCTGCGCATCCACCATGACAAAGTCGAGGATATCGCTTCGTCGGAGGAAATGCAGATCGTGCTCGAAGGCGACTGGAAGATCGTGGCGAAATCGTGGACGCTCGATCACAACGGGCTCTCGCTCGACTCGGGCGCGATCCGTGCCGCCTTCCTCGGCGTCCCGTTCGACGGACTGCAGATCTTTCCCGACCAGATCGCTTTCGGCTCCTTCGATCTCAACAGGCTGGTCATGTCCGACGCCGCGGAGATCTTCGTCACCGGCAAGACGCAATTCGGGTACGACAACGGCACGCATCACTGGGCCTTGTCGGTCGCCCCGAAAACGCTGAGCGACGACGAATGCGGCTGGATGATGCCGGTGTTCCCGATGGCCGAGACCGACCGCATCCGCTTCAACAATTTCTTCCTGCAGTCCAGCGGATCGAAGGGATTCACCATGGCGCCCGGTGCGACCGTGACGCTGTCGAAGGTCGGACAATACGCGATCAACCAGTTCATCCCGAAGGAGACGTTCATCCAGATCGGGGGATCGCTCGATCTCGGCATCCCGAACCTGCCGATGATCAACCAGATCGGCAGCATTTTCAAGGAGGATGACGAATCGAAATTCCTGCTCGATCCGATCAACGAGACCATCTCGGTCAACGGTGTGAAGATCAAGTTCAAGACGGCCGAAGGAGCGCAGGACTGGCAGGAAGGCGGCCTGCACTCCGGGGTCAACGTCTACGAAGAGGGTGCGTTCGATCTGGGTTCCATGCTCCATCACACGCCAGGGAAAACCGAAATCATCGTCAACGAGGGAGAGAAAGTCGACGTCGGCACCGAGGTGCAGATGACCAATGTCGTCGGCGAGATGCATGTGGAAGACGATGCCTGGGCGCTGTTCTGGTTCGAGGGCGACCTGCAGAACGACGATCAGGGCGGGCGCCTGAAGTTCACCGTGCAGGGCGACATCGTCGCCAGCGGACAGGAAATCGGGGTCGACAAGATCGAAACTCCTTTCGGCGATATCTCGCTCATCTACAATTTCCAGGAGCAGCAACTCGAGGGCACGCTGCACGTGGAGCAGGATCTCGACGGCACGAGCATCGTCGGTGACGCCACGCTGCTGGTCAGCGGCGCGGGCAAGGGCTGGTATTTCTTCTGCGGCGCGTCGTTCCAGCTGCCGCAGCCGAAGGTCGACGGCACGGCGGCGTTCGCGGTGGGGAATTTCAAACTGACGCAGAAACAGCTCGATCAGTTCGCGCAGTACTCGTACAACAACGTCGGCCTGCCGCCGCAGTTCCACAACTTCAACGGCTTCTTCTTCGAAGGCACGGTGATGGTGCCGCCGCCGGTCTTCTGCCCGAATTTCGATTTCGACTTCGGCATCGTCAGCGCGTACATGATCTGCCAGGTTGGCGCCAACGCACGCTTCGGCATGAATTTCGGACCTGTCGATACATATTTCATCTCCATCCGCGGCATCGGGAAACTCGAGGCGGGCGTCGGCATGTCCGTCGTCATCGCGTGCGCCGGGGTATCGGCAGGAATACTGATCGAACCCAATGTGGAGGGCATGTACCAGTCCGACGGGACATGGTACGTGCTCGGCGATTTCCCCATCACCCTGTACGGCACGGCATACGCGGGCTGGGGCATCTGCGATTCGAAATGCGAAGGATCGCTCTGCGACAAGGAGTCCGTCAGCGCCAGCATCACGCTCGGCATGAAGGGCTACGTCGGTTCCGATGACAAGTACTTCAAATTCTACTTCAAGTAACGGAGGAGCAGTCATGCGCAGGAGCATCGTCATTCTCGGCCTGTGTGCGGGTGCGCTGCTGTTCTTCTCCGGCAGCGCGCTCCGGGCGCAATCGGGTCTCGCACACGGCGGACCCGACGGCATGTACGTGGATCTCGGCAACTGGGTACTCCCTGCCTCGATCGGGGGGGCCGAAGTCACGGCGTATCGCGTCGAGCGGCGTGTACAGGGCACGCGCTCGTGGGCGCCTGTTCAGGATGTCAGCGGTCCGAAATCGGCGGCGGAACTCGGAGGCAGTCTCGCCGCGCTGGCGTCGCTCTTCCCGGAACTGAGCGACGTCACTGTAAACGCGGCCGCGCTTTTCGAGCGTCTCGGCACCGGCCGCGATCTGAAAACCATCGGCGTCGCCAGCCGGCTGCTTCCCGTGCAGCTCGCGCTCGGCGTGCGCCTGCTCGACACCGGCGCGGAGCGCGCGCAGCTGATCGAATACCGCATCTCCCATGTCCTGGCGGACGGGAGCGTCCGCGAAGCATTCGTCACTCCCGCGACGATATGGCCCGGCGTGGGAGAAGTGGGCACGCTGCGGTCGCTCGAGCAGCACGGAGAGCCGACGGCGGTGCATGTCACCTTCCGCGTCGCCTCCGGATTGCCGCCATCCGCATTCCGGATTTTCCGGCGCGAGGGAATCACCGGACCGTTTTCCGAACTGTCCACCGCGATCAAGGACAGCTGCTGCTACGTCACGAAGGCGCTGGTGGCGAGTAACGACACCGTCCTGTGCGTCGTGCACGACAAGACCGTCGGCAAGGGCACGGTTTACCAGTACTACGCGGTTCCGATGGATTACTTCAGGAACGAAGGCCTGGCGAGCGACACCGCGACGGTGTTCTCGTTCCGCATGGCGCATGTCCCTCTGCCGGAGAGGATGAAGGTCACGTCGATCGACACGGCCGGACTGCTTCTGACCTGGCGCATCCGCGAACCGTCCGCGGTTCACGGCATCGTCATCGAGCGCGGTCCGAAAATCGATTCGGGCTTTGTCGAGCTGTTCACCGCCGGCGCGACCGACACCAGTTTTCTCGACATGACGGTCACGCCGATGACCCGGTACTATTATCAGCTGAAGCTTATCGGACCCGGAGGTCTTGTTTCACCTCCCAGCGCGGTGCTGATCGGCATCTGGAAAACCTCCGAGGCCCCTGCTCCTCCCTACGGCATCCGCCTCGAGGGCGTCGACGGCGGAGTGCGCGTCAGCTGGGATCCCGACACGACGCAGCTTCTCGACGGGTACTACGTCTTCCGATCGCCTGGCGAGGGCATGCCGCTCGAACAGATCTCGCCGATGATTCCCGCCCGGCAGACGAGCTATATCGACACGTCGTTCGGATTGGACGGCATGCGGGAATTCTACTACGCAGTCCGTTCCGAAAACACGAGCCATGTGCAGAGCGTGTTCTCCGACACGCTCGCAGTGCTGCCGAAGATCCTCGTCCCGGTTTCCGCGCCGCGCGGCCTCGTGGCGCGCGTGCTCAACAGGCAGGTCGCCCTGTTCTGGGATGCGCAGATGGATCGCGAGACCGGCTGCGCGGGCTTCCGCGTGTACAGGAAGGGCGATCGCAGCGAGCGCTGGACCGCCCTCACCGACACCCTGCTGGAAGGCTGGCAGAATTACTTCACCGACGAGAAGGCGGCGGTAGGCACGCGCTACAGCTACGCCGTGCGCGCGTTCAGCATCCGCGGCGACAGCAGCGATCTGAGCTTCAGCGTCAACGCCCTCATCCCCTTCCCGGCGGTGTATCCGCCCGCCAACCTGACCGCGCAGCCGCAAGGCCGCGTCGTGATGCTGCGCTGGGACGAGGTCGCGCAGTCCGGCGCCAAGGAATTCCGTCTCTACCGCTACACGCGCGGCGCGAAGCCGCAGCTGGTCAAGGCGCTGCCTCTCGATGTCGTCGGATACACGGATGAGATCACGGGAGGTGCGAGTCCGGTGTTCTATTTCCTGACTACCGTCGGTCTGTCGGGCCAGGAGAGCGGCCCCGGAAAGGAAGTCGCGGTGATGGTGAAATAGCGGAGCAGCCGCCCCCGGGCTGCATGGTTCATTCCGGCTTCCGCAGCCGCGCGGCGAACAGATGATGCGCGCCGCGTCTCCCTTCGATCGGGATGATCCGCAAATCCTCGATCAGGAAGTGCGGCTCATAGAGCGCCCGGATTTCCTCGAGGGACGAAAAGTACAGGCGTGTTCCGATCGGAGTGACGCGCACTTTTCCCCTGCCGCCGAATGAAGCATCCGCTTCGCTGAAGGCGGCGGAGAAATATCGCGCACCGGGAAGCAGAATGCGATGGACATTCCGCAGATAGGCGGATCGCTGCCCGGGCGCCACATGGTGCAGCACCTCCCAGTCATAGGCGAATGCAAATTGCCCGTGCGCGAGTTCAGGGAGATCGCCGCAGAGGTCGACGGCCAGGAAATGGCAGTTTCCGCTTCCCCGCTCCGCATGCATGCGCGCGATCCGTATCGCCTGCGGGGAGAGATCCACGCCGGTCATCTCGAAGCCGCGACCGGCAAACCACATCGCATAGTATCCGGTTCCGCAACCGAGATCGATCGCGCGACAGGGCGCGATCCACCGATCCTCCACGAGCTTCCGAAGTTCATCAGGAATGGTTTCGCTCACCCACGGAATGGCGTATTCGTCACCCCCGGCATAGATCGCGTCCATCTGTGCCCGCAGCGCCGTGGAATCAGGCAGTGCAGCATCGTCGTTCACCATCGTATCCTCCAGCTCCTACAATCCAGGACAGCTCCATGCAGTGCATTTGTGGTGAAAATACGCGATCCCGTGTTCAACCGCCAAGATGCGGGAAACGGGTGATCCGTTCACCGAGAACAGCTAAAGAAGGCCTGCAGTAGCGAGTCTCTTTTACTGATAACGCCGTTTCGTTATCAGACATCAACGGCATCCTTGGGTTCGGACGATTCTACCTTACAAAAAATTAATGTTCGTCAGGTGGCGCACATATGTCATAATAATACA
>CAZWNO010000097.1:0-15259 GCA_964635845.1 uncultured Chromatiales bacterium
CTTTCAGTACGAGGACGAACCTGGGGGCGGCGCACGCCAGTGCGCCGTTTTTATGCACGAGGACGAACCTGGGGGCGGCGCACGCCAGTGCGCCCTCTTTCAGTACGAGGACGAACCTGGGGGCGGCGCACGCCAGTGCGCCCTCTTTCAGTACGAGGACGAACCTGGGGGCGGCGCACGCCAGTGCGCCGTTTTTATGTACGAGGACGCTTGCCCGCTGTAGTGCGGCGAAGCCGGACGGGGGCGGGAGCACGGGGACGATGGCGGGTGGATTTGGATGTGGAACTCTTATTCTTCGGGAAGTGTTGGGGTTGCATGAACAAAGGGAGAAGCGTGATCCTGCCCGTCTTGACATGTTGGTCCCGTTTCACCGTGCGCGAGCCGCGTCCCGCCGTACCTGAGGCGGACGTAACGCGCATGTGGCTCCAACGTGCGCGGCCGGACGTGGAGTTCCTTACCATATGCCATCGCCGCATCCGCGTCATCGACGCGGGCGTGCGCAACCGTCACGACGGCCCGGATTTCCTCGACGCCGTCATCACCGTCGACGGAACGCTGCGCCGCGGCGCGATCGAGGTGCACACCTGTCCCGAAGACTGGCAGCGTCACGGGCACGGCCGTGATCCGCGCTATGCGTCGGTCGTCCTGCACGTATGCCTGTACGAAGGGGTAGCTCCAAGGGAAATTCCGACGATCATCCTGGCAGGCCAGCTGGGTGAAAGCCTGCGCACGGCATGGGATTCCGCGCGCGACCGGCGGCAGGCGCTCGCGTGTCTGCGCATGAAGCCGCGGCAGCACACCAAAGCGGCGCGTGCGCTGATCGCGGGGCGCGACGCGACCGATGGTGCAGCGGAACAGCGGATGCTGGTCTCGACGATGATCGTGCTCGCGGCCGCGCGCCGCTTCGAGAAGAAGCTGCAGCGGGCCGTGCTTCGCTTCGAGCTTCTGGAGCGCGAGCACGGCGCCGCCTGCGGTTTCCGCCAGCTGCTATACGAGCAGGTCGCGCGCGCGGCCGGTTACGGAGGCAACGAGCGGCAGTTCGAAGCGCTCGCACGCGCCGTTCCCCTGCGGCAGCTCGCCGCCATGCCGGCTTACGCGCGCCTGCCCCGGCTGCTGCATGCGGCCCGACCGGCGGGAGCGCAGGCATGGAACAGCTGCGCGGTCATGCCGCACAATCGCATCGGAAGGAGGCTCTGCTGGTTCGCGGCATGGGCACCGCAGCTCGATCAGCCCGAGTGGTGGCAGCGGCTGTTCGCGATCGTGCGATGCGGAGTCCTCGACATGCGCGATTTCGCACCGCTGTTTCAGGTCGCGCAGCTGCGCGAAAATCCCGGTCCTGAACGCATCGCCGAGATCGTGATCAACGTCCTCGCCCCGGCTCTTCGGCTCCATGCGCTGCGGAAAGGGAACCACACGCTGGCGCGCGCGGCGCTGCGGTTGTATGTTGCATGTGTCCCCGCGCCTTCGAATCGATACACGCGCCTGCTCACCGACGCCTTCCGACTCGACGGCGGGAGTGGAGAACGGCAGCAGGGGATGATCGAACTCGCCACCGAATTCTGCGATAAAGAACGCTGCGTACAATGCCTCGTGTCCAACTCCTGATTGCAGTACTCATCCTGTTCATGCTCGCCGCAGGCGCGCAGGCACAGCGGGTCAGCGGGCTTCTCGTCTATCATTACAGTGGTCAGACCTTCCTCAGCTGGGAATCCGCCGGCACATCGGTCCGTCACTACACGATCTACCGGTCGCGGATGCCGCTGCGGACCTCGCTTGCGCTGCGGAACGCCGAGGAGCAGTACGCCGTGCGTCCCGGCACGGCGACGAACCATCGTCTGAGCGAGGCGCTCCGCCGTCCCGTCTTTTACCGGCTGCCGGGTCCCAGCGGGACGCTGAAGCCTTCACGGGAGTACTTCGTCGTCACCACCGCCGAGGCGGGGAAATGGTATTACGCCGTCACCGCGACCGGCCTGGACGGAGAATTCCGGCAGGTGCGTCCGGGAAAGAACGCGGTCTCCAGCGCGGTGCGAGAGCACGTCACCATTCCCTCGCCGCTGCATCAGGGACGCTTCACCGTTGCGGGAAAAGCCGTCGACGTTTTCGTACACTGGGCGACGAACCGCGATCTGCCGCGCGTTCCGGCGATGAGCAGCCTGCCCTGCCATCCATTCAATTTCTCGGTGCAGAAGAACGGGAAAGCGCCGAAGCATCCCCTGTTCGTGCGCCTCCACGGCCGGGGCGATCATTTCCTCAACCATTCCGAAGGGATCGACAATCCCCAGGAATATGTACTCACGCTCGACGACGATCTCCCCGGTTCGCTGACACCGACGTTCTGGTTCGGCTACGACCGCGGGATCGATATCCAACGCCACGGCAGCCTGCGTTCCGCGCCCGGCGAGGGCGTGATCGACTACACGATGCGCCGCATCGCGTGGACGCTCGACTGGGCGCTGCGGAAACTCCCGATCGACAGCGGGCGCGTATACATCGCCGGCGTTTCGATGGGCGGCTCGGGCGCGGCATTCTCGCTGTTCGACATCGGGGAGAAGGTAGCGGCGGCGCTGTCGGTGATCCCCCGCCTCGAATATCGATTCGACGACAGCACGGAGACGCCGCAGGGGCGCAGCGCCCGCCGGCTGTTCGGCGCGCTGTGGGGTGACCCGCGCCGATCGCCGAAGCTGACCGACGGCCGTTCCGTGTATGACATGCTCTCCTTCGCCTTGCGCCTGCACAACAGCGATCTCCGTCGATTCCCGCCGCTGCGCATCATCAGCGGGCGCAGGGACGACGTCGTCGGCTGGCGGCAGGTGCTTCCCGCGATGCGCGAGGCGGACAGCCTCAACAGCGGCATCGCATTTTTCTGGGACGAGCGCGGTCACTCGACCGCGGGACACCACCCGTGGAGTCCGCAGCGCAGCCTGGTCGAATTGTCACGCTATCGCAGCGACCGCAGCTGGCCTGCCTTCAGCCACGTGAGTGCGAATCCGTCGCCCGATCACGTATCCCCCGGGAGCGCGAACACCGCGGTGGCCTGGTATGAACCCATCATCGACGAATCCGATCGCTGGTCGGTCGGCATCCGGCGCGCCGTGCTCGAGATGCGTGACAGTGCCTTCGTGGTGCGTGGTACTCTGACCGCCGATGTCACGCCGCGCAGACTGCAGCGATTCACGGTGCGAAACGGCGCGTGGTACGCGTGGTCGTTGATGCTCGGCCGCGAGGAACTCGCGAGCGGGAGAGTGCGCGCGCGGCAGGACGGCGATCTCACGATCTCCGGTCTGAGAATCCCCGACCGTCCGTCGCGGCTGGAAATCCGCGCCATCCCCGGTCCCGCTGCCGATCGTTGATTATTTCTCGAAAAAATTCCATCTTATGGATTATCCGCTCTGATCCGCAGGCAGTTCCATCGACGGCTGCATGCGTTCATGCTCTCGCATTCTCGTCCTCGACGTATCACTGACCGGCGGTGCCTCCGCCGATTGTTACGCCCCTGGCGAACCGTTGGTGTATCCGCGGCAGGCAATCACGCATCGATCGCCGATCCGTTTGATTCCTTTGGCCGCGAAGTTATGGTACTTTATCATCAGCAGGACCACAAGTATGGAAAGTATATCCAAGGCAGCATTCCGCAGGCTTCCGCGCTACCATCAGATCCTCGGGGCGTTCGATGCGATCGGCCGCGAGTACATCTCGTCACGCGAACTCTCGGAGATCCTCGAGATCAACGAGACGCTGGTTCGCAAGGACATGGCAGACCTGAAGATCCGCGGGAAGCAGAATCAGGGATACAATATCAATGCGCTGCGCGAGCGCATCGAACAATTCCACGGACTGGAAGAAATTACCGAAGCGATCGTAGTCGGCGCCGGACACCTCGGCATCGCACTCGCCAACTACTCGGGATTCGCCAATTACGGACTCAAGATCGTCGCCGTACTCGATAACGATCCGGAGAAAATCGGTACCAGGGCCGGCGCGTACGAGATCAGCTCGGTGAGCCGGCTCGCCTCGATCATTCAGAGGAAGAAAGTCAAGCTCATCATCATCACCGTACCGAAGCAGGTCGCGCAGGAAGTTGCGGACACCGCGGTCCGCGCGGGTGCGATCGCCCTCTGGAACTTCACTCCGCGCGAACTCACGGTCCCTGCCGGTGTGAAGGTGCGCAATGAGCAGCTCGTCGGCGGCTTCATGGCGCTGTCGTATTACCTGAAATACGCCTCGTCCACTGCGGAAGAAAACGGGGAGTAAGCGGCGGATCCCGTCAGCGTCAGCATGGATATGAAAAGCGGCCAGGACCGCTTTTTATATTTCGCCTTGCGCGCTAGAAGATGTCGTTGTAGATGACGAAGACCATCAGCGCGAGCAGGAGCACCATGCCGACCTGCTGCATCGCGATCTTGATCTTGTTGGGGACCTCGCGGCGGAACAGCCCTTCGAAGATCAGGAACACGAGATGGCCGCCGTCGAGCGCCGGAATGGGAAAGATATTGATGATGGCGAGGCTGATGCTGAGCAGGGCCATGAGGCTCAGGAAGCTCACGATGCCGGCCTCGGCCGATTGCGCTGCCATCTCGGCGATTTTCACCGGTCCACCGATGCTCTGCTTGAAGCTGGCCTCCCCGATGATGATGTGATAGATGTTCGTCAGGAAAAGGTCGGTTACCCGGACCAGTCCCTGCACGCCCACACCCAGTGCCTCGAAAACCCCGTAGTGCACGATCTCGACCGGTCCCGGTATGCTGGCAACGGGAATGACTCCGATCTTTCCGTTCTCGGTCGGCGTCACGGATGCGGACATCGTCTCCTCGCCGCGCAGCCAGACGACCTTGATCACCTTCCCGGGATTGTCGCTCACATTCTTGATCACATCGCCGGGCGAGTGGATCTGCGCGTCATTGATGCTGATGAAAGTGTCGCCTTCTTTCAAGCCCGCGCGTGAAGCCGGGAGGCCGGGTTCCACGCCGCCGATGAAGGTCTGTGCGCCTTCGGGGCTGATGCCGAAGAGATTGATGTCGATCTGCCGCAGGGACTTGTGCGGGATGCGCAGCAGCTGGCGCTCCCCGTCGCGCCGCACCTCGATCCTGAGGTCCTTCGAGATCTGCGCGTAGACGATCGCTTCGCGTATCCCTTCCCATGTCTCCATCTGATCGTTATTGATCTTCAGGATCTGGTCGCCGGGACGCAGACCGTGGATTGCCGCGATGCTGCTGTCCTGCACGTACCCGACCGTCGTCACCCGGTGGTGCTCCATTCCCTGCGTCAGGTTGAGACCCCAGAAGATTCCGATCGCGAGCAGGATGTTCATCACCACGCCCGCGACGATGACGATGATGCGCTGCCAGACGGGCTTGGCGCGGAATTCCCATGGCTCGGGCGGCTGATCGAGATGTTCGGTGTCCATGCTCTCATCGATCATGCCCGAGATCTTCACGTAACCGCCGATGGGCAGCCATGAGACACAGTAGTCCGTTTCCCCGATTTGTTTCCCGAAGGCGCGCGGAGGAAAGCCGATGGAAAAGCGTTCCACGCGCATCCCGAAGGCTTTCGCGGCGAGAAAATGTCCGAGCTCATGGATGAGCACCAGCACGCCGATGATTATGATGAAGTAGAAAATCTGACTGAGTATTTGCGCGAAAGCGTCCATGAGAACTATGCCCGGATCGGTGTGAGAAATGCATGCTGTGCGATATGCGCCTGCGCCCACGCGCGTGCGCTGCGGTCCGTCTCGACGATGTCGTCGAGCGACGCGGCGGAGCGCTGTGGAATACGTGCGAGGCTGTCTTCGACAAGCGCCGCGATGCCATGGAAGGAAAGCTCGCCGCGCAGGAATGCGGCGACGGCGACTTCATTGACCGCGTTCAGGCAGGCAGGAGCTGTTCCGCCCGCGTGCAGGGCCTCATAGGCCAGACGCAGGCAGGGGAAGGCATCCGGATCGGGTTTCTCGAAAGTGAGACTGCCGATGCGCGCGATGTCCAACCGTTCGTACGCGGCGTCGAGCCGATGGGGCCAGGTCAGCGCATACTGGATCGGCAGCTTCATGTCCGGCATGCCGAGCTGGGCCTTGACCGATCCGTCGGTGAATTCGACCAGCGAATGTATGATGCTCTGCGGGTGCACGACGACATCGATATGCGCGGGATCGACCGCGAAGAGCCAGTGCGCCTCGATCACTTCGAGGCCCTTGTTCATCAGCGTCGCGGAGTCGATCGTGATCTTGCTGCCCATGCTCCAGTTCGGGTGGCGCAGGGCTTCCGCCGGGGTGACATCCCGCAGCGCGTCCCGTGTCCAGCCGCGGAAGGGTCCGCCGCTGGCCGTCAGGATGATGCGCGCGACGCTGTGCGCGGATTCGCCGGTGATGCACTGCTGGATCGCGCTGTGCTCGCTGTCGATCGGCAGCAGCGCGACGCCGTGTTCGCGCGCGAGCGACGTGACATACTCGCCGGCCGCCACCAGTGTTTCCTTGTTCGCCAGGGCGATGGTCTTGCCCGCTCGGATCGCCGCCACCGTCGGCAGCAGTCCCGCGAAACCGACAAGACTGCTGATCATCGTGTCGTAATCATCCCGCCCCGCGATGTCCAGAAGCGCCTGCCCGCCGTCGAGCACCTCCGTCAGATCGCCCACGGCGGCATGCACGAGCGTGCGCGCGGCGGGATCGCTGACAGCGACCGCCGCCGGACGGAACTCCCGCACCTGCGCGGAAAGAAGCTCGGCGTTGCTGTTCCCCGTGAGGTAGCGGATGGCGAAACGGTCCGGATGCCGGCGTACGACCTCGAGGGTATTGCGGCCGATCGATCCGGTGGATCCAAACACAGCCAGTATTTTTTTTCCGCTATTCATGTGCAATTAAACAAGTTAACCAACCCTGTCGGCTTGCGCAACTGAGAAAGGCGTCACCCTGGGGAATTAGCGGGTACTCATTGTGCGTCCCGTGCATTCTTCCTATAATTATCAAATGATTCCTTCGATACATAGAGACGCAAGATCCGCTACGAGATCCATGATGCTCCTGCTCGTCTTCCTCACCCTGACGGGCGGGCGCGCGCAGGGGCAGGCGGCGGACGAGGTGAACACGCTGCGCCTGGCGCAGACCTACGAACAGGCGGGCAAATACGAGGAGGCCCTGCGCTACTACTCGGACCTGTTTCGGCAGCGTCCCTCCAACACCGGGTACTTCGAGGGCGTGCGACGCAGTCTGACGGCGCTCAAGCGCTACGACGAAGTACTCGCCCTGCTGTCGCAGCGCATCGCCCAGTATCCGTCGGGTTTCGAACTCCTCGTGTTCCGCGGTGGACTGTACCAGCAGCTCGGCAAAGCGGACAGTGCGGGCGCGGACTGGGAACGGGCCATTGGCCTCAATACGAAAAACGCGCAGGCCTATTCCCTGATCGCCGATCAATGCATCAATGCGCGCGAGTTCGTGCGCGCGATCGAATATCTGCGCCGGGGCCGCGACGCGCTCCGCTCGCCGCAGATGTTCGCATTCGATATCGCGCGTGCGTCGGCGATGAACATGGATTTCGATACGGCGATGGACGAGTATCTCGGCTATCTGCGCGCCGCGCCGCAGACGCTCTACCAGATCCAGCAGCAGATCTCGCTCTTCTCCGATATCCCCGAGGCGCTGGACGCAGCCGTGCGCCGCGCGCGTCTGCAGGCGGATGATGATCCGGACAACGAAGGGCTGCAGTATCTCCTCGCATGGCTGTATATGGAGCGCAAGGACTACGCATCCGCCTTCGGCGTCTACCGCACGATCGACCGGATGAAGCATGCCGGCGGTGCAGAGATCGTCGCGTTCGGTTCCCGCGCCTTCAACGACGGGTCCTTCGCGATTGCGGCGCAGGCCTTCGGCGAAGCCGTGACGAGCTATCCCGATGCGTCCTTCCGTCCGCAAGCGGAATTCAACCGCGCCCGCAGTCTCGAGGAACTGTATTCCGCGCAGGGCATGCCGGCCGCACTCGAGCAGCCGTCCGGCCAGGGCACGCAGTTTCCGAGCAGCGAGGCGGTGACGTCGTATGAAGGTGCGATCGCACTCTACGAGGACCTCGCGCGGAGATATCCCGGCATCGCAGTCGGAAACGAAAGCCTGTACCGCATCGGCTACATCAAGTTCCACCGCTTCGGCGACACCGACGGCGCGCTGGAGATCCTGCGCGGGATCGCCGAGACGCGGCGGACGGTGTTCGGAATGAATGACGCCGACGTGCTGATCGGCGACATCCTCGTCGCGCGGGGGGACCTGGCATCGGCCATCGCGCAATATGACCGCGTGCTGCCATCGCCGCGGCTCGACCCGAAATTGCGGAGCGAGCTGCGCTTCCGTATCGCCGAGGCATTCTTCTTCGAGGGCCATTTCGATACCGTGCTCGTACAGCTGGAGCCGCTGCTGGTCGACGTGCGCTCGGATATCGCGAACGACGCGCTGGATCTCTCCGCGCTCATCGCGCAGTACCGCGCGCCCGGGGAAGTGCCCCTGCAGCGCTACGCGCAAACGCTGTTTCTCGAGCGGCAGCGGAAATTCTCCGAGGCGGCGGCGACGGCGCAGTCGATCATCGCGCAGTACGCATCGAGCGACATCGTCGACCTCGCCTATCTGAAGCTCGCGGAACTGCAGCGCCGGAGCGGACGTCCCCGCGACGCGGTGGCAAGCCTGCAGGCTTTCCTCGACGCGCGGAAGGAGAGTTTCCTGCGCGACCGCGGAATGTTCTTCCTCGCACAGCTGAACGAGGAGGAACTTGGCGACGCGGCCGCCGCAGTCGCACTCTATCAGCAGATGCTGACCGAACATCCATTCTCGCAGTTCGCGGCGCGCGCACGCGAGCGCATCCTCCAGCTCCGCAAGGGGAATTCCTGATGAACCATTCATGCGAGAGACAAATCCGATGAAATACACGTTCTCCCTTCTGCTGCTTGCCGCGGCGCTGTCCGTGCCCGTGCGCGCGCAGCAGAGCATCTTCATCCCGATGGATCTGCAGCAGACCGATCATCTCAAGGCCTACGGGATCGTCTACTGGGCGCTCACACGAGGAGTGGAATCGGACTGGCTGCTCAACTACCGTGGCGGCAGCTTCCTTCTTCCGCACTATGCCTTCGTCGCGGACGAGTGCCGGCTTCGGGGCGTATCCTTCGAGTTGCTCGACGGCGGAAGCGCGGCGAGCATCATCGCGGAGGTAGAGAGTCCCGATGCCAACATGGAATCCGTGCACCTCGAGAAAGCGCCGAAGATCGCGGTGTACGTGCCGCCCAACTTTCAGCCGTGGGACGACGCCGTAACGCTTGCGCTGGAATACGCGGAGGTGACCTACGACAAGCTGTGGGACGAGGAGGTGCTGCGCGGCAACTGAGCGAATACGACTGGCTGCATCTGCATCACGAGGACTTCACCGGCCAGTACGGCAAGTTCTACGGGCAGTTCAGCACCTATCCCTGGTACATCCAGCAGGTGGCCATCAACGAGGCGATGGCCAAGCGGCTCGGATATTCCAAGGTCAGCGAGATGAAGAAAGCCGTGGCCCGTGCGATCAAGGATTACGTCGGCAGCGGCGGATTCATGTTCGCGATGTGCTCGGCGACCGACACCTATGACATCGCGCTCGCGGCGGGCTCAACCGACATCTGCGAAGTGATGTTCGACGGGGACGCTCCGGATCCGAGCTGTCAGGACCATCTCGATTTCAGCCAGACCTTCGCCTTCGAGAATTTCAAGCTCGTGATGAATCCCTACGAATACGAGTACAGCGACATAGACATGACGCCGGCTTTCGGCGGAAGGCCCGACAACGACTATTTCACCCTCTTCGATTTCTCGGCGAAATACGATCCGGTTCCGAGCATGCTCACACAGTGCCATATCAACGTCATCGCGGGATTCCTCGGACAGACGACGGCATTCAAAAAGTCGCTCATCAAGAAGTACGTGACCGTGCTGGCGGAGAAGGAAGGGGCCGGCGAGGTGCGCTACCTGCACGGGAACTTCGGACGCGGCACCTTCACCTGGTACGGCGGCCACGATCCCGAGGATTACCAGCATCGGGTGGGCGATCCGCCGACGGATCTCTCGCTTCACAAGAACTCGCCCGGATACCGCCTGATCCTCAATAACATCCTGTTCCCGGCGGCGAAGAAAAAACAGCTGAAGACCTGACATGCCTCGACGCACAGGCCGCACTCCGCGGGTGGCGGGCGGGAAGCAGCAGGCCAGGAGAGGACTGTTGAATCGCATCCTCGTCATAGCCGTCATGCTGACTCTCGCGGAATCTGACGCGTTCGGCCAGTTCCGCGAGGAGGCGGGCATCATCCGGGACAGCGCGGTCACCCGAGTCGGCACCCTGCCTGCAGCGGATTCTCTCGCGACGGAATCACGGTCCGGTGCGGGAGAAAAGTCGCTGTACCTGACCGGCGCCGCTCTCGGATTCGCGCTCTTCGATTACGTGGGTTTCAATCTGGTGAGAAACAGCGATACCGGCCTGCCGATCTACCGGGTTGTGCAGGCGCTCACGCAACTCGCGGTTTCGTGGCTGCTCTACGAAACGGTCGGACTGCCGACGGCGATCGGCTTCAATCTGATCTGGTGGACCTGGGGGCTCGACGCAATCTACTACGGCTATACGGAACTCTTCAACGCCGGCGGGAGCTGGGAGAGGAGAGGTGCTTTCCAGAGCCAGATCATGGGCAACCGTTGCACCTGGGCCTCCTGGACGCCTGTGGGAATTACACGGGGGATGGATCCGGAAAAGCGCATCGCGGGAGACACGCTCATCGCCCAGAGTCTCCTCGGTGCCGCACTCGCCTTCACGATAGCGCTGAGTTTCTGATACGGCCCGGCAGCTACGATCCCGTCGAATCTCTGACATCGGATGGCCGCGACAATCCAGATGGCCGGGCCGCATGGCGCGGCCTCACATGACACGGCCCTGCATGGCGCGGCCCTGCGTGACACGGCCCTGCGTGACACGGCCCTGCGTTACATATTCCGATACTGTTCGATCGCCTTGCGCAGCGTGATGCTCGAAGCCTGCGCGCACTCGAACTTGTTCGACGGAATGCCCTCGAGCCAGCGGACGATATCTTCCATCTCGATCTTCTCCGCCTCATCTATCGAAAGGCCGATGATCATTTCCGCCATCCCCGACGCGGATGCCTGCATGCCGGAACAGCCGACGAAGCGGAATGCCGCATCGCGGATGATATTATCCTCTATACGAAGGTCGAGCATCAGCACGTCGCCGCAGCCCGCCTGATGGCGGACGTGTACCGTGGGCTCCGCGATCTCGCCGTAATGGATCTCGGATTCGAGCACCTCGATGGCCTTGTCCGAATACCCGAGCGTCTTGAGGAGTTCCTTCCGCATTTCATCCATGATCAACTCCGAGTTGTTCCTGTATAAAATACGATTTGCGCCGGATTTCCACGCTGTGCCCCTGGATCGCGTCGGCGCGCTGCCTTCCCTTGCCGTTTGTTTCCTCCTGCAGGAATTGCTAATTTTGTGAATGTTGCATTTTTTCAGAGAATTTTCGTCCATCCCAGCGCGTGGAGTAACAGAATGAGCGTTTTAGTCGACAGGAAGAGCCGCGTCATCGTCCAGGGTATCACCGGTTCGGAAGGCACATTTCATGCACAGCAGATGATCGAGTACGGCACCAGGGTCGTGGGCGGTGTCACGCCCGGGAAAGGCGGCACCGAGCATCTCGGCGTGCCGGTGTTCAACACGGTCAAGGAAGCCGTGGCGAAGACCAGGGCGAATGTATCGCTGATCTTCGTCCCGCCGGTCGCGGCCGCGGACGCGATCATGGAAGCCGCCGACGCGGGCGTCGCCCTCATCGTCTGCATCACCGAAGGTCTCCCGACGCGCGACATGATCCAGGCATTCGAGTTCGTCAAGCAGCGCGGCGTGCGCCTGATCGGACCGAATTGTCCCGGCATCATCTCCCCGGGGCTCGCGAAGGTGGGCATCATGCCCGGATTCATACATAAAAAAGGATACGTCGGTGTTATATCCCGCAGCGGAACGCTCACCTACGAGGCCGTGAACCAGCTCACCGCGCTGGGTATCGGACAGTCGACCTGCATCGGCATCGGCGGCGATCCGATCATCGGCACGCAGTTCGTCGACGCGCTCAAGCTGTTCAACGAGGACAAGGACACCGACGCGGTCGTCATGATCGGCGAGATCGGCGGTACCGCCGAAGAGGAAGCCGCGGCCTGGGTGAAGAAGCACATGACCAAGCCGGTCATCGGATTCATCGCGGGACGCACCGCCCCTCCCGGACGCCGCATGGGACATGCCGGCGCGATCATCGCGGGCGGAAAGGGAACCGCGGCCGATAAGATGAAGGCGTTGAAGAGCGCCGGGATCCATGTCGCGGACAGCCCTGCCGTCATCGGCATCACTGTCGCCAAGGCGCTCGGTCTCGAGGTGCAAGGTCAGAAGCGGAAAGTCCCTGCCACGAAATGAGATCGTGTGAAGAGTAACCACAGATTTCACAGATTACACAGATTGAAATTTTCCAAACTCATCTCGGAAATTCTGTCGCCTTCCGGTGCGGTCACCATCGCGATGAACATGCGGGAAGATTTCTGAAGATCAATCTGTGTAATCCGTGTAATCCGTGGTTACTCTTATCTGCTCTTCGCGAAGATCTGCGTCAGATAATACGCCCCGTTGCTGTTCTGCGAGACCCCGATCCCGGTCAGATCGTAATTGCCCTCGATGTTCGCACGGTGCCCGTCGCTTTCGATCCAGCTGTCGACTGAGATGCGCGCGGGATCGGAGTACCCGCTGTTCATCGCGACGTTCTCTCCCGCGCCGCCGATATTGATCTGCTTGCGAATTTCCTCCACCCGCTCCGCAAAACCGTCGTGACTGAACGGCACGGTGCCGTCGGCCATGTTCTTGCTGTGCTTGCGCGCCTGCGCCGTGATCACGTCGCTCCGTGTCAGCGGGGCGTATCCCTTGTCGACGCGGTACTGGTTGATGAGCGTGTGCACCCTTGCCTCGATCTCGCTGATCCCCGGGTCCACCGGTGGAGTCACCGGTCCGTCGTCCTCGTCGCATGAAACGGTCAGGAACAGCAGAATCAGCGGGAGGAGCAGCAGGGGACGCAGCCGCCACGATGGCGGAAGCGACGGCGGAGCATGCAAGGAGAGTGCGTTTCTCATAACGATCCGGATTCGGAGGCAGATGTATTGTCCTAAAATCCGTTATCGCGTGAAAAGAAACAAACACGCGGGCCGCGTACTGCGTGGAGCCGGCTGGGATGGTCAGTGCTTGAGGGAAGCGATGTTGGCATAACTGAGCAGTTCGTCACCGCTTCGGATCTCGGCATTGTGACAGCCGACGCGATTGCAGATGCCTACGCAGTTGCCGTAATCCGGCACCGGACGTATGAACAATGCGATGACATCGCCGCCGCAACTGCATTCGTCGTAGGTCGGCAGCGGCACGCCGCATTCCGGACACAACAGCGTGAGTACGTCGCCTTTCACGAGGTGCATACCGAGGGCGATGCGTGATTTGTCTCCATACACGGGGCTGATCGCGACGAGACCTTTGCTGAGCCCCTTTTGCACGCGCAGGAGAATCCCGCTGAATTCGCCGAACATGGCATAGTCATCGATGAGGTTATGTCCCCGGGGACAGTAGCATGTCTGCACCACCAGCGCTCTGCTGCTCTCGCGCAGTTCACGCATATAGGGCGACGGAAAGAGCATCATCCCGCTATCGTCGAAAATACGCATGGGACCTCCAGGGGAGTCGCGATATTTCGTGGAATTTCCACCGCATACTAGCTTTTAGCGCAGAAAATATCAAGTCGCGGCATTCGCCCACCCGTTCCGATTGTCCGTCTGACCGATGGGAGAGCGGTACGTTTGCTTCCATGGAATAGTTTTCTGCGAAAACAGCATAAAAAATGGGCCAACCGCACATTAGCGGTCGACCCATGGGGGGGAGGGAGGGAGATCAAATATACATCATTCGAATTCGATAAGCAACTGATTTTTCATCACGCGTGCATTTTTTTGCACGTGCACCGTGCCGACGATTCCATCGTGCGGAGCGGTGACATCATTTCTCATCTTCATCGCCTCGAGGACGAGCAGACTGTCGCCCCGGCGCACGGTCTGTCCCGGCTTCACGTGGAGTTCCTGGATCACGCCGGGAATATACGCGAGGATGTGCTTCGGATTGGCTTTCGCGAAGGCTGTCCGCCTGGCGAACTTTCGCGTCAGCGTTGTTTCGTAGTGTGAATCGTCGATGACGAGTATGTCGAGTTTCTCTTGCTCTTCCATGGTTTAGAAAGGAGGTATGCCGTGCTTCTTCTGGGGACGGAATTCCTGTTTGTCCCGGGAGATTTCAATTGCGTGAATGAGGAACTCCCGTGTCTCATGGGGACCGATGACCGCGTCGATATGTCCGTTCGCCGCCGCGATGTAGGGATTCGCGAATTTCTCCGTGTATTCCTGGACCTTCGCCTGGCGCACTGCGTCGGGATCTCTGGCTTCCGCGATCTCGCCGCGGAAGATGATGTTCGCCGCTCCCTCGGGTCCCATCACCGCGATCTCCGCGGTCGGCCATGCAAAGACGAAATCGGCGCCGAGATGCCGTGAACACATCGCGATGTAGCCACCGCCGTATGCCTTGCGCAGGATGACGGTCACTTTCGGTACGGTGGCTTCGCTGTATGCATAGAGGACCTTCGCACCGTGCCGGATAACTCCGGCATGCTCCTGGTCCACACCCGGCAGGTACCCGGGAAGATCGACGAGCGTGATCAGCGGGATATTGAACGCATCGCAGAAGCGGATGAAGCGCGCGGCCTTGTCGGAGCTGTCCACGTCGAGGACGCCCGCGAGCACCAGCGGCTGGTTGCCGACCACGCCGACTGTCTCTCCGTTGAGGCGCGCGAAGCCGATGACGATATTCGCGGCCCAGAATTCCTGGATCTCGAAGAAATCGGAATCGTCGCAGATCGCGCGGATGAGGCTGCGGATATCATACGGCTGCCGGGGATTCACCGGTATGATCCGCTCGACGTCGTAGTCCGGCTTCGGCGGTTTCGGCGAGAAGGGATCGGGCCGCTTCCGGTTGTTCCAGGGGATGAACGTCACGAGTTTCTTGATCTGCTCGAAGCACTCCGCCTCGCTGGCGGCGAAGAAATGCGCGTTGCCGGATATCTCGGTCTGCACGCGCGCACCACCGAGATCCTCCTGGTGGACTCCGTGGAAGGGCCCATGCCGCAGACCAAGTTCGTGCTGC
>CAZWNO010000098.1:0-15226 GCA_964635845.1 uncultured Chromatiales bacterium
TGCTGCATGCCCCGCTTCCATTCTCACTTCTCACACCTGACGATTCGACCGAGATGTTCCTCTATGATCTCACGGCTTTTAATACATTCACCTGGCAGCGACCAGATCCCGCGGACCCGTACACAAACATGCGCACATCCCGCTTTCCCAGCCGGGTGGCCAGTGATACACTCAAATACATGATACGTTTCGTCGATGCGTCGAGCTTGACGCGAGCCGTTGATTTTTCCTCGGATGGTCAGGGTGCGTTGCCAATATTCACCGCTTCCCATTCAGACCTCGCCGGAGTCATCGATATCCTCAGTGGAATGCCAGCGGCCCAAATTCAGGATGTCGTCTGGTATGTCGAAGCGACGGACGGCATACAGGTCACTCAATCAGAGTTGTCCACGTCGACACGACCTGGACGATTGCTCCGTTTGACGAAATCGTTTGGGACTTCTGTCGGCTATGGACCTCCTTCTGGACTCCAGCTCGCGCAGAACTACCCGAATCCCTTCAACCCGACGACCACTATCCACTACAGCACGACAAAGCGGGGCCTGGTCTCGCTGAAGGTCCACGATCTTCTCGGCGGCGAGGTCGCGACGATCCATCAGGGCATGCTTGACGCCGGCGAACACACCGTTCAGTTCGACGCCTCCGCCCTTCGTTCGGGCGTGTACGTCTACCGCCTCGACGCCGAAGGCCGGACGATCTCCTGCCGCATGGTGGTGATGAAGTAGAAGAGGAACACGGATTTCACGGATAAACACAGATTCACACGGATTGGACACAACACAGAGAGCTTCCCGACCGGGAAGCTCTCTGCGTTGTGAAAATCCGTAGGGATCCGTTTTAATCCGTAAAATCCGTGTTCCTCTTCTACACCGCTCCCATCACCGCGTTGAACACCGTCGTTACCACGATGTCGTTCACGCTGCAGCCGCGGGAGAGATCGTAGGCCGGACGCGCGAGTCCCTGCACGATGGGTCCGAGTGCCTCGGCGCCGCCGAGTCTTTCGGCGATCTTGTAGCTGATATTGCCGGACTGCAGGTCGGGGAAAACGAATACGTTTGCATTCCCCGCGATCTCGCTGTTCGGTGCCTTCTTCTTTCCGATGGCTGGAATGATCGCGGCGTCGAACTGCATCTCGCCGTCGACCTTCAGATCCGCGCGGCGCGTGACAACCATGCCCATCGCCTCGTTGACCTTGTCGATCAGCTCGTGCTTCGCGCTGCCCTTGGTCGAGAACGAAAGCATGGCGACCAGCGGTTCTTCTTCCGTCAGCGCGCGGTAATTATCAGCGGTTGAAATCGTGATATCCGCAAGCTGCGCGGCATCGGGCAGCGGGAGAACGGCGCAGTCGGCGAAGGCCCAGATCTTCTCGGGGAATTTCATGATGAAGAGACTCGAGACGGTCTTGATGCCTTCCTTGAGTCCGATGCAGTGCAGTCCGGCCTTGATCACGTCGCCCGTGGTGGAGAGCGAACCAGCGACGCTGCCGTCGGCCATGCCCGTGCGCACCATGAAGTCGCCGAAGAACAGCGGGTGCTGGACGGCTTCCGCGGCCTGCTCGGGCGTCATGCCCTTGTTTTTCCGAAGTTCGTAGTAGAGGTCCGCGAATTCCTTCGCCTTCTCCGGCAGTTGCGCGGGATCCGCGATGGCGATGCCGTCGAGACTGACGTTGATGGCAGCCGCCTTCTCGCGTATGACGGATTCCGATCCCACCAGTGTGATCTTCGCCAGTTTCTCATCCGTCGCGATGCGCGCGGCCTGAATGGCTCGCTCGTCCGTCGCGTCGGGATAGACAATGTGCTTGCCGAGTTTCTGTGCTCTCGCTTTGAGATCGTCAATGAACGTTGCGGGATTCATGTTTGTCCTGAAGTATTGGTAATACAGGTGCGTTCGTGCCTATCAGGACAAAAATACCGGAAATACGCGAGAGGAACAAAAATAGGTGATAGCGGCTTGGCTGTTGGCCATTGGCTGTTGCCCATTGGCTGTTGGCCATTGGAGGTTGCCTATTGCCAACTGCCAATGTCGTCCTGCGTCGCGCCGAGTGCAGCAACCCGCTGAGTCAGCGGGGCGCCAGCCAGCGCACGATGTTCACCAGAAGAGGCGCGGCGCGGGCGCCTTCGGGAGCGTTCATGCCCACGGGGAGACCGTTCTCGGCTTTCTGCGCGGAGAACATGGAGGCTTCGCCGAAAACGACGACGCGTCCCTTGCCGTACTCCATCGCCGCGCCCTGCCGCCAGCCCTCGATGCGCACGCGGTTGGTCTTCTCGTTGAATTCCCATGCGGTCACGGGTTCGAGCGATTCCATGCCCGCACCGAAAACGAGCAGCGGATCGTGCGCGCGCTGTATCTGAAAGGCGCTGCCGGTGAAGGTGACCACGGAATCCACGCGCATGCCGTCGAACGGCGTGTCGGTGATCCAGTGCTCGCGCAGGTTGTCGTTGCTGCGCGTGAACATGAGTCCCCGGCCCGGCTTGCCGCCATAGAGCGCGAAGCCGTTGCTGAAGCGGATGCTGAAGCGCTTCGCCAGGCTGTCTATCGCTCCGGGAAAGGGCATATGGTCGGCAATGAGAAAGAGCGACCCGCCTTCGTGCACCCAGCGCGCGATGGCGTCGATCTCCTCCGCATCGAAAGCGTTCGCCACGGGTTTCGCCCAGGTTTCGACATTGCTCTCGGCCAGCGCGTTCGCGATGACGAAGATGTCGCAGGCGGCGAGCGTCGACGCGGCGCAGGGCTGTGTGCCGGCGATCACCGTGCAACCGTGCGCGCGGAGGAATTCCGCAAAGGGCCTGTAGCGGCCGTCCATGGTGTGGTAATTGTTGTGCGCCTCGTCGATCATGACGATCGGACCCTTCCCTTCCTCGAACGCCCTGCTGCGCAGCTTCGGAGTGAAATTGACATCCGCCACCTGCTGCGCATTCATCCCTGCACTCCCTGCGATTCCGAACAGTAACACTGTAAGAAATGCCGTCAGTGAAGTTCGCATCGAACGCGTCCTCCGGAAAATCTGTTTCACAAAGATAGGAAGCACCGACGAGGAAAGCCATTTTACCCCTTTACCCCTTCACCCCTTTACCTCTCCCCGCACATCGCTGCGGGATTTTGATTACATTTCGATGATGCATTCAATTCACTGGAAAGTACGGACATGGAACTGACACTCGAGACACTCGAAGGATATACACGACCCGCGGGTCCGCTTCTTCTGATCATCATGGATGGCTACGGCATCGGCCGGGAATACGAAGGCAACGCGGTGTTCAAGGCGCGCAAGCCGCATCTGGACCGGTATTTTGCACAGGGACTCTACACACAGCTCAAGGCCCATGGTCCGGCGGTCGGCCTCCCCAGCGAAGACGATATGGGCAACAGCGAGGTCGGGCACAACGCGCTCGGCGCGGGACGCGTTTTCGCGCAGGGCGCCAAACTGGTCAACCGCGCGATCGCCGACGGCAGCATCTTCGAAACGGAGCTGTGGCGCTCCATCACCGCAAGGCATGCGGCATCGGGTACGATGCATTTCATCGGACTCCTCTCCGACGGCAACGTGCATTCGCATATCAACCACCTCCGTGCCATGATCGATTGCGCCGAGGCGGAGGGCGTGCGATGCGTACGCGTGCACACGTTGCTCGACGGACGCGACGTGGACGAGAAATCCGCGCTGCGTTACCTCGAACCGCTGGAGGAAAAACTGGCGTCGATTTCCGCAGAGCACGGCGTCGACTACCGCATCGCTTCGGGTGGCGGACGCATGAATGTGACGATGGACCGCTACAACGCCGACTGGCGCATCGTCGAGCGCGGGTACAACGCGCACGTGAACGGCATCGGTCGCGCTTTTACGAGCGCGAGCGAAGCGGTGCGCCGCTACTACGCCGAGGATCCGGAGATCACCGACCAGTATCTCGACTCCTTCGTCGTGGCTGATGCGCATGGCCCCGTCGGACGCATCACCGACGGGGACTCGGTAATCTTCTTCAATTTCCGCGGCGACCGCGCGATCGAAATTTCACGCGCGCTGACGGAGAAGGACTTCAGCGAGTTCGATCGCGGTCCCCTCCCCGCCATCGTTTACGCCGGTATGATGGAGTACGACGGCGACCTGCACATCCCGTCGAATTACCTGGTCAATCCCCCGAGCATCGAGCGCACCCTCGGCCAGTATCTCTGCGCGGCGGGCGTGCGCAGCTTCGCCATCTCGGAAACGCAGAAGTACGGCCATGTCACTTATTTCTGGAACGGCAACAATTCCGGGTACATCGACGAGAGGCTGGAGAAGTATGTGGAGATTCCGTCCGACCGCATCGAGTTCGACAAGGCGCCGAAAATGAAGGCGATGGAAATCACCGATGCCTCGCTGGCGCTGCTCGAAGAGGGCTACCGTTTCGGCCGAATAAACTTCGCGAACGGCGACATGGTCGGACACAGCGGGCGTCTCGACCCGGCCATCGTCGCGATCGAGACCGTGGACGAGTGTGTGGGCCGCCTGGTGGAGAAGGTGCTGGCGATGGACGGCATCGCGGTGATCACCGCCGATCACGGCAACAGCGACGAGATGTTCACCGAGAAAAACGGAGTCCGTACTCCCAAAACCAGCCACACCCTCAATCCCGTGCCCTTCTGCATCCTCGACGCGCACGGCCAGCGGCAGTGGGCCCTGTCCGCGGTCCCGCAGCCCGGCCTTGCGAACGTCGCCGCGACGCTGTGCAATCTTCTCGGCTACGAAAAGCCCGGGGACTACGAACCTTCCCTCATCTCGCTGAAGGGCGCATGACCGCCGGGACAGCGTGTACACGAACTGGCTGACATACTGCCGCATCGCGGAGGAACTCGACGAACGTCTGCGGGGAACCCGCATCACGGCGGTGTACACGCAGCAGAAGAACGAATGCGTGATCGAAATCGAATCCGGCGAGGGTGCGCGCCGCCTCGTCTTTTCGACGCTTCCCCGCATGGCCTCGCTGCAGCTGAAGGACGATTTCGCGCGCGCGCGGAAGAACTCGCTCGACCTCCTGCCCGACGCCGTCGGCGACATCGTCACCGGTGTCGCGATCGCGGGTGACGATCGCATCATCCGCCTGATGCTCGCCTCCGGCAGCGCCCTCTACGCCCTGCTCTTCCCCGTGCGCGCGAACCTGCTCCTCCATGACGGCGAAACGCTCATCGACAGCTACAAGCAGTACGACATCGCCGCCGACGTGCTCCGGAAGGATTACGACGCCGTCGCCGCACTGCCGTCCGAAGAGGATATCCGGAGCCGCTTTTCCGGCACGGCAAGCAGCGCTGCCGACGCGCTGCGCAGGCTGCGTCCCTGGCTCAGCGGACGCTTCGCAGAGGAACTGCTGCACCGCGCCGGAATGCGTGGCGACGATCCTGCGAGCATTTGCACCGCCGATGACATTGCCCGTCTGTACACAACGCTCCTCTCACTGCTGGAGGAAGCCGATGCCGGCGGCAGCCGCGTGTATCTCGACGAGCGACAGCCCGTCGCATTCTCCCTCGTGCGCATGACGCATCTGTCCGGCCTGCGCGAGGAGCGATTCGATACCGCGCTCGAGGGCGCCGGGTATTTCCTCCGTCACTACTACAGCGGCGGCGACTTCAGCCTGACGCACGACCGCGTACGCAAGTCCGTGCAAAAGGAAATCGAGCGCATCGATCGCATACTGGAAAAACTCGCGCCGCCCGGGCAGCTCAAGCGGCAGGCAGCCGAGTACGAGAAATTCGGCAACCTCCTGATGATACACCTCTACGACCTGCCCGAGCAGCTCGGACGCATGACTGTGCCCGACATCTTCACCGATCCCCGGCTCGTGGTCACCATTCCCCTCAAGCCGCGCACGACCGTGCTCGAGAATGCGCAGATGTATTTCGAAAAAGCGCAGAACACGCGCATGTCCATCGACTACGTCATCGACCGCAGGACATCGTTGGAGAAAAGAAAGGCGCGGCTTTCCAGCTTCCGCGACGGGGTCGACGCAGCGGAGGATTCACACGCACTGAAGGCACTGTTCAAGGAACACACGGCAATCATGGAAGAACTCGGACTCACCGCGAAGGGAGATAAGAACGAAGCCCCATTCCCCTTTCGCCGATTCGTCGTCGCGGGCGGCTTCGAAGTATGGGCGGGGAAAAGCAGCGCGAACAACGATCTGCTCACCGTGCGGCATGCGCGTCCCAACGACCTCTGGTTCCATGCCCGCGGTGTGGGCGGATCGCATGTCGTGCTCAAGGTCGGCAGCGCCGCGGGCGAGCCCTCGAAGGAAGCGATCCGCCAGGCCGCGTCCATCGCGGCGTACTACAGCAAGCATCGAAACGCCAGGCGCGTGCCCGTCGCCTACACCGAAAAAAAATACGTGCGCAAGCCGAAAGGAGCGGCGCCCGGCAGCGTGACCGTCGAACGCGAGAAGGTCATCATGGTGGATCCAGCCCTGCCGGAGGGGACCAGGGAAGAGGATTAGGATTTCCATGCGTTGATTCGCTTGTCCAAGCCGCTCGAACGAGCGGAGGTGGAATCATTGCATCTGGAGAATTCCATTCGTAGTTTATCGGAAACACTTATCCGGTATTGAGCGGAGGGCGCCATGATCAACGAGAATGTATCGAGACTCATTCCCCTGTTGGGAATGTTGCTTTGCACGGTCGTGATGCCACTGCAGGCGCAGTGGCACAGGCTGGAAACACTGGATGGCATGTCGCCCCGCGACCTGGCGGTGACCGGGGACGGGACGGTCTACGTCGTTGCGAATCACGATGCCGGGTTCTATTACTCCACCGACCGGGGCGACAGTTGGACGCATCGTATCGACCTTGATTCACTCCAGATCGGGACTCTGTACGCGCATGGGAACGATCTGTACCTGCTTGCGACAAGTGCTGCCGGCGGAAGGGGCATGCAACGAGTCTACCGGCTCGCCGCTCCGGACGCGGTTCCAGAGGCGGTGCGGACACCGCATGCTGGTTCCGTGGGCTCGTTCTGCATCGCCGACAACGAATGGCTTTACCTGACCCATGCCGGGAATCCGGCGACGGATTCGGTATACGTCTCGCAGGACGGCGGACAGAGCTGGGCATCCGTGTGCAGGAAATTTTCGGATGTCTACGGGAAGAATGCACTGGTGGTGGATAACCTTCAACAGATCTGGTCCTATGACCAATGGCGGCTCGTCCGCTGGGATCAGGGATCGGGTCAGTGGCTCCGATGGGATGGCCTCGGCAGCAAGAATACGGGAACCCGCTGGTATTTCTACAAGCCCGATGGCGATCTCTACGTCAACAACGGGACGAAGATCGTGCGGCTTCCCCGCGACGGAGGAGCACCCGTGACAATCCACACTTCCTCCTCTCCCTCGATGAACCTCTGGATGACCGCGAACGGTGCGTTGCTCATTGCCGAGCGCAATCCTGATTACACGATCGACGTGCATTCCTATCGCATCACCACGGACGAAGGGGCCACGTGGGAGTATATCGATACCCTTCGCTCGAAGCATCTGGCCTTCTTCGGGGAATCGCAGGGCATGATCTACGGAAACTCGGGAAACGACATCCTCCGAAGCAGCGATCTCGGGAGAACCATCCAGGATTGTTCCGCGGGGATCGCCGCGGCACTGGTGCAGGACTATGAAATCCGCGGCGAACGAATCCACGCCATCACTTCCCGCTATGCAGTCAGCGGGGATGCCGGCGGCAGCTGGATCTATCACGATTTCGAATCCCCGATAACACCCAGTGAATTCCAGGTCACCTCCGATGGTACGTTCTTCGAGAACAGGTACGGCTTCCGTATTTCGCACGACAGCGCGCGCAGCTGGATCGAACCATTCCCGGGCGACACGGGACGGATGGTCGCGCAATTCTTCGCGCTCGATGATCTGATCCTCTGTGTGCTGTACGACGCCTCCATCCGCCGTTCCCTCGATGGCGGCGTGACCTGGGAAAAAGTGTATCAATCGAGCGGCAATACCGGCAGCTTTATCCATGTACACGGTTCGTTCTACAGCATATGGCATGAACAGCTCATCCGCTCGACCGATGAGGGCGCGACATGGGATTCGACGATGCTGCCGGCCTTGGATGATCCGTTCATCTTTGGAAATCAGCGGATGCTGTTCCTGTCCGCGAGCACCATCCTCTGGTCCTCCACCGATCATGGTGACAGCTGGACGCCCCTCCCACTCGACACACTGTCGCGTACGCTCGTGAGCGTAGCCGCGAACGACCAGGGCCACCTGGCCGCCACACGATTCAGAGGCGAGGGATTCAGGAGCTATGCCGATATCGTGCTCTCCACCGATGACGGCCGCTCGTGGAAAAAAATCACCGGGGATCTTCCCGGCGCATTCACTCAAGGGACATTCGGAGCAGCCTTGAAGGTCGCATTCACCGCATCCAACAAGCTTTTCCTCAGCGTGCCCTGGCAAGGGCTGTATTACCGCGACCTGACGCAGTTGGACATCGAAACGGAATCCCCAGCCGCGGCTTCGCTCTCCCTCGAGCTGTGGCCGACAGTCGGTGCCTCGGAGGTCCGCCTGCGCATGAACTCCGATGAGGATACGCGATTGCGCGTGACCGCGATCTCCGGAGCCGTGATGCATGAGCGGACAATCCCGGCCGGGGAACGCACACAGATCATCGACGTCCGTTCCTGGCCGGCAGGGACGTATTTCCTGCATGCGGTCGCGGCAGAAGCATCGGTCGTGAAACCGTTCGTAGTCGTGCGATAACGGATGAAGAAATTTACTTCGTCTCGATTTCGGCCTGCCCCGAGACAGTGCCGAAGACGGTGTAGTTGCGGAGGTCCTGGTCGGCTTCGAAGCCGTAGCCCTGCAGGCGCTCGGTGGCGGAAGTGATGGTGACGAAGCGGTCGCCGCGGACCTTCTTCAGTGCGCTGTCCCAGAAGATGTAATCGGTCTCGACCACCGTGCCGCTGTCGGAGCGAAAGACGACATCATCGAAGGCCTCGAGGTCGCGCGTGCGGTCGTCGACGCGGCCCCGCTTCGAGGTCAGAACGGAGCTGTGCCTCCCCGAGCGTTCGAAGAAATCCACAACAAGTCCGGAATCGAGCAGCGTCTCCCGCGCTTCCTCGAACATGCGGATATGTCCCGCCTTGAGGATGGCCCGCACGCGTCCCGAATCGCTGAATGTTACCGACGAATTCCAGCTCTCCTGCGTCGGCAGCTGATCAGACGTGAAACCGCTCAGAGCCGGCTTCGCCTTTTCCTCGCAGCCGGCACCACCCAGGAAGACCGAAAACGCCAGAGGCAAGAGGAACAGGTAACCACTCAGCAATCGCGGCAGAGAGAGAAATCGTGTACGAGTACGAGGACGAGTACGCGGTCCGTCCGATTCGCACAGTCGCAAAGGGATACGTGCTCGTCCTCGTTCACGTTCTCGTCCTCCCGCCTTCGTCCGGCTTCGCCGCACTACGGCGGGCAAGCGTTCTCGCGTCTTCACTCCTCCCCCTCGTTCCCTTCGGAAAACAATCCCGGCTCCGCCCTGCCGCGCCGGGGCCTGCGTCCGAGCAGTTTGTAGGCAGTGGAGGTCAGCTCGCGTCCGCGGGGCGTGCGGTGGATGTAACCTTCCTGGATCAGGTAGGGTTCGTACACTTCCTCGATCGTTCCCGCCTCCTCGCCGACGGCGATGGAAAGGGTGCTGATGCCCACGGGTCCTCCGGCATACTTGTCGAGCATGCAGTGCAGGATGCGCTTGTCCATTTCGTCGAGGCCGTGTTCGTCCACCTCCAGCGCGTTGAGGGCGTGATCGGCGATCTCGCGCGTGATGACGCCGTCGCCGAGCACCTGCGCGAAATCGCGGGCGCGGCGCAGCAGACGGTTGGCGATGCGGGGTGTGCCGCGGGAGCGGCGCGCGATCTCATCGGCCCCTCCCTCGACGTCGATGGCGATGTCGAGAATGCGCGCGGAACGCAGCACGATGCGTTTGAGCTGCTCGGTGTCGTAGTAATCGAGGCGGTTGGTGATGCCGAAGCGCGCGCGCAGGGGCGCGGTGAGGAGGCCCGAACGCGTCGTGGCGCCGATGAGCGTGAAGGGCTTGAGTTCGATCTGCACGCTGCGGGCGTTGGGACCCGAATCGATCATGATGTCGAGCCGGAAATCCTCCATCGCGGAATAGAGGTATTCTTCCACGATCGGCGACAGGCGGTGGATCTCGTCGATGAAAAGTGTGTCGCCTTCCTCGAGGCCCGTGATGAGTCCCGCCAGGTCACCGGGTTTGTCGAGCACGGGACCCGAGGTCATCTTCATCGACGCGCCCATTTCATTGGAGATGATGTGTGCGAGCGTGGTCTTGCCGAGTCCCGGCGGACCCGTCAACAGCACATGATCCAGCGCCTCCCCCCGCTGCCGGGCGGCGGTGATGAACACGCGGAGGTTGTCGGTGATTTTCTTCTGGCCGGTGAAATCCTCGAAGCGCGCCGGCCGCAGGGTCTGATCGAGATCCCTGTCGTCATTGCGCTTTTCCGGCGTGGTGAGATCGGAATTCCGTTGTTTCTCCATCCGATAATTTCGGCATTACGCTGATAGGAAAAAACCTCGAAAACGCTAAAACGCAAAAGAAGACGCGAAAGCATTTTTTTATGATGCTTTCGCGTTCTTCGTTCGCGCTTTAGCGTCGAAGTGTTAATCCGTCATTCGTACAGGGAGGCGCAGTCGTGGAGGCGGCTGGCGCCGTCGCCGGTGTTGACGGCGTACTGTTTCCCCGGCCAGATGGAGGCGGCGCCGTGTTCGCCACGCTTGTTGAGCGCGTAGAAATTCACGTTGAATTTCAGCCGTCCCCGTTCGTCGAGAAGGCGCTTCATCTTCGTCTGCTCGGCGATGCGGCGGCAGGCGAAGAGGCAGGCGTCGGTGGGCGCATCGCCCATGCGCATGCGTTCGACGATGAGGAAGCTCGCGAGAGACAGCAGGTTCGCCTCGCCGCGTCCGGTGGAACCCGCGGCGCCGACGGCGTTGTCGACATAGAGTCCCGCGCCGAGGATGGGACTGTCGCCCACGCGGCCGGGAATCTTGAACGCGAGTCCGCTCGTGGTGGTCACGCCGGAGATGTCTCCGGCATCGTTCACGGCGAGACAGTTGATCGTGCCGGTGGGACGCGCCAGCTCCCGTTCCCATATTTGTGCGCGAAGCATGTCATCCGGCTCGCGCTGCTCATTCATCCCTACGCCGCGGTCGTCGATGCCGTGCGGCGGCAGCCAGTCATCGTCGTTGCTGAGCGTTTCCTTCCAGCGCAGCCATTCCTCGCGCGAGGCCTCGGTGAGGAGGTCCTCTTCCTTGAAGCCGTGCGCACGCGCGAAGCGGAGCGCGCCTTCGCCCACGATCAGCACGTGGTCGCTGCGCTCCATCACCTTTTGCGCGACGAGGGAAGGATTTCTGATGTTGCGCAGCGCGGCCACGCCTGCGCCGCGTCCGGTGGGACCATGCATGACGCAGGAATCGAGTTCCACGACGCCGTCTTCGTTCGGAAGTCCCCCGTAGCCGACGGTATTGTCGTTCGGATCATTCTCCACGATGTTCACACCTGTGATGACCGCGTCGAGCGTGTCCTTTCCCGCGCGTAGCAATTCCATTGCGCGCGCGGTGGCCTGTAAGCCGTTGGCGCTCGCGATGGCGAGTGGACGTGTCCCCTTCCCCGCCCGAAGCAGCGGGGACGATGGCAGCTCGCGCGCGAGCACCGATGGCGTCGCCGCGGCAGTGATGCCCAACAGCGATGCGGCCTTGAGAAAAAGACGCCGGGATGTCGATGAAGCATTCATGATCACATTCCTCGTGCTCGTACTCGTGCTCGTGCTCGTTCTCCCGCCGTCCTATAAGACGGCGCACTGGTGTGCGCCGCTCCCAGGTTCGTCCTTGTGCTCGTGCTCGTGCTCGTGCTCGTCCTCGTGCTCGTCCTCGTACTCGTGCTCGTACTCGTGCTCGTACTCGTGCTCGTACTCGTGCTCGTACTCGTGCTCGTGCTCGCTTCAGTACCCCAGCCGTCTCACCCACGCCTCGTTATCCCTCCAGCCCTCGCGAATGCGGACATGCAGGTCCAGAAAGACCCTGCGCTGGAGGAACTCCTCGATGTCGATGCGGGCGGCGGTGCCGATGGCCTTGATGGCCGCACCCTTGTTGCCGATGATGATGCGCTTCTGGCTTTCACGTTCGACGATGATCTCGGCGGCGATGTAGTCGCGCTCGATCTCCTCGCGGTATTCGGCGATGAAGACTTCGGTGGCGTACGGGACTTCCTGGCGGAACTGCTCGAAGATCTTCTCGCGGATGATCTCGCTGACGAAGAAGCGTTCGGGCGCGTCGGAGAGCATGTCCTCGGGATACATTTGCGGACCCGCGGGCAGCACCTCCTTCAACTCGGCGAGGAGTCCGTCGAGCCCCTGATTCTCCACCGAACTGATGGGGATCACGGTCCTGAACGGGAAGGCCTCGTACAGCCGCGCCATCAGTGGAAGCATGCGCTGCTTGTCGCCGATGAGATCGCTCTTCGTGATCACGGCGAAGACGGGACAGCCGGTCTGCCGGAAGAGATCGAGCAGTCCGTCGGGCAGCACCTCGCCGCGCTCCAGCGCACGCTCCGCGTCGACGAGGAAACAGACCGCGTCCGCCTCCGCGATGGCGGCATGCGCGGAATTCACCATCGCCTCCTGCAGCACGTATTTGGGCTTGATCAGTCCGGGCGTGTCAATGAAGATGATCTGATGCGATTCCCCGGTATGGAAACCGAGCACGCGCTTCCGCGTCGTCTGCGGCTTGGCGGTGACGATGGAGATCTTCATGCCGAGCAGCGCGTTCATCAGTGTGGATTTCCCGGCGTTGGGCGCGCCGACCAGCGCGACGTAACCGCAGCGGAATTCCTGAGGGGATTGGACGGTGTCACTCATGGAGTCCAAGGTAGAACTCGCCGGGCGGATTTCAAAGGCAGGGTTTGAAGCTGATTTCGTACATTGGACCATGCGCGCGGCACCGTACACTCCGAAAAAAACTCTCGGACAGCATTTCCTGCACGACGGGAATATCGCCCGGAATATCGTCGCGGAACTGGATCCGCGACCCGAAGACGCGGTGCTGGAAATCGGGCCGGGCCCGGGCGTTCTCACGGGATTGCTGGCCGCGTGCGGCTGCCGGCTGATCGCGGCCGACGTCGACGCGCGCGCGGTGGAAATGCTCCGCGAACGCTTTCCCGCGAAGGATTTTCCGCACCTGACACTTCTGCATGCCGACATCCTGCAACTCGACCTGCACGCGCTTGCGACACAGCTCGACGCGCCCCTGCGCCTGATCGGTAACCTGCCTTACAACATCACGAGCCAGATTCTCTTTCACATCTTCGACCAGCCCGCGGCCGTGCGCGACGCGGTGTTCATGATGCAGCGCGAGGTCGCCGGGCGCATCGTCGCCGGTCCGCACTGCAAGGAGTACGGCATCCTCTCGGTTCTCACGCAGACGCACGCCGCGGTGCGGCGCTGTTTCAACGTGTCGCCTCATGTCTTCACGCCGGAACCCAATGTGTGGTCTACGGTGATCCACCTGCAGCTCGAGAACGAGCGACTGGCGGAAATCAAAAATTATTCGTTTTTTAGAAGATTGGTTAAAGCCACGTTCGGGCAGAGAAGAAAAACCCTTTCCAATTCCCTCCGGCAGCTGGGATTGACCCGCGACACGCTTCCCGCCGAATCGGCCCCCTTCCTTTCGCAGCGCCCGGAACAGCTCTCTGTCGGGGATTTCATCACGCTGAGCAATCTGATCGAGGATCATGGCGGAACTCGAAAAGAACAATAGCGAAGAAGAAGACGTGTTCTTCGATTCGGTCGACGGCGTGCAATCCACAACCGTCATTGCCGACGCGGAACTGCTCGACGATATCGAGGAGCTGGTGCGCACCGATGCCCGGGCGGCACTGCTGAATATCATCCTCGACCTGCACTCCGCGGACATCGCCTCGATCATCAACGAACTGCCGCGGGAGGAAGGCCGCTTCCTCTTCGAGATGCTGCCGCCGGAAGAGGCCTCGGAGGTCCTTCTCGACCTGCACGAAAACGTGCGGGAGGATTTCTTCGAGGAACTCACCGCCAAGCGGCTCAGCGAGATCGTCGAAGAGCTGGATTCCGATGACGCGGTGGACATCGTCGCCGAGATGGACGAAGAGGTCGCCGAACAGGTGCTCGAGAAACTCGAACCCGAGGATTCGGCGGAACTCCGCGAGCTGCTCTCGTACGAGGAAGACACCGCCGGCGGACTGATGGCCACGGAGTTTCCGGTCGTGAACCTCTCCGGCACGGTCGAGGACGCCATCGACGCCGTGCGCCACACTGCGGAAGACACGCCCGATATCTACGAAGTGTACGTGGTGGACGAGGACGGCGTGATGCGCGGCATCGTCGATCTGAAGAACCTGCTGCTCGTCAAGCCGCGCACGCCCATCGCCGATATCTACGACGCCGAAGTCATCAGCGTGCGCACCGACGTCGACCAGGAGGACGTCGCCAATGTCATGCGCAAGTACGACCTCATCACGTTGCCGGTCGTGGACGGAGAGAATCACCCGGTCGGCATCATCACCTTCGACGATATCGCCGACGTCATCCACGAGGAAGCGCAGGAAGACATCCAGCGCATGTCCGGTATCATGGAGGATTCGGACACCTCTTCTTCGGTACTCGACATCTTCCGCGGACGCCTGCCGTGGCTGCTCGTGGGTTTCGCGGGGGAACTGCTCGCCGCGCTCGTGCTCAGCAGCTTCGAAGCGCAGATCAGCCTGGTGATCGCATCCGCGTTCTTCATTCCCATCATCATGGCCATGGGCGGAAACTCCGGCATCCAGGCATCCTCCATCGTGGTGCGCGGACTCGCGACCGGCGAACTCGCGCTCAGCCGAACGTTCCGACGGCTCAGCAGGGAATTTTTCGCGGCCCTGCTCAACGGCGGCATCCTGAGCATCCTCCTGTTCAGCGTGGTATATTTCTGGATCGGCGACGCCCGCTTCGGGCTGACAGTGTGCCTGTCGCTCCTCGTGGTGATCACGAACGCGACGCTCGTGGGCGCGACGGTGCCGGTCCTGCTCGACCGCATGAACATCGATCCCGCGCTCGCAACCGGTCCCTTCATCACGACGACCAACGACGCGTTGGGACTGTTCATCTACCTCGGATTTCTGACCATCATCTATCTCTGACCGGCGCTCCGCTTGAAACGTTTCTTCGCCTGCCACAACACTACGG
>CAZWNO010000099.1:0-14895 GCA_964635845.1 uncultured Chromatiales bacterium
ACGACAACGGGAAAGTGGGAAAACTTTCCGTCAGGGGCTAGCATGATATTTTTTTTCGCACAGTTTCACCAGGCCGTTTTGTGACCTCAATTACATTTTACATGCGCAGTATCACATTTATCCATCGCCTGTCCATAAAGAATCTCGAGTCCGGCATCGCCTGCCCATAAAGAATCTCGAGTCCGGCACGGAAGGGGATCGCGACAGCTCAGCCTCGCATCTCGAGCATCAGGCTGTACGACAGTTTCCGTGGCAGCTGATACGTATGTCCTCTTCAATAATAAAAGGATAAAAAGATGAGATTGCTTGTAACCATCTATCTCCTTCTCCTTGTGCTCGCCATCGCGGCGGTTGCGCAGCAGCCTGGTCCGGTATCACCATTCATGGACGGGATCTCACAACTGCGCGCACCGCAGGGAAGCCAGGGCGTGCTGCTCCGCGGCGCGGGCGCCGGCGGAGGATCGATCGACCTCGGGAACGCCGACGCCGCGACATGGATGATCTCGCAGCAGATATTATCGAATGGCGGATTTCCCTGGGTACCGGGAACATCTTCCGCGTCGAATATAACGGGTCCCATCGGCATGGGACTGCTGCGCACGAACCAGCATTCCGGGCATGCCGCGTCGCTCACGGCGGCGACGGCTGCCACAGGCTATCTCATGCCCACATATCCCCGGCTATTCACGGACGGCGATCCGAAATTCGCTTCGCATGATCCGATGTTTCTCGAATTGATGAGCAGCGCGACGGGGAGTGCCAGCTATGCGGCATTCGTGCAGACCCATTTCTGGGACAAGCTGACGGCCGGAACCTACGGCGAGCTGAACGATCAGGACGCTGCGGACTGGGTGGCCGCACTCATGACCGGCCGGGCTTCGATTATCGAAATCGTGCCGTGGGACATGTCCGCCACCGCGATCGCCGCGCATCTCGCCGGCGAGACCGCGATCCGCAATGCGTTCATGGCCGGAATAGAGGACGGACTCGAGGCGACGACCACCGCGGATAACGATTATGATGTCATCGGACTTGCCGGAGCCATCTGGGCCTCCGCCATGACCGGGGTCGGTCTCGATCCGACAACGGGCATTCATGCCGCCGCCAACTCGACCGCGGATCTGGTCGCGCGTTTGCTCGCCTGCCAGCGTGCGAGCGACGGAGCGTTTCTCCGGAGTGCCGATCCGGTGGTCTGCGATCCGATGATTCTCGCGAATGGCGACGCGCAAGTGACGGCGTATGCGATCCTGGCACTACAGGCATTCGATCCCGTAACATACAAACCGCAAATCGCGCGCGCGGTCGCCTTCCTGCGCAGTCTGCAGCAGCCGAGCGGACAGATTCTCGTGAATCCTACGGCTCCGCCGAGTGAGGGGGGAAGCACGGAAGTCCACGGCGAGGCGATGCACGCGCTGGCGCTCTCCGCTCCCGACGTCGTCTATGTTGACGATGACTGGGCTGCTGTGGCGATCGGTGCGGATCCGGACGGCGCCGGTCCAGCCCTGCGGAAGGGATATGATGCGTTCGCCGCCATTGGCGATGCAATCGACGTAGTCGCGACGGGCGGCACTGTCAACATCGCGGCAGGAACATATGAAGAGCAACTCGAGATCACCCGCAACATGGATCTCGTCGGAGCTGGGACTGGTGTGACAATCGTCCGTTCCCCCGCGACGTTGACGAAGTCCTTCCTCACGGGGACGAATACGAACAAACCCGTCGTCTACATTCATGATGCGGCGGACGTGTCCATCAAATCATTGACGGTGGACGGCTTTGGCAGGGGCAACACGAATTCCCGGTTCAGCGGTATCGCCTTCTTCCAGGCTGGTGGGAGCGTGAATGAGTGCAGCATCGTCAATGTGCGCGACACGCCGTTCTCGGGTGCGCAGCACGGTGTCGCGCTGTATGCCTATTCCGTCGGGAATCTCGCGCGCACGCTCGTCGTCACGGACAATTCGATCACGGGCTTCCAGAAAAACGGGATGGCGATCATTGGCGGGGACCTGACCGCGACCGTGACGGGAAACATCGTCACCGGCGTGGGTCCGACTGGAGTCACCGCACAGAACGGAATCCAGATCAGCGGCGGCGCGATTGCATCAGTCAGCGACAACGTGGTAAGCGACATTTCGTGGACTGGAACACAATGGACCGCATCGGGGATACTGATCAGCGGTGCGGGCGCGACGACAGCGGTCGGCGCGAACAATGTAACCGACTGTCAGACCGGCCTGTACTGGTATATGTGCAGCGGCGGCATCAACGGCAACACGATCGTGGCCTCGGGTGCCGGCGTCGGGAGAGTCGATGCAATTTATGGGATGATCGTTGATCCTTCATTGACCCCTCCCGTCCAGCCGAGTCCAGTCGATGGCGGAATCAGTTCCTTCACGGGGCGCAATCGTCTCTCCAAAACGCTCGGGACGTACACGGTGTCCGTCAGTGGAAACTACCTGCGCGGCGACGGGAATCACGGGTACGGAGTGTATTTCTATGCATTCGACGGTGAGATCCTCAATGCCTCGGTGACGAACAACGACGTACTGATGTGGGATTACGGCATGATCTTCAGTGCCGGAACGACAGGCGTGCTGAATGTGACGGCCTGTTCGGGTAACGATCTCGCCGGCAACAAAACCTCCGGGATGTACAGCGATATTACTGCGATAACGATCACCGCCGAGAACAACTGGTGGGGCGCTCCGAGCGGTCCGGGCGGCGTGGGCAGCGGCAGCGGCGATGCCGTGACGGCATATATCGACTTCGATCCCTGGAGCGGTGCGGGACAGACAGCGAATGTCGGTGCGATGGGAATCGCGTATGCGATCGATGCGTCGGACAATGGCGTTGCGGACATGACGGTCACACTCGCCACACTGCCCGAATCAGGCGGTGCGATCAATGCGCGAATTCACACGTCGAACCCGGGTCCGCATCCGGATCCGTTGTCGACCGCGATGCTCTACCTCGAGATCTTCTCCGACCTGCCGAACTATGCATTTGACGCGACCGTGGTCCTCGACCTGACCGCGCTCGGCATTTCGAATTTCGACGCGAATACCGTGATCGTGTATTTCAACACCACGACGAACCAGTGGGTGCTGCTGGACGGAGTATACAATTCCACCGCGAACACCTACACATTCACCACGAACCATTTCACTCTGTTCGCCTTCCTCGACGGTGCTGCCACGATCTCCGGCTATCACAATACGGCGCTCACTGCATATGATCTCTTTCTCACGAGCGATCCCGCGGTGACGAGTTCCGGGATCATCTATCCCAACGACAACTGGGCACTCCCGGCCGTACTTCCGGCCGGATACACGAATCCGCTGCATGACTGGGGCTACACCGGCGCGCAGCCCGTCGCTCTGTACGTCGTTCCCGTGACCACCGCGCAGTTCGGTTCCTCGGCGATCAACTTGCAGTGGACCGACGGTGTGCTGGGATCGGCATCCATCGATTATGCGGGCAGCATTTACGCAAATGCGAATCCGTCCCTGCCCACTGCGTACGCGACGTCGAACACGCTCGGGAGCACGAACAGCCTCGCGCTCAACGCGGCGCTGCTGAACCAGAATTTCGATGGCGCTCTGGTTACCGGCGATTACATCGCGAAACTGAACCTTTCCCTGCTGCATCCGGGGAGCAGCCAGGTCGACTTCGTCGGCGCGGACCTCCGGCATTTCGAAACCGGATCCGCCTTCACCTACGTGTGGTCGAGCACAACCCAAGCCCTGATCAAGGCCTATCTCGGCGATGTCGCCAACGCGACGAATGAAAGTTCTGGTGACGGCGCGATTGATCTCTCGGATCTCGCGATCTGGAGCGCGTCGTACTGGTCCGGCGTTCCGGGCGGGACGGGGATGTCCGCCTACAAGGTGAAGTTCGACATCGGTCCGACGACGACCAATTACATTGACGGACTGCCCGCGGTGGATGGCCGTATCGATTTCGAGGACCTGATGATCTTCGCGATCAACTACGGTCTCAGCGCGAATAACAGCCTGCCGCGGGCCGCGCACGCGGCGGAGCGGATCGGTCTCGCCATCGGGGAAATGTCCGATGACGCCGGAATCCGCGCGGTGACCATCGCCACGACGAACGATCCCGTCGACCTGCGCGGGATATCCCTCGTGCTGGAAGGAAGCTTCGGCGAACTACTTTCCGCGGAATACGCTGGAAGCAGCGAGGACGTCGTGGTCTTCCACCGCCGTGACGACGGCATGGTCACAATCGATCTCGCCGCTCTCGGCGGCGGCACGGGCATCCGTCGCGCGGGAGATCTCGTGACACTGCGTTTCGCGGGTGCGGCGGAAATCCGGCGGATACAGGGACTGGCGCGGGACAGCCGCAACAACTCCATCACTGTCGCGCGCGGAGAATTGCCGCTGGCTAGTGGAATCACGCTATCGCAGAATTATCCGAACCCGTTCAATCCCGTCACGCGGATCGGCTTCGCGCTTCCGGAGCGCGCACGGATTTCGCTTGACATATACAACGCGCTGGGGCAGCACGTACGCACGCTTCTCCGCGCGGAGTTGAGTGAAGGCATCCATACCGCGACGTTCGACGGGATGGACGCACGCGGCCGGACGCTGCCGAGCGGCCTGTATTTCTACCGGCTCACCGCCGGCGACACCATGCTGCAGAAGACCATGATCCTGAACAAATAATTCACAAGTGGGACCGTGGATCCGAGGGATCCACGGTCCCACTGAAAAACATCAATCACGGTGAGTCGACCATGAAGAGAACCATCTACATTCTGATCCTCGTCCTGGGATTAAGCTTCGTCAGTCACGCTCAGACCATCATCGTCACACCTGCAACAGGTACATACTCTGCGACAAATAATGACTTCGTCGTGCTGCAAAACGCGCTTTCGGCTGCTGTGTCGGGTACGACACTCGATCTACAGGGAACGTTCGATTTCACAGAGGCGAATGCGCACACCGCATATCTCGCCTCGAATAACGGGAGTACCGGAACGGACATACGTGGAGTCGTGATCCCCGATGGCATCAACAATCTCACGATCACTTCCACGACGTCCGCACATATCATCGGTGCAGGCGACGTGACCGATGTGCCTTCCGCGCTGATAGCGGCGGCATGCTTCTACACGGAGAATGATGCGACCGCGACAGGAATGACGAACCTGACGATCGCCAACCTCTGGTTGGATAATTTCGAGTGCCCCATCGTGGTGGGATGGAATGCTAAGGGAACCTACAACGGCACCAAGATTCAGAACAATACGATCGACCTTGCCGGTGATGATGGGGACGCGACCGACTGGTTGCAGAATGTCGCCATCTACTTTTGGAAGGGCACAAATCAGTTGATCGAAAACAACAAGATCTACTTCAAGGCGACGGGATCACGGACCGTCGGGTACTATGGTGCTTCGGACCCACGTTCTTTCGGATACCAATGCGCGACCTCCGGTGGTGCTGCGTATAACGGCCTCATAATCCGTAACAACACGTTCACAATCAGGCCCGCGGTCTCATACGGTCCCGATGAATTTAATGGCATCTGGGAGAATTCGCATAATGATGATAACTCCTGTGTCATTCAGATCAAGAACAACAGTTTCATCGGACTCCCCGGAAAACTCATCGACAACGCGTTCCTACTGAGTTCACAAACGAACCAGCTCTTGATCGATCAGAATACCTTCGACCATGTGGATAATATCTACTTCGCGCGTTCATCTGCGGCCGTTGCGGCTGGCGATATATTCCCGTTCTCGAACAGTGTCTGCACAAACGTGGGTGGAGCGGATGGGATATTTCTGAAGAATGATTTCGGCGGCGCATTCAAGGTCGGAATCCGCTGGTATTCGAACAATACCGTCGACGGGTACACGGGCGCACGCGGACTCAACCAGCTTTCGACCCAGGTGCGAACGAATTCGGCAGCGGATGATCTCTCGCTGGTTACGGTTCCGGATGCTCTGGGACAGATGGTCGTCAACACGGCATGGACTGGTATCTACGATCGATTCTCGGATCCAGACGGAATCGGGACGGGGTATGGACCGGCGGCAGCCGGCTTCAATATAGCGACGACCCTCGTTGCCGCCGTCGCAGCGGTATCGGATGGCGGACTCATCGATATTGCTGCGGGGACGTACACTGAAATCGGCCAGATTGTCATCAATAAATCGTTGACGATCAGCGGCGAAAATGTTGCCACGACAATCATTAAACCCGCCGGGAATACCGGCTCCGTCGATGATGCCAGAGCCTGGATACTTGTCGGAACCGATGTAGCTCTGAATCTCAGTCATCTGACCCTCGATGGCACCGGGAAGCAAGTGCACGAGGCGATCAGATTCAAGTCTGGGCCTTCCTGCGTCGTTGACGATGTAAACATCCGCAATATCAGCTACGTCAAATACGTGGGCATGGGCATCCGCGTCTATCGCAACATTGCGATCAGAAACAGCAGCTTCTCGAATATCGAGCGTATCGGTGTGCATATGTCCGGCACAGCGGTGACGGATGCACTCGTTGAGAATTGCACCTACACCGGGAAAGGATCGGGTGACTGGCTCGACTACGCATTCGAGTTCGAGAATGGTGGAAAGGGCACAGTACGTAATTGCGCGATAAGCAACTGCCTTGGCGTGGCGCTTTCTGACGGATCGACCTCCGCAGGTGCAATGGCGACGACGTACTTCGGACCAGGCACCACGGCACACTTCTACGACAACACGTTCACGAATTGCTCGTACGGCATTGCGGTCGGGTATGATGCGTCGGATGCGAGCACGGTCGTCGCGCACAACAACGATTTCGCGGGTTGCACGGACTACGGCATGGAGGTGACATCGGCGCTGTGCTCGGTGAACGCGGAAAACAACTGGTGGAGATCGAACGATGGTCCCGCGGATGCCTCCGGCACGATCGAGGTTCCCGTTTCACCCGAACCCGCGCTGTCCGCGATGCTGAATGCCGCGCCCCCATTGACGCTCGGCGTGCCGGTGACCGACAACGCGGATTACTATCCCTGGACCATGGGGAATCAGATCACGCTCACGGCCAAGCCGTACACGTTCGATACCGACGGCGACGGGAACGCGGATATCACGATGACATTCTCCGTACTCCCGGCGGGAGGCGGGAACGTGTACATCAACCGCTACGGAAGCGTTCCGGCGAACTGGCCGGCGCCGCCCTCGGGCGGGCTGACGAACACCTACCTCGTCATCACTTCGGACATGCCGAACTACAGCTTCGACGTCAATGTGGTGATGACATATCTGGGCACCGGTTTCGGGACGAACACGCAGGTAGCGTATTACAATACCGCGACGGATCAGTGGGTATTCATCGGCGGCGTGTACACGGATATCGGAACCCCCGGACTGACAAGCGACGATACGTTCGCCTTCTCCACGAATCACTTCACTCCGTTCTCTTTCATAAACACGCCCACGACCCCGCTTCCGATCATGCTCACGGACATGGTCGTCAACGACACCTATCCGGAAAACACGATTCCGGCTAACACCGAAACCTGGCAGCAGTGGATGGGCGGCGGCGACCTGACGAACGACTGGAGCTGGGAATACCTGAACAGCAGTGTATCGGCGATTCCGATGACGATCGGCGCCGACATTTTCGCGGCTACGATCACGCTCCGATACGATCCGACGGACTGGCAGCTGACGAATCCGACCGGGTATGTGAACGGCGTGGCCGAAGGGACGCTGTTCACGAGCGCGGGATACAACACGTTCTTCTTCCAGCAGGCGGGAACGCTCGGCACGGACAACACCATCCTCGCCGACCTCTCGGTGCAGGAAGCAGGCAATCCGATGGTGACCGCGGACGCCGTGAAATCGCTGGCGACGTTCGCATTCCGGCCGATCGCCGCGAATCCCGCACCGATCACCTTCGTCTCCGCCGCGGTGCGCGACAACCTCAACCAGGCCTACTACCTCGATCTGAGCGACGATGCGAAAGGCCGCGTCTATCTCGGCGATGTCGTCCGCTCGGTGCTCCCCAGTGGCTATGTCCACAACGAGGGCGACGGCGTGATCAACGCCGACGACCTGGCAGTGTGGTCGCTGCCGTATTTCGCGGACGTGTCCGGAGTCACCTATCCCGGCGCGCTTGGAAATTACAGGCTGAAATACGATCTCGGTCCGACCACGACCAATTATATCGACGGCGTGCCCGTTCCCGACGGGAAGATCGAGTTCGAGGATCTCGTGATCTTCGCAATCAGCTACGGACTCTCGCAGAATGGATCCTATCCGAAGTCCGCGCCGCAGCAGCTCTCGCTGTCCATCGCCGACCGCGCGTGCGAGCAGGGTGAGTGGATGAACGTTCCGGTCTCGGTCTCCGGCGCGGTGGACCTCCGCGCGCTCAGCCTCCGCATCGGATACGATACGAGGCTGCTTGCCTTCGAAGGCGCATTGAATGGCAGCCTGCTGCCGCAAGGCAGTCCGCTGTTCGTCAAGGATGAAGGCGGCATGCTGCGCGTCGATGCCGCGACGATCGCCGAAAGCGGATTGCGCGGCGCAGGCGATATCGCCATCCTGCGCTTCCGCGTCCTGCGCGATGGCCGGAGCGGCATCCGTCTCGACCAGGTGCTTGCGCGCGACAGCCGCAACAATCCCGTCACGATGCGGGCGGAAGAACTTGCCGTGCCGACGCAGGTCACCCTCGAGCAGAACTATCCGAACCCGTTCAATCCCTCGACGACCATCCGCTTCGCGCTGCCCGAGACACGGACGACCGAAATCGCTGTGTTCGATCTGCTGGGACGCAAGGTGCGGACGCTCGTCTCAACTTCGTTGCCGGAGGGAATGCATTCCGCGTTCTTCGACGGCCGTGACGATTTCGGCGCGGCACTCCCGAGCGGATTGTATATCTACCGGCTGGTCGCAGGCGGCGTCACCATCCAACGCTCGATGATGTTGGCGAAATAATTGATCATGCGGAGATGCGGCCGTGGACGGCAACGCCACGGCCGCCAACTCCGGCTCATGGATGGATGGTGTTTCATGGTCCCCCGCCGCTGACCAGCGGCATGCGGACCGGTTCAACGGAGGACGCATGATACGAGTGCTCTCGATTTTCACTGCATTATTTCTTTTCGCCGGCGTCGCAGCGGCGCAGACACCGACAGCGAGTGTCGAACCCGAATCGCAAACGGTTGGCGTGGGACAGGAGGTGCGCGTGCGCGTGCACGTCGATGGCTTTCCCGCGATCCGGACATACGGTGTCCGTATAGGTTACGACCGGACCCTGCTGCGATGTGTCGGTGTGGAGAAAGCCGGGTATTTCGCCGGGTACAACACCTTCTATTTCAACAAGGTCGATTCCGTGCGCGGGCTCGCCGGCGCGGACGAATCCATACTTGGTCCGGGTCACACGACGGGCGAGGGCGATGTCTTCACCCTGCGCTTCATGGCGATCGCGCGCGGGTCCGCGGAACTGGGCTTCGCGGCGCTGACCGTGTACGATTCGCTCGTGCAGGTCGTGCAGCCGATCGATTCGAAACCGGGCACGGTCGTGATCGACATGCAGAACGCGATCGATCTGCTCGCCGCTCCCGCCGCGCTCGCACTCGATGCGCCGTGGCCGAATCCCGTGACAACGGGAACGGACGCGCATCTCTCGTTCAGCGGAGGAACGGAGAGCGCCCGCGTTGTCAGCATACATGACAATACGGGACGGCTGATCCGGGAATTCAAATCGGCGGACACGGAAGTCGGGCGCGGAGTGCTGCGCTGGGACGGACGCTCCAATTCCGGACAGTCCGTGCCGCCGGGTATATATCATGTCCGCCTCCGGTCCGTACACGAATGCGTCGCACGGTCAATAATTGTCCTCTCGCGATAATCCCGTGGCAACGGAAGAACCATGACGAAAGCCGTACTTCGCATAGTTGCATTCCTGATCCTCTGTTCGCTGCCGGCGCAGGCTGGTCCTCCGCGCGTCAGCATGGAGAACTCTCCGATGTTCATCAATGATCTGGCGGACCACACATTCACGATACGCGTAGACAGTGTGGACGAGTTGTTCGCCTTCTCGATCACCATCGATTACGATGCCGCCGACATTCTCGTGCTCGGGGCAGTTTCCTTCGATTTCCTCGCGCACACGGGCAGTTCGACCGCGCGGTTTCTCGACTGGTCCACCCCGGGGACGGTGCAGGCGGACGAATCGATACTCGGGATCAATCCCCAGACGACGTCATCGGGACAGCTTCTCTCGGTCGACTTCCGCGTGCCTACGGGCATGGCGGGTGTGCCGAAACGCGTGCCGGTGATCGTTTCGAGCTGCCGCATGCGTGACGAGATCAATCACACGATAGACTGCGAGGCAGACACCGGCTGGATATATCTCTACCCGGCGATGGTCCGGACAAAGGTGTTCCTGCAGGGACCTTTCGTCCCGTCGACGACATCGATGCATACGCTCCTGCGGGATGCCGATTATCCCGACCAGCGGACGAGTCCCTACACTCAGGATCCCGTCTCCTATGGCCGGCAGCTGCCGCCGAATGTCGTCGACTGGGTGCTAGTCCAATTGCGCAGCGTATACAATGGCGCGGTGCTCGCCTCGAAGTCCTGCTTCCTCCGCACGGACGGACTCATCGTCTACCCCGACTCCACGGCATTGAAGGACGTTCCCTTCGACGTCGGCGCCGGGAATTATTATATAGTTGTCCGGCATCGCAACCACCTCGGTATACAATCCGCAGCCGCCGTCGCGCTCGGCGGTACGGCGACGCTGTATGACTTCACTAGCGCGGGAACAGCCGCATACGGAATTCAGCCCATGAAGGCCGTCGCACCGGGAGTGTTCGGTATGTACAGTGGTGACGCCGATTCGAACGGCGATGTGAACGCCACCGACTTCTATGTGTACTGGTACGTACAGAACGGTACGCCGTATCTCTATAGCAAATACGCGGATTTCGATATGAACACCGATATCAATGCAATCGACCTGGTCGAGCACTGGATCTCGAATACCGGGACGACGAGCCAGATTCCATAGAGGAGTATTCGATGAACCGATATATGATTGTACTCTTGGCGTGCCTGATTTCACCTAACATGCTTCTGTTCGGACAGACCTTCGATCTGGATTTCGAACTCATCAGCGTGACTCCATCGGATTATCAGGTTAAAATCAAAATTCGAGGGAGCGCGGCCTTCGAGCTGGGAAGCGCGAACATCAGATTCAACTTTAATAACACGGATCTGCAAAATCCAAGGCTGGTAAGCGCGCATAATTTCGATCTGAATCCCTACACGCCGATGACGGTAACGGAATCGGTAGTCGGCGTCGCGTCAATCAATATCACCAATATCTCCCAGAATGGAACGGTGGTCGCCGTGGATCCGAACTGGACAGACATGGCGACCGTCGGATTCACCGTCACCGATCCTTCCGGATACTCGAATCTGGCGTTCAGATCTACGACAGCATCGAACCCGGCAACGGTTGTATTCAAGGTCAATCCGACCGCACAGTTGACATCTAACCAGCTTGGCGTGTTGAACACTACCCCCCTCCCCGTGGAGCTGATCTCCTTCTCGGCATACAACAGGGATGACTATGTCCACCTGCACTGGGAGACCGCGACGGAGCTCAATAATTACGGTTTCGAGGTGCAGCGGGAGGAAGAAGGGTGCGCGTGGGAGACCGTGGCGTTCGTGCCGGGACATGGAACTGTGCACTATCCGCAGATCTACGATTACGATGATCAGCTCGCCGGTCTCGCGATACCCATCGTGCAGCAGCGGCAGCTCCGATACAGGCTCAAACAGGTGGACAGGGACGGATCGTTCGAATATTCGCCTGTCGTCGATGTCGCGTTCACATCCGCGCCGGGACGGATGTCAATCGAAGTGTATCCCAATCCGAGCACGGATCGCGCGGCGGTTTCGCTGCGAATCGACGAGGAGTCGCCCGTCGACATCGCGGTTTATGACATGACAGGCCGGGAAGTGCTGCAGCTCGCTTCCGGACAATTGCTCGGCCGGGGGACGCACACATTCACGATCCCCACGCGTTCATTGACGGAAGGCGTGTACGCTCTCCATGTGCGGTCGGGCAGCGGGATCTCGACCCGGACGTTCGTTGTCGGGAGATAGGAAACCGACTACGTGATCTGTAATTATTTGTGACACCCGGCGGGGGGCGCGTCACTCCCAGACAGGATAGCGCCAGAGATGGAGGAGGTGGCCGTTCACGCGGTCGCGATAGTTCCCGTCGCGATCGGGGAGCGCATCGAGCGGCCAGTGGGCGACAAGCCCCTCGGGCGTGGCACCACCGCGCTCGTACGCTGAGATGGCGGCGTCGGAGATGCGGCGGTTCCATACGCGGAAATCGGTCACGGCACGGCGTTTGCGCAATCGCGGATAGGCATCGTCGTAGGATTTGGAACCGAAGTTATTGTATTTGTCGTTGTAGATGCCGATTTCCAGGCCCTCGTATCTATAGGAAGGTCCCCGCCTCAGCGACGGACTGCTGCTCGTCAGCACGAACGAGCCGTTCATGAATGCCTCCAGATTCTGCTGCTCGTCGATCCGGCAGACGAAGGAGTTCCAGCCTGCTTGCGAGGGCAGTGCAAGCGCCTTGTTCCCGTCGATGGAGATGGTTGCCGGGACCAGGCTGAGGTACGCGTCCTGATTCATGACAGTGAGGATGACAAGGGACGGATCGTCGTCGCGACGGAATCGTATCGCATAGCTTCGCGCGGGCGAAGCGGCAATGGGATCGCTGCCGCACTGCAGCCAGCGGCAGCTCTGCAGTTCCACGGCGCGTGCGCGGAGGGGACCCGGCACGAGCCGGATGTCCGTGCCGTTCGCATCGAGCGGCACGCCGGAACGAATGTAGGAGGGCCTTCCGATCAGCAAGCCATCCTGCGTGCGTTCGTTGGCATTGTGCGCCGACACTTCGGCCACGATGTCGAAATCCCAATAACCGAGCAGTCCCGGCGCCAGTCCGCTCACCTTCGTGCGCATGCGCGCACGCACGGTGTCGGCCTGGAGCATTCCGCTCCATATGCGAAATTCGTCCACCGCGCCGCGCAACAGGCCTCGCGCCGACTCCCCGTCATTATAGGCGCCGAAAGTGACAAAGGGGGTCGCGACATGCTCGATGATGAATTCCTCGGTGCGCTCGAGCAGCGTTTCACCGTCGAGCATCAGACGGATGCGTCCGAGCGGTCTGGAAAATGCCAGTGCGACATGATGCCAGCGACCGTCACCGGCGAAGGCCTTGCCCGCGAGGGGGATCTGCAGACTGAAATTCCCGATCTGTACTCCGAACGTCCCCTGGTCGTAGCCGAGAGCCAGGTTCGTCCTGGCGGGTCCCTGCGGGATGTTCCTGGTATTCGACAGGATGGTCGCTTTCTGCGTGTCCAGCCGCAGCCAGAATTCAATCGTCGTCTCATCGCGCGCGAAGGCGATCGCCTGCTCGCCGAAGAAGAGCAGGTCGTCGATGCCGTCGAGCGCGAGCGCGTAGCCGGCCGGCAGCGGCGGCCCCGCGGCACCGGTCAGCGCAAGGGAAGCGAGGAGGGAGCCATCTCCGGGATTCCGCACGGTGAACGACGCTTCGTTCGAGACCGCGGCGCGCATCGGGGCGTACTTGATCATCACGCGGAGGGAATCGGTGCCCGTGACGGATTGCCTTCCCCCGTGCCAGCTGATGTACCACTGATCGGCATCCGGTCCCTCGATCGAAAGCAGGACATCAAGATCCGTAGGTGTCATATTCCACAGGTACACGTTCCGCGTAGCGTCCGCGCCGACTTCGAGGTCCCCGAAGGGAATGCTGTGCGCGACGGCGCGATCGAAATCGCGGAACTGCCAGCTGCGCGCGCGATGGGGATTGTACACGAGGGCGTTCTCCCCGATCGGCGCCCCGAGCGTGAACTCGAGATCGGGATAGCCGTAGAGGGACTTCCACCAGAAATATACTCCCGTCGCCGCGAGCAGGAGCACGAGCAGGGCGAGGAGTGGAACGAGATGGCGCTTCGTGAATTCCCTGGTGCGATCGTACGCCGTACGCTTCACGGTGCGCATGATCCCTTGAGCCGCGACGCAGTCGTCGAGCGAAGCGACGCCGAAGACATCCAGCCTCCGCGCGGGGTATCGCTGCTGCATGTGGAGTACCTGCACGCGCGCTTCCTCGGCGTTTTCGGCGGGGAGCACGAGCGCATCGGCCGGGCTGAAGAATGCGGCCGCGACTTTCACGTGAAGGATGGAACGCGGCAGCTCCTTCACCCGTCCGTCCGCCTCTATCCCGCCGGAGCAGACGAGATTCGGACGAAGTTCCCAGCGCATCCCGCGGTTGAGATCCTTCTGCATCATGTAGGTCATCGCGAGAGCGGTGGAGATTCCCATCGACTGTCCGGAATAGGACGCCTGATATTCGTGGAAGCCGACGGTCCATTCGAATTGCGGTGTGCTTCCTCCGAAATGTTTTCTCGCGACGCGCGTCGCCGCCTCGGCCGCATCGGCGAGCTGCCGCATCGTCTCGTTGTTGTCTTTATCGAGCGTATTCCGGAAATGCGCGCGCGTGACCGCGCTCTTCTGCATGCCGATATCCAGATGGAGTACCAATCCGGAAGGAAGACCGTCGTGCCCGTTCTCGGTGAGCAGGATGACTCCGGGGCGGCTGCCGTCCGCGCGCTCGTGTTCCCATTGTTCCAGGGCGCGCAGGAGGAACGCAGGACAATCTCCATGCCGCTGCAGCGTTCCGCAGTATTCGCCGAGGGGATCCAATCCGACGGTATCGGCATTCAGTATGGCGGACCATTCCTGTGGGGCCAGCACGGTTTCGATCCGGTGGTGCGCGAGCAGGAGTTCATGCAGTTCTCGGAACGCGTACATCCCGGCGAGCG
>CAZWNO010000100.1:0-14635 GCA_964635845.1 uncultured Chromatiales bacterium
ACAGGAGGATAGGGGGACAGGAGGATAGGGGGACAGGAGGATAGGGGGACAGGAGGATAGGGGGACAGGAGTGCAGGGGGAAAGAGGGACAGGCCCGGAAACACACCTGCCCAGGGCGTGAGCCCTGGGGAAGGAAAGAAAAAAAAGACCATCCCGGAGGATGGCCTTTGAATCGCTTCATGGATGAGCGCGTGTCAGCCGCGTCCGCCGCCGCCGGGACGGATGCCGCCCGTGCGGTACTGCAGCCAGATTTTAAGCTGCTCGGCGGTGAGCTGCGCCTGTATCAGCTTGTCCGTTGCGATCTGAAGCTCACGCAGCGCCTGGGCGAGACCGCGGCGATCGCTGCCGAACTGCTGGACAAGCACCCTGATCTGGTTCTGCTGGTCTCTGAGAATGCGGGTGATCGCAGCCTGCTGCTCGGCATTGAGTCCGAGAAGCTGTGTCATGTGCTTGACCTGCTCGAGGATCGGATCGCGGACCTCTCCACCCGTGCGGCCGCTGCGGATTTCCTTCCACTTGATCCAGTTTTCCTCGCCCATGGCGTCGATCATCTTCTGTTCCATCGTGGCGAGCAGGGTTTTCAGCGCTTCGCGGAAGCCTTCGGGATTGTTCGCATACTCGGCGCGGATGCGCGCGATTTCGGCCTGCTGCCAGGTGAGTGCTGCCTTCACCTCGTTGGCCTGCTCATCCGTGAGGCCGAGCTTCTCCTTCATGATCTGCACCTCGCGGTCGATGCGGAGGGCGATCATCTCCTGGCGGATGCGCTCGCGCTCTTCCTGCAGCTTCTGCTTGTAGGCTTCGATGGCGGCGATGCCTTCGGTGCCGATCAGGCCGTTGATCAGTTCCATCAGGTTCGTATGCTCGTCCGCGAGCAATGCTGCGATCTCCTCGCGGGTCAATCCGGCCGCGAGCCCGTCGGCGATGATCTTGGCGCGATTAGCATTCGATGCGGTGATCCACTCGCGGATCTGTGCCTTCGCCTCCTCGCTCAGATCAGGCATCGCCTTCAGGATCAGGTTGTAATACACGATTGCAGCCATGTCCACGAAACCGCTTACGCGGCGGTCGCCGGGACCGGGATCGGAAGTGATCTCGTTGAGCGCGTTGAAACTGACGGGATCGAGCAGGATGCTCAGATCCTCTTCCATGTAGTACATCTCGTCGATGATCGCGGCCTGTTCGAGCGTCAGGTTCAGCTGTGCGATCTTCGCGGCGCCTCTGGACGCGTCCGGGCTCGTGATGGGATCGTTGACCTGCGACTGCTCGCTGCAGGCGCTGACCAGAAGCATCACGCCGAGGATTGGCAAAAGCAAACGTGCTTTCATGGGTGTTCCTGTAAAAGTGAATGAGGTTGGCTTCGGGTTCGGGGCCGGTATTCCCGGCGCAATGGGGGAATGACAACCTCGTATGCACAAAGTTACATGCTGGAGCAGGCGAATTCAACATTTTTCCCGGCCGATTCCGGCAGGGATACTCGTATTTCGACCCGGCGGAATTATATTTGCATCCATGAAACCGATCCGCGCCTTCGGCCGCTTCATCCGCGGCTCCATCCGCACTGCCGCAGTAATGACGCTGATCACCGTCATGTACGTCGGCCTGACCCGTGTCGTACCCACGCCGTTCACGCCCGTCATGTTCATGCGCGTGTACGAGGGACTGCTCGACGGCGAACCGGTCGGAATCGAGAAGTCGTGGGTACCGTACGAACAGATTTCTCCCAACTTCTTCCGGGCCTTTATCGGCGCGGAGGACGCGCGCTTCATGCGGCACAACGGCATCGACTGGAAGGCGATGGACGCCGCCATGCGCTACAACCGTGCGCACGCGGGACGCAAGGTGCGCGGCGCCTCCACCATCACCATGCAGACGGCGAAAAACGTCTTCCTCTGGCACGGACGCCTGTACATCCGCAAGGGATTCGAGGCGTGGTTCACTTTTCTGATCGAACAGCTCTGGGGGAAGAAGCGCATCCTCGAAGTCTACGCCAACGTGGTCGAAATGGGCGACGGTATCTATGGCGTCGAAGCCGCATCGCGCGCGTACTTCGGAAAATCCGCCTCGGATCTCACGCGGCGCGAAGCCGCGCTGATCGCGGCCGTGCTCCCGAATCCGCGCCGCTGGTCCCCCGCCGCGCCCACGCCGTACATCAAGCGCCGGACCATGTGGATCATGGGGAGAATGGGAGGGATCGCCGTACCCAAACCCGAGATCGTGTTCTAGACGCTTGCCGCGTCGGAGTGCGGCGAAGCCGTACGAAGCCGGGAGCACGAGCACGAGCACGAGCACGAGGACGTGTACGAGGACGTGCCTGGGAGGGGCGCATGCCAGTGCGCCCTCTTCGAGGACACTTGCCGCGGCGTAGTCCGGCGAAGCCGTACGAAGCCGGGAGCACGATTCTCAGACAAGATTGAGGTGCTCGACCACGATGCGCGTGCCGATGAGGATGAGGATGATCCCCCCGATGTATTCCATGTGCGATCCGACCGCGTGGGAGACGCGTTCGCCGAGACGTATGCCGAGGACGGACATCAATCCCGCGACGATCCCGATGAGCACGGCGGGAAAGACGATGTCCACGTTGATGAAGGAAAGACTGAGTCCCACCGCGAGCGCGTCGATGCTGGTCGCGATCGAGAGACTGATCAACGACCATCCCTTCGTCATGTCTTTCTTCATCGACGCATCTTCGCTCCGGAATGCATTCCATATCATGCGTCCACCGATGATCGCGAGCAGTGCGAACGCGATCCAGTGATCCGCGGCCTCGATCAGCGCGACGAATCCCGTTCCAGCCGCCCAGCCTATGATGGGCATCAGAAACTGGAACAGCCCGAAGTGGAATGCCATTCTGAACGTCTGCCGTGCATTCGCCTTCACCAGGTACGCGCCGGTCGACAGCGACACCGCGAAGGCGTCGATTGCCAGCGCGAAGGCGATGAAGAGCAGGGTGAGGAAGTCCATGGAGAGTCGGTTGAATCCGATGCGTGGCGAGGATGCGTTGAAGCAATATACGATGCAGGGATGAAAGGCTGTAAGCTGTAAGCTATCAGCTATAAGCGATAAGCTATAAGCAAGAAGGGAGCACCCAAATGCGCAGAACGGATCCGCAATGACGGATCCGTTCTGCAAGCCTGTCGCCTATTGCCTATAGCTCTCAGCGAACGACGACCATCGCCCTGGTAAGTGTGCCGAGGGAACTGCTCAGCCGATAGAAATACATGCCCGGTGTGAGCCCCGCGAGAGGAATGCGGAGCGAATGCACGCCCGCGTCGTGAAGACCCTCGCTGAGTATAGACACTTCACGTCCGGTGGCGTCGTACAGCGCCAGGCGGATCGCGGCGGGAGCCGGGAGGGAGAAACGCACCGCGGCGCTGCCCGAGGCGAGCGAGGCGGGATTCGGTGCGTTCTGCTCGAGTGCGAAGGTCATCGCGGAGAGGACGTCATTCCCGAGGATGCCCATGGGCGACAGTTCCACAGTCTCGCTTTGCCAGGCATTGCCCTCATCGTCGAAGGAGAGCAGCCTGTAGCTCCAGGATTTCGACGAAGCCGTGGCGTCCACGAAACGGTAGCCGCCATTCGCATTTCTCGGCACGATGCCGACGGTCTGCCATTCATCGCTGCCCGCAGCGCTGCGCTCGACGATGTAGCCGAGATCGCTGATGTCCTTCGCGTCGCTCCACTGCAGCTCCGCGCGATCCTCGGCGATCCAGTTGGCCTTCGCGTTGATGATGAACTGCCCGGGCATGAACGGATACGCCATGGCCCAGATGCCGTTCAGATCGCCGAGTCCCGTTCCCGTCACGCTCTGCGCCACCGGCGTGGCATAGCCGGGGAAGGGTGTCCAGACGAACATGTTCGGGACCTGGCGCCAGAGCCGCAGCATGCCGGGATCGGTGATGCCGGTCTGTCCGAGCTCGCTGAGCGTGTAGTACAGCGTGAGATTGGAGATGTAGCTGCCCGAGGCGGAGATGATGTAATGCCGGTACGCGTAGCGCAGCCGCTGGATGTTGCGCGGCAGGCCGTAGGGCATGAGCCGCATGGTGAAGCTCTGCATCGTGCCGGCGGTGACCTCGAGCTTCGCGATGATCTGTCCCAGCGGATTGAAGAAGGAAACGCTGCTGCCCATCGGCAGCGAGGAGACGCTGTGGACGACCTGGTCCCAGGGCTCGACTTCGAGCACGACGGGTATCGTGAGCGGGGAGTTGACGATCGGTTCACCCGTCACGCTGTTCGTGCCGGTAATGACGAGTTCTCCCGTGTACGTGCCCGCCAGTTTCGTCAGCGCGGCGATCTGCAGCGTGAAGGCGTCGCCCTCGAGTCCGCTGCCGTTGGTCATGGTCAGCCATGGCGTCGTCGTGGAGGCGTTCCACGCGATCACGCCCGGACCGAATGCCTCGCCGCCATTGATAACGGGGATGCTCGTCGCCACCGCGACGCGCTTGTATGTGACCTTGATGCGCAGCGTGTCCGTGCCGATGCTGATTTTGCGCGGCTCATACACGCGGTAGGAGACGGGAATGGTCACCGGATCGTTCGACGCATGCGGATCCGAAACGACGATGCTGCCGTAATGCCAGCCGGGCGCGAGATCGCTGCGCGTCACACTCACCGTGAAGCTTCCGGCGTTGTGGCCGGTCGCGGGAGAGGGCGTGAGGCTCAGCCATGCCGGGAGTTCGATCGTCGAGGATGTGGCGGTCCAATCGATGATGGATCCGTCGGCGTATGCATTCCAGACATCCACGTCCTGTGTCGCGGGGAGGGGACCGTTCTCCTCGGCCTCGAAGGTCAGCGCGACGGGATCGGTCATGATCATGCCCTGCGGTGGATTCGCATGCATGGTCCAGAGTCCGTCGATGTCGTTGAGGTCCAGCGTGAGCGTGTTCGTGCTGGTGTTGAGCGTGCTCGTGCGCGTGTTCCAGGTGGCGCCGGCGTCGGAGGACTTGTGCAGCTGCAGGTTGGCTTCGATCTGCCCGTTGAGATCCTGCTGCGCATAGTCCACGATCATCGTCACGGGCATCATGTCGGGATACTCGTCCTCGATCGTGTAGTACCTGAGAATGGACGGCAGGTCGCCGACCCAGATGTACTCGCCGCTCGACATCGTGACGGTCACGCTTCCCGGTACCGCGGCCTTGGCGCTCACGATCTGTTCGCCCACGAGAGTGATCCCGATGCCGCCGAAATTCTCCGTGCCGCCGAAGAACATGCGCGTCGAGCGGATGTCGCCGAAGAACCGCCCGTTGTTGACGTAGCTGCCGTACTCGCCGAGGATGATCACCTGCGGATCCTCCACATACAGCCATGCGGTGGAATTGATGGTCAACGCGCCGTTGACGGTCACCGCACCGGTGACGGTTTTCGGCTGCGCCTGTCCGCCGTTGCTCAGCGTGAGATTGAAATACCCGGCGGGCATCACGGTCTGCGCCGCTGCGCCGTTATAGTGCACCGTGGCGTCGCTGGAGTTGACATCCACCCCTCCGGTCACGACCGGGAAGCTCTGCGGCAGCAGCATCACCGCGTCGCCCGGAATGCCGTCGCCGACCACCAGGTCGCCCGCGCCCGTGCCGTTCTGCGCGTTGCCCGCGCCGTCGATGATCAGGCCTGCTCCGTTCTCGTTCACCGTGCCGTTCTCGATGGAAAGCAGGTTCGTGATGGTCAGCGGGGCAGCCGGTGTCAGTGTGGCGCCGTTCATGACGCGCACGGTCCAGAAGAATGTGCCCGTGAGCGAGCGGCTCGCGGTCACAGTGCGGCTGCGGATCGAGCGCAGGTACTCGCGGTTGCCGTCGGCGTCATTCGCCTCGCCGAGAGAGGGTGTCACGACCGCGGCGTAGGTATCGATCAGGAAATCCGTGTACAGCATCGGCGCGCCGCTGCGCGTGAAGCCGAGGCTCTCGGTGCTGGCCAGCGATCCGCTTTTCCAGCCGAACAGGCCGGCGGGGAAGGTGTCCTGATTGTTCGCACCGTGCGCCAGTCCGTGGATGAAATTCGCGCCCGCGTCGCGGATGGCGAGTGCATCGGACGATCCGGCGAAGGAGAGCGCGTTGCCGCTGTGCGTGAAGTACTGGTTGCTGGAGCCGTTGGCGGGAGCCTGCACGCGGAGAAGTCCGTCGCTGGCATCGAGGTCCTGGATGGGCACGGAGAAAATGCCTCCGATGACGATGATCGTGCCGGCCTGCAGGTTGCTCCATAGCGGATCGTTGGAGAAGGTCACCACGCCGTAGGGATAGGTTCCGCCGCTCGTCGCATCGGCGAGGGACCACCCGCGCATGTCGAGTCCATCGGCGACGACGAACAGCTCGACGCCTTCATCCGTGCCGATGTTGCCGTAGGCATTGAAGTATTCGTTGACGACGACGCTCGGCATGGGCGGAGGATCGTTTTCGAGAATCGTCAGCGTATGCGTCGCCTGCGCGCCGATGGATGCGCTGCTGCCGCCCGTGACATTCTGCAGGGCGAAGACGAAATCCTCGTTGCCTTCGAAGGCCGCGTCGTCGACCAGCGTGAGGCTGATGGACTGGTCCGCGCTGCTGCCGGCGGGGAAGGTGAGTGTCTGGGTCGCGTATGCAGGAGAATTATCGGACCCGTTTGTCGCCGATCCGCCGGTGAGGACGACGTCGACCGTGGTCGCGGTCGACGCTGAAGGATTCGCTATGCTGACATTGACCGAGACTGTGCCCGCGCCTTCACTGAAGGACGAGGTCGTGCTGCCGAACTCGACGATCGTGGGAGCGGCCGCGCCGAAAGCGGTGACGGAGAAATCATCTATCGCGAGGCCGTGATCCGATCCCGAGTGATCCGGGTCGTACCAGCGCAGCATGATCTCATCGCCCGGACTCAGCGCGACCGAGAGCACCGTCGCGAGCGCGACCTGGTTGGCGGGCAAATTGCCGTCGCGGGCACCGGTCGTGCCGCTGATGATCGGACTTGTGAAATCGAGCGCCGAGACGCCGGTCCAGGTTCCCGTGGTCAGGCTCGTCAGAGCCGTCCCTGTCTGGTAGGAGAACGTGACGGTCTGCGCAGCGGCCGTGCCGGAGTAGCGCCACTGCTCGCCGGTATAGCTGATTGAAAGGGAAGTGATCGTCCCTCCGGTATTATTCACGAGTCGCACGCCCCAGTACAGGTGGCCGACCGCGGCGTTGCCTGATCCCACCGAGCCGAGCGCGCGTTCGGTCGACGACGCCGCGCCGAAACTGTAGAGCGCGCCGCTGTTGCTGCTCCCCGTCCCGGCGACGATCAGGTCGCCAGTGCCGGTGCGCGCATGATACCAGCCCGGGATCGTGCTGTTGCTGACGAAGCTCGCCGAGCCGGTGTTGATGAGTGTGTTGAAGTCCTGCGTGAATGGCGTACTCAGAGCTGTCACAGAAACCTGTGCCGATGCGTTCGCCGCGCAGATCAGCCCGAACGCTACTGCGAGATTCAGGATCATTCGTTGCATTGTTCTACCCTTCGGCTGTCGAAAACTGAAGTATTTCCAATGTACAAATGTACGGAATTCCCGAAAAAAGGAATACTGCACAAGGAAAAACGGGCACGGGCCTGGGACAGGCGCGCACCAGCGCCCCGTCTCCGCGCAGGCGAACGAGGACAGCCGCGGGCTAGATCTTGATTTTTTCGACTTGACATTCCGATCAAGTACTCTTATACTAGACGAATATGTATCGCCTGTGTCGAGAACGAGAGGAATACCGCTCACCCGCGGTCGTGACGGAGGACGTCCGGCCAAGGGGGAAGTGAGCCATTCATGAATTCACGTTGATCATCTTTTCAAAGAGGAGGTTCGATGGATTCGAAACATCGCCTGGGGATCATCCTGCCTTTCGTCGTGCTGATGCTGGCGGCAGCGCCGCCGCTCGCGGCGCAACAGGATGCCCTGCTCGATATCATGTCAAAGGAAATCCAGCGCGAGATGTCCGTGCTGAAACAACAGGATCCCGCCGCGTATTTCCTTTCCTATCGCATCACCGAGATCTGGTCGACCACGGTCTCTGCATCGCTCGGGGCGGTCAAGGAGAGCGACGACAGCCACCGTCGTCAGCTCACCGTCCAGCTCCGCGTCGGCGACTATGAGATGGACAACACGCGGGAAATACGGGGCAGCGAGGGTTTCGATTTCGAATTCCCGCAGTTCACCGCCGTGCCGATCGAGCAAGACGAGGTCGCGATCCGGCTCGTGTTGTGGAATGCGACCAACCAGCAGTACCGGAGCGCCGCGAAGAAGTACCAGGCCGTGCGCGTGAACACGGCGGTCAAGGTCGAGGCGGAGGACAAATCCGCCGATTTCGCGAAGGTGAAGTCTCCCTCGAAACACATCGATCCACCGCTGGACGGCGCGTCGCTCCGTCCCGACCGCAGGATGTGGGAGGAAAAGCTCAAAGGGTATTCGCGCGCATTCCTGGAATGCGAGCACATCTTTGACGGCGAGGCGTCGATGACGTTCTCGGCGGAACGCAGGCGCCTCGTCACGAGCGAGGGCGGCGCGGTCGCGGAAAATCGTGTCGCGACGCGCGTGATGCTCAACGCCACGATCAAATGCGCCGACGGCATGGAACTCCCACTGCACCGCAGCTATTTCGCCTACGATCCGAAGGATCTTCCCACCGACGATGCTATCCTTGCGGACGTCAGGGAAATGGTCGCCACTCTCCGCGCGATGCGCGAAGCCCCTGTGACCGAACCCTTCACTGGTCCCGCGCTGCTCTCCGGTGAGGCCTCCGGTGTGTTCCTCCACGAGATCTTCGGCCACCGGATCGAAGGGCACCGCCAGAAGCAGGAGACGGAAGGACAGACCTTCAAGAAGAAGGAAGGCCTGCCGGTGCTGCCCGAACACATGAGCGTGATCTTCGATCCGTCCCGGAAACGCGACGGTGCGCAGGACCTCAACGGCTACTACATGTACGACGACGAGGGGGTCCGCGGCACGAGTGTGAATGTTGTGGAAAAAGGGATCCTGAAAGATTTTTTACTCAACAGGACGCCCTTCGAGAAGCATCCGTCGTCGAACGGTCACGGCCGCGCGCAGACCGGATATCAGCCGGTCTCACGGCAGTCCAATCTCATCGTCACCACGACCCAGCCCCGCAGCGACGAGGAACTCCGCGCGATGCTCCGCAAGGAATGCACGAAGCAGGGGAAGGAGTACGGTCTGTATTTCAAGGAAGTGACGGGCGGCTTCACCATGACCGGCCGCTATTCGCCGAATGCGTTCAACGTGACTCCGACCGAGGTGTACCGGGTCTACGCCGACGGCCGGCCCGATGAATTGGTCCGCGGCGTGGATCTTGTCGGCACGCCCCTGGTCATGTTTTCGAATATCACCGAAGCGGGGACATCCACCGAAATCTTCACCGGATACTGCGGTGCGGAGTCGGGCAGCGTGCCCGTCTCGGCCGTCTCGCCCGCGCTGCTGATTTCCCAGATCGAAGTGCAGAAGAAGGACAAGTCACAGGAGCGCGCGCCGCTGCTGCCGCGTCCCGATCGCGATCCCGACACGCCGCAGCCCGCGGAACGAACCAATTAACGCGTCGACAATCAGCAAGGAGCGAACACACATGCGAAAGATCATCATCGCGATTTTCGCGCTTCTCGTCGGCGCGACGGGCACGTACACAGGCATGGCGCAGGACAGCGAACCTGTCATGCTCCGGGCAATGAAGGACGAGCTTCAGAGAAACATCAAGCGGCTGTCGCTCGAGGGCGTCAGCGCGCCGTTTTTCATCAGCTACCAGGTGAAGGACCTGCGCACCGTTTCCATCCAGGCGGTCGCGGGCGCGGTCACCATCTTCGACACCTCGCGCAGCCGGCGGCATGCCGTGCGCGTGCTCGTCGGGGATCACAAGCAGACACAGGAACATTTCTTCAGCTCCGACCTCGGTTTCTCCTACGAGGATTACGCGGCGTCCATGCCGCTCGAAGACGACTATGACGCCATACGCCGCGAGCTGTGGCTGAGCACCGATCGCAGCTACAAGAAACAGACGGAGGCGCTCGAGAAGAAACGCGCCGCGCTGCGGCAGCAGCAGACTCCGGAGGAATACAAGGATGTCGCGGATTTCGCATCCGCCACCCCCGTCGTAAGCCTCGAGGAGGAGAGTGCGGTTGCGTGCGATGTCGGCGCGTGGAAGGAGCGCGTCCGCACGCTGTCGGCGCTGTTCAAACAGACGCCGGACATCTACACTTCGAACCTGCAGTTTTCCTTCCATCGCATGATGGTGTATTTCGTCAACAGCGAAGGGACGGTGGTCATGGTGCCGCGGACACTCGCGACCATCGTGGCGACCGCAGGGACGCAGGCGGAGGACGGAGAGCCGCTGATGGACTTCGTATTCCACGAGGCGGTCACGCCGGATGGATTGCCGGACGTCGCCACGCTCGAAACCGAGTTGCGCGGCATGACCACCCGCCTGCTCGAACGCCGGTCCACCGTTGCGATGGACGGATCGTATACCGGTCCCGTGCTGTTCGAGGACCAGGCTGTCGCGGAACTCGTCATGCGGATCTATCTCGGGGACGAGGGACTGATAGCCTCGCGTATGCCGGTGCTCGAGGGAATGATGTCGATGATGGCCTCGCAGATGCAGAAGCGGAATCTCCGCGACAAGGTCGGCAAGCGCGTGCTTCCGCAGGAATGGACGATCGCCAGCACTCCGGCGGTCAAGGATTTCGAAGGCAGGCAGCTGACCGGTGCATTCGGCATTGATGCGGAAGGCGTCCGTCCCACCGGGAAACTGCTGCTGGTGGATGCGGGCAATGTCGCCAGTCTCATCACCGACAGAACGCCGACGCCCGGTTTTCCGGCCTCGACCGGCCATCGCAGCCTCGGGATCATGGGCGACGACGGACTTTCTCCGGGCGTACTCGACGTCACCGTCTCCGATGGACCGGCTTCCAGCGAGATGAAAAAGCTGCTGTTCGAGCGCGCGACCGAAGAGGGCCTCGAACACGCGTACATCGTCCGCCGTATCCGGCCCGACGCCGTGGCGGCGCCCTCGATGGATGACGACCTCATGGCCTCCTTCAGCATGTTCGGCATGGAGGGCGGCGGCGGATCGACGAAGTTCGGCGACGCGATCCAGATCGTCCGCGTGAATATCGCGGACGGAAAGGAGATTCCGATCCGGTCCGTGGAAATACTGAAACCGGGTGCGAGCGCGCTGCGGAAAATGACGGCGTGCACCGCGCGACAGGCATGGAACGGACTGCTCGAGGGTCAGAGCGCGATACCGGGTCTCGGAGCCATCTTCAGCTTCAGCCGTTCCATCGGCGGCGTGGCCGGCGGCGTGCCTGTATCGATGATCGTCCCGGGCGCCGTGCTCGTCGACGACATGGAGGTGCGCAAGGAGAAACGGCCGATCACGATGAAACCGCCGATCGTGCAGTCGCCGTTGGTCCGATGAAGTGAAAACTTCGTTGGTGATCGCCGCGTGTGCGTTCTCCCGCACGGCGATGCGTTGAACGAAGCGCCCCGCGATCGCGGGGCGTTTCGTTTATCGGAGTTTCACATCCTGCATCTCGTTCCCCGCGTGCAGCAGCTTTCCGACCGTGCGGCGCCCGCCGCAGCGCACGACGACGAAATACATCCCGCGCGCGGCATGCCCGAGGTCGACGGACACTGCGCCACCGGAGACGTCATCCCGCGCGAAGATAGTCCGGCCGAACATGTCGACGATCTGAAGCGACGCGCCGTCCACTGCCGGCGTGATGCCGATCGTGATGCGACCGCTCGAAGGATTCGGAGAGACGGACAGCGCGAAGTCCTGTACCGGTGCGGCGGGATGATCGACGCGGGTGGGAATGGGAGTGACGAGTTCGAGCAGTTCCGATGCGACCGTTCCCAGGTACACGCGTCCGTCGAGGATCGCGAGGCAGCGGCAGCTGTCCGGCACGCGGGCGATCCGTTCCCAGTCGATCAGGTCGCGCGTGCGTTTGACAAGGGTTCCGCCGCCGCCGTAGTCGACCAGCGCGTAGAGGTAGTCGCCGGCTATTGCGAGATCGTACGCCCACATCGAATCGTGCCATTCGGCGATCGCTCCGTCAAAGGTGAACACGCGGGACGAGCGGCCCGGCGCCCAGGCGCGGCAGACGAGTTTACCGGCGAATTCCTCCGGTTTCCATCCGAGGGCAGAGGGGAGCGCCGGGAAGAAATCGGGACCGTCGCCCCATTCCGTCCCGTTGAAGATTTTCGATGCCGGATGCAGTGTCCCATTGTAATCGCGGGCCTGTACATACAGTTTGCCGTTCAGTACGGCAGCGAAGTAATAGCGTGCGAAATCATCCGGACTCCCCGAGAGGGCGGTGTCCTGCTGCGCGATCCGCCACGTCGCTCCGCGGTTCGTGCTGTGGAAGACGGCAGCGCGCAGATTTTTCGAACCGACGATGAAAAGATCGCTGTCGCCCAGCGCCGCGACATCGTACGCATGGGTCGTGCTGCCGCAGTCGCGGTTTGACCACGCGCCGGAGGAATCGAGGAAGGCGAAGTCTCCCGGTTCGCCGTAGGATTTCCGGTCGATGGACGGCACGTACACGCAACCGCGGATCGTACGGAAAGCGTGGATTGCTTCGGTGTTCGCGGTCCACTCTCCGGTGAAGGTCCGCGTCGCGGGATCGAAGCCCATGATTGCGATCGGTCCCGTATTCGCGCCGTAATCTCCGTACCCCGCGTAGAGCTTCCCTTTCCACGGGAAGAGTGTCACGAGCATCCGTCCCGTCGCGGTGCTCTGCGCCGCCGCTCCGGGATGGACACCGACGAGAACCGTCGAATCGATCTGCGCGCGCAGGGGCGAGGCCTGCGGCGCGACGGCCGAAATCAGGGTAATGAGTAAAACAGCACGAAAACGTATCCGTAATTCCGATGATCCCGGGCGCCGCGATGCGCGGACGGTTCGGTGATTCATGGCAGCCTCCGTTGTCGGGGACAATATACGGAATCCGCATCGCACCGCGACCTTGGGACGGAGCCGCGATGGAACCGGATACGCGGATCTTGGAAATGACCGGTCGGAAGTGGGATATTGATGGTCGGTTTTTGTCACTCTCAGGATGGAAGTATGGGATCACAGCAGTCACCGCGATTTGAAATACGCCGCTCACGCGTGCACGGATTCGGAGGCTTCGCCCTGCGGCGCATCCGGAAGGGCACGCGCATCGTCGAGTATCTCGGGGAACGCATTTCGGTCGAGGAGGGCAACGAGCGATACGATGACGAGAAGTCGGAACACGCGCACGTCCTGCTGTTCACGGTGGACGACCACATCGTCATCGACGGCGGCGTCGGCGGCAGCGATGCGAAGTACTTCAATCATTCCTGCACGCCCAACTGCGAGGCGCAGATCATCGGAGACCGCGTGTTCATCGTCGCCCTGCGCACGATCGAACCCGGAGAGGAACTGACCTACGACTATCACCTCGACTATGACGGCGAGCAGGACGACACGACCCTGCGGCGCTACGCCTGCCTCTGCGGCGCCACATCCTGCCGCGGCACCATGCTCGAGCCGCAGCGACGAAAGAACTGAATACGAATCGCCCGGGAATGCAAACGCCCCGTCCGCCGGAAGCGGACGAGGCGTTTGCATGAATGATGACAGGCCTTGCTGAGAGCGCCCGGCAGTCCGCGGACCCCAGGCTGCCGATGGCCAACGGCTAATGGCCAACAGCCAACGTCACACGATGACTCTCCAGCTGTTCAGCGCCTTCATATAGTTGGCGCGCTCGAAGGCCGCGGGTTCCGCGACGGAACGCTGGCTCATGCTTCCCTTCAGCTGCGCGACGGAGGCGTATTCCTTTTCCTCCATCCACTGTTGCAGTCCGCCGAGTACGGTCGCGATGTGCTGGGGCCCGTGATGCAGGAGCGCCGAGCACATCATCGCCACGTCCGCGCCGGCCATGAGCATTTTCAGCGCGTCGAGATGCGTGTGCACGCCGGTGGTCGCGGCCATCGAGGCCTTGATGTGTCCGTGGAGGATGGCGATCCAGCGCAGCGGCAGGCGTCCCTCGCTCGAGGTGCTCAGGTTCACGGCGGGCACGACCTCGAGTTTCTCGAGATCGAAGTCGGGCTGATAGAAACGGTTGAACATCACCAGGGCGTCGGCGCCGGCATCGTCGAGCTTCTTCGCCATGGCGGCCATGGTGCTGAAGTACGGACTCAGCTTCATGGCGACGGGAATCTTCACCGCGTTCTTGACGCGGCGCAGATCCTCGACGTAGATGCTTTCGATTTCCTCGGACTTGTAGTTCGGACTGGTGGGAATGTAGTACACGTTGAGTTCGAGTCCGTCCGCGCCGGCTTCCTCGATCTTCTTCGCGTACTCGAGCCAGCCGCCGGCGGAGACGCCGTTGAGACTGCCGATAATGGGAATGCCCGTCGCTTCCTTCGCGCCGCGGATATGCTCGAGATATTCGTCGGGACCGAAATTGTACTCCGCGATCGCGGGGAAGTAGCTCATCGCTTCCTGGTAGCTCTCGGTGCCCTGGGTGAGGAAGTGGTCGAGCTCGCGCTGTTCATGCGCGAGTTGCTCTTCGAACAGCGAATACATGACGATGGCGGAGGCGCCGGCGTCTTCCATGCGCTTGATGTTGCCGAGTTCCTTCGACAGCGGCGAGGCCGACGGGACCAGCGGATTCTTCAGCCGCAATC
>CAZWNO010000101.1:0-14559 GCA_964635845.1 uncultured Chromatiales bacterium
GATGAAACGCATTCCGATGAAACGCATTCCGATGAAACGCATTCCGATGAAACGCATTCCGATGAAACGCCTTGTGGTGAAACGCAGCTTGATGAAACGCAATGTAATGAGACGGTGCACGCTCTCCCTGCTTGCAGCCTCCGCGCTCGTCTGCGCACCGGACGCACGGTCGCAGCTGCCGGAAAATGTCGCGGACGCGAGAGAGTCGCTGCTCGAGGACGTGATTTCCCTCATGGAATCGCGCGTGATCCCCGTCATGACACAGTGGAAGGAACAGTTCGATGCGCAGATCCCCCAGCGCGACCGGCTGGCGCTCGACGCATTGCGCGAGCGGCACAGGATGCTTCGGAACGGCATCGACCGCAACATGGCGTCACGATCGGCGGCGTGGGAGAAACGTGATTATCGAAGCTTCATGTCCATACGGAATATGATCCGCACGCAGCTTGACGAACATCAAAAGCTCTTCAGTGAAACCGCCCGCATTGCTGAACGCAACGAGCGGGCTTTCCACTATCTCGGATCGCGCGTCGATTCCGCCGTCGAGGAGTGGCGCGGTGCATCGATGCGCGTGTTCGTCGACTGGTTCGCGAAGTACCGCAACGTGATCTCCCCGGCGATGAACACCGTGCACCGTGACGACCTCGCCCGCCTGATGGGATCATGCAAGAACATCCGGCTCGAGCAGCTGAACGACCGCGCCGTGATCGCCTTCCTGCTGTGGGACGGGAAGGATTACACCGAACGCATCCGGCAAACGGCCACGCCCGATTGTCCTCTGACGGACCTCGGTCCGGATCGCAATACAATCCTGTTCCTGGAACCGCCGAATCCCAATTCCTTCTCCGAAAGCACGGCCATCCGGTTCATGCTCGAATCACCCGCCATGACACTGGTGCGCGTCACTGATACCAAGGGGAAAGAACTCAGGAGACTGCTGCGTGATTCCCTGCCCGTCGGCAAGCATATGGTGACATTCCGTGCCGACGATCTTCCGCCAGGCGCATATTATGTAACCGTGGAAAGCGGACAGGCATTCGACGCCGCCGCGGTGCGCATTACACGCTGAATCTCCCGCGTAAAAATCAACGCTGATTTACTGTTCCGCTCCGCTCACTCCCGGGGATTGCTGTTCATTTCCGCGCGCGATGCCGGACCACGCCCCGCTCAGACCCGGTCCTCGAACTCCGGAAGGGCGACCTCGCGCCAGCGCTGCAGCAGCGGGAAGTACAGCGCCGCGCGGATGGTCCTTCCCTCCCACGCCTTCAGCAATCGCGCATAGCGCTGCAGCTGGGGACGGTACAGTTTCTCCTGTCCTGCGAGGAACGCCTCCAGATCCGCTCCTTCATGCGTCGCCGTTTTGTAGTCCACGATCCACCGCACGCCCTCGCCGTCCACGAAGGTGCGGTCGATCTTGACGGAAACAACGGTGTCGCCGTCGAGGCCCGTCAGGGCCAGCTCGCATTCCGCAAGTTCGTGGCTGTCGAGGAGCCAGCGGCCGCGTTCGTCGTCCAGGATGCGATCGATCGCCGCGGATGCGCGGTCGAGTGCCTCCCGATCGGGAGCCGCGATGCCCGCCGTTCGAAAGCACGATTCGAGCAGCTGCATCCGTACATGCTGTCCGGCGCCGGTCCAGAACGCCGCACCCTCCGCCGCCAGCCGCTCGAGAAGCATGTGCACGACGACCCCGGCCGTCCGGGCGCTGCTGCCCGCTCTCCACACCAGATCGCTTTCCGTGGCCGGCGAATGCGGTTCAGCTGCTCTGCGCGGCATGCCTTCGTACGCTGCGTCCACCGGCGGTTCGGGGGGAATCCAATCCGCCGTCACGCGCAGGAGTCGGCCCTGCACCGGAGCGTCGGTCGCATCCGCTCCGGCTCCGCCGGTCTCTTCACCGACGCGCGCAAGCCACTCTGCATACCGCTGTTCGATCTGCTCGCGCAGCAGCGGCCAGAGATACCCGAGGAAGGATCGTCTCCCGGGCGACGCGAGCGAGCGCTCGCCTCTGGTGAACGACTCCTTCATCGTCGCGGAGAGGTAGAGCCGGCGTCTTGCGCGCGTCACGGCGACATAGAGCAGCCGCACATCCTCGTACTCGCCTTTCATCGCGCGCGTCTGCTTGATGAACGTGTACGTGGGATCCTCGTCCGCTCCCCGTTCCTTCAACGGAGCGATGAGAAAATCGAGCCCTTCGTCGCCGAGTGTGCGATCCCATTGCAGCAGCCGGTCTTCGTCGCGGCGCGGAATTCCCTCGATGCGGGGTATGACGACCACGTCGAACTGCAGACCTTTGGCTTTATGCACGGTCATCAGCTGCAGACGCGCATCAGCTTCGGGATCCGGGGGAGCATGGAGTGCGGACGCGTCACGTTCGAGCAGTGCGGCGTCGTCGAGATCGCCCCCTTCGTCATGCGTTTCGAGCAGGGAGAGGAAGGACATGGCGGCGTCGATGCCCGCGGCGTCGAGCAGCGAGGGAGCGCCGAGCGCGATCCAGCAGCCTTCGACGAGCTGACGGAGCGGCCTTCTCCCGCGCATCGCACCCGCCGCTGCGAGCAGCGCGGCCACGCGATCCACGCGCTGCGCTCCATCCCGGCTCATTCCCTTCCGGCGATCGGGGTCGCGGAGCAGGACGCGCACCGGCGTGGCGGAATCGTCGCGGCAGAGCGCATGGAGGTCGGCCAGCGCGAGGCCGCAGCAGGGCGCGCGCAGCACCGCCAGCCATGCGACACGGTCGGAAGGATACAGCAGCGCCCGAGTCAGAGCGTGAAGGTCCCGCACCGCACTGCAGTCCCCCAGCGGTTCGATTTCCACGGCACGGAATCGAAGTCCCTCCGCCCGCAGCTCGGACACCAGTTCCGCAAGATGGCTGCGGGCGCGCACGAGCACGGCGACCGAGCCGACCGGACCGCATGCCTCGCCGCCGAGCACGGCGCGGAGCAGCGCGGCGAGGTCGCGCGCCTCCTCGCGCCGATTTCCGGAAAAGAGGACCCGGATTTCCGCTGCTTCCGGTTCCGCTCCGTGCACCGCGATCGATGGAGCGTAGGCGACGGCTCCCACGGAGGCGTCGCTCCCGGCCGGCATCATTGCCGAGAAGTGGCCGTTGACCCAGGACACGATTCCCTGCTGCGAACGGAAATTCCGCGTCAGTCGCAGCGCCGTCAGCGGAACGCTGCCGAGACGGCGCTGTTCCCAGACCTGGATGAACAGTCCGACCTCCGCTTCGCGAAAGCGGTAGATCGACTGCATGGGATCGCCGACGAGAAAGAGCGTATGCAGATCCGGCGCGCTCCAGCCGGCGGTGAGCTGCCGCAGGAGCCGGAATTGGTTGGACGACGTGTCCTGGAATTCGTCGACGAGCAGATGTCGAATCCGATATTCGAGCAGCAGCGAGAGATCGGTCGGATCGAGTTCCCCGCCCAGCGCCCGCCGTGCGGACGCGGCGACTTCGATATGATCCGCCGTGTTCCGCCGCGCGAAGATGTCGCGGAGCGCGTGCACGCAGCCGGTGATGATCGTAACGATGCTGCCAAGCACCTCCCACTGCGTGCCGTCGAAGCGCGCTCCGGGCAGCCGGCGGACGCCGGCAAGCAATGCGCGCAGTTCCTCGTCCCCTGACACGGCGTCGAGCAGTGCGACGAGCCGGTCCTTCATCGGGTCCCTGGCCGCGAAGCCGAGACGGACGGTGATGCCTCTTGGCTTGCGGTACTCGTCCGCGTCGGTCAGCAGCAGGCTGCGCAGCGAATTCCAGACCGGAAGGTCCTCGATCGCCGGACCGGGCGGATCCACGCGTCCGCGGCAGGCGAGGAAGCTGTCGGCCGATCGCTTGGGATCCGCCTCGAGCACGTCGGCGGCGTGCGCCGCGAGCCGTGTGAGTTCCTCCACGTCTGACGGCGGGAGATGGTCTGCGAGCCGCTGCAGATGCTGCGTGATCAGCCGCTGCAGCGTGTGTTCGATAGCCGCGCGCGCGGTCTGTCCCTCGAGGCCGCCGTCGACGAGTTCGATCCACTGGTCGCGGATGGCGAGCATGGCGACGAGCATGTCTTCGATGATGCCGAAACGGTTGTCGAGGTGCACGAGCAGAAAGCGCAGTGCCGCGCGAATCCCCGACCCGCCCGATGCGCCGAGAAGCACTTCGCGCACCGCCTCGCGGTACAGGGCTTCTGCGTCGTCCGCGATGGAGATGGCGGTACCGAGCCCCGATAACCAAGGCATCTGCCGGGCGATCCATCCGTCCAGCGCGTCGATCGTGAGCAGACGCAGGCGCCCGGGTTGTTCGAGCAGCGACCAGCCCATCGCCGCATCCCGCTGCAGCGCTTCGCGCGCGAGCTGCTGAGTGCGCCGCTCGTGTGCCGAGTCCGCGTCATCGCCGCCTGCGTGCCGCAGCGCCTGGAGAATGCGCACGCGCATCTCCGCGGCGGCCTTGCGGGTGAAGGTGATCGCGACGATCTCTTCCGGGGCGTCCACGGTGACCAGCAGCGCGAGATAGCGCTGGATGAGCAGTTCAGTCTTGCCGGAACCTGCCGGCGCCTGTACGATGAACGAGCGCGTGCGATCCAGCGCCGCCTCGCGCGCGTCGATGTCCTGCTGCAGGGCGGCTTCGTGCGCCGCGGCTTCATGCGTCGCGACGTCACGCAGCCCGGCGTCCTTCTCGCGCGCGGCCTGGTTCATTCCGCGGATTTCCCGCTCAGGCATCATCATCGCCCTCCTCCTCCGGTATTGCCTCGTCGATCCGGCAGAGCACCGCGAGATCGCAGAAGGCGCAGGTGTCCCTTCCGTCGCGCGGGTCCACCACGGCGCTACCGGACATGAAGTCCGCGGCGAGCGCGAGCAGAACGCTGTTCCACCGTGCGCGGAGGGCGGACCAGTCGCGTTCCGGCATTTCCCGCTTTTCAAGATAATCGGATGCGCTTGTACACTCCTCCACGGGAATCCCTTCATCACGCAGTCCCGCGAAGCGGCATTCACCGCGGCGCAGCACGGCGAACGCCGCGGCGCGGAATTCTTCCCCCAGCGCATGCAGATACAGGGGGATCTGGGGTTCGGCGGGACGCGGCGACATCCAGTCCCCCACCGATTTGCTCCCGGTCTTGTAATCGATCAGCAGCGCACTGCCGTCGGAGAGCCTGTCGATGCGATCGGCGCGCACGCGCAGATGCAGGCCCGCGAGATCGATTTCGCTGCGCAGTTCGGTCCCTTCGACACGAAACGGCTGGCGTACCGCCTCCACTCCCAGCCATTCGAGCAGCAGGCGCGTCAGGCACTCGCCCTCCGCCTCGACCAGGTGATCGGCGACGCGCCGTCCTCGCAGGGCGACTTCCTTCCGCAACGTCTCCCGCACCACTTCCTCGACGAGACGGCGCAGCATACCGTCGTCAAGATCCTTGAGCTTCTCCTGGTCTGTCACACGCGTCCAGAACTGTTCCATTGCGCCGTGCACGAGATTGCCCCGGTCCAGCGCGCGCACGCCGTGCTCGACCTTTCCGGGCTGTGCTGCGTGCAGGCGCGTTTCCGCGAATGCACGGAACGGACATGCGGACTGCAGCGCGATGACCGTGGTGCCGCCACGTATCTGCTCCCCGGCGTCCACGGCGGGCGCCTGTGTGTCGGAGAAGGTGGTCAGCGCGCCGCGTGCGACGCCCGCGAGCGCATGCACCGCGTCATGGCGCTGCAGGCCCAGATCCTCGGGAATCAGATCGGGAAGCATCGCGGTCGGCAGCAGCTCCCTGTCCCCGTCCGTCGCGGAACAGGTGAAGATCACCTCCGGGGCGGTACGGAACAGCAGCGCGGTTTCGTCGCGGACCTGGGCGAGATGGCGCTCCGGCGTCGCCGACGGAACACCGGCTTTGCGCTGGAGATGGATCGGAATGAATGCCGCCATGCGCGGTGGAGGCGGCCAGAGATCGTCGTTCATCCCCAGCACGCGACAGTGCGCGAAGCGCAGGCCGACGCATTCACGCACACCCATGATCTGCACGGGGGCGTTGATCGATTTCACCTGGAACACGCGCTCCGAGGCGAGCGCGCGGAAGCGGCCGAGCGCTTCGCCGAGCGGAACCGGCGCCATGACGGCGTCGAGCGAAGTGAACTCCTGCAGCAGCTCGCGAAAGCGTCCGCGAGCCTGGTACTCGCGGCTGTCGAGACTCCGGTCGCCCGGCCAGCCGAATGATTCGAGCAGCTGCACAAAGACAAGCGTCCACTCCGATGCCGTGCGCCGCGCACCGTCGACGCGCAGGCTCGCGAGCGCCGCGATCATCGGATCGACGCCGATCATCGGATCACCGCCGATCATCGGATCACCGCCGATCATCGGACCCCCGCCGATCATCGGATCACGGCCGGAGGATTCCTGCGTGGAAGCGGCGCGCAGCACATCAGCCGCGCCGGCTTCGCTCATTGCACGACGACGCAGCTCGAAATCGAGGCGCGCGCGACTATCACCCCATGCCGCGGCGCCGCGGATGAAGGGAGAATGGAGCAACCGTGTCCACCGCTCGAGCGGAAGTACGGGACGCTGGATATCCAGCAGACTGAACGCAGTGGCGATCAGCGGTTCGTCGATTGCCCGGGGTCCCAGCGACATCTCGAATAATGCCTCGCCGTGTGCGTGCTGACGCACGGATGCGGTGGGATGCAGCACACTCTCGAACACGCGGGCGACATGCGTGCGAACGCTTTCCAGATGCGGGACGATGATGCCGATTTCTCCCTCCCCGCTTTCGAGCAGTCCGCGGCACCACTGCGCCGCCGCGTGCAGCTCGTCCTCGAATGACGGATAGCGAAGCAGGCGGCCGCGAGCGGGCGCGTGTGGCGCGGATGCCGTCGATACGCGCACGCCGTTCCGGCGCAGCGCGATGATCGTCTGCTTCAGCGCGATGTCGGCGGGCAGGTCGAAGCCGATGAAGAGCATCTCCGCCGGCAGCTGCCGCGGCAAGGCGTCCACAGCCTCGATCGCGCGCCAGGGCAGCGTAGCCGTCGATGCGGCGCCGAGCTGACGCCAGCGCAGTTCCGCCTGCGCGCGCACGGCGAGAAATGTTTCCGAATCCGATCCCGGCGCCACATCACCGGCATCGATGTCGATGTTCCATGCCGTCGCGAACGCGTGCGCCTCCATCATCGCCGACGCCAGCTGCTGCGGCTGAAGCACGTCGCCGAGAACTCCGGCAGCCGCGGCAGCCTGTTCCCATGTCAGCAGTTCCTGCTGCTGCTCGAGAATATGCGCCGGCGCGCGGCCGGATCCGGACTGCAGGAGACCGAGCATGGCGGCCATGCGCCGCCGCCAGGCACCGAGCGGAAGGATGTCGGGCGTACGCCAGGCACTGCGCCCCTCCTCCCGCATGTGTCCGGTCCACGCGTCGTGCAGCACATGCGCCAGTCGCTGTGTTGCCACGCAAATCGTCGCGCCGCGCGCGATGGCCTGCGCGACAGCGTCCCCCCCGAGTCGCGTGATATACGGAATCATCTCGGAGCCGCGGGTACGGCTAATGATGTGTCGGCGGAGTGAAGACGAAGAAGACGCCTGAGCTGATCGCAGTCGACGAGGGAATATTCCGGGCCTGCGCGACGTTGTAGAAGCCGACGTTCACGCCCATTGCATCGGTGAACCAGAAGGCCAGCTCGGGACCGTACATCAGATAGCGCTGGTTGTTGCTGGAGAAACCGAAGCCACCGCCAAGAAATTCCGGATCACCGTTTCCCTGGCTGTTCATGCTGCGGACGCTCAGGGTCAGCTGCAGGGGATCCCAGGGACGGATTCCCACTTCCGCACCGAAGCTGATTTCGTCTGCGAATCCGCCGCTGCGAAAATTATATCCGGTTTCGACGTGAACGTACAGCGGGACCGGTTCGAAAGTGTGTCCGTAACCGAGCTTGACGAGCTGGTTGTATTCATTGTCGCCTGCCCAGATTCCGTCGGTCTGCGTTGCCTCGCCGAGCGGGATGCCGAACAGTCCGGTGAGGGTCACCACGTCGCGCTCCCCGGGCCAGATGGCAAAGCGTAGTCCGAGATCCACATCCCCCGGCGACTGCACGCTGAACAGCGGTGAATCGGACGATACCTGCGCATACAGCTTGCGGAACGCCGGCATCTGCACGATGCCCGTCACATATTTCGAATACCCGTACTCGCTGTAGAGCGTGAGTGTCTGCTCCTCCAGACGCTGCATCCCGAGTTTCTCGCCGTTCCTGCCGTAGTAATCCTGCCCGCTGAAGCCGCGGTATCCGATCGAAAGGTAGGTCGCCCTGCGTTCCATGGGCCAGGACCCCGCGAGAAGTTCGCCAGGGATCATGCAGAGCAGAAGCAGGAGAAGAATAAGGGTTGTCGGGTTTGGAGAAGTAGGAATGAAGCCGGAGATGGAGCGGTGGGATGGGAGCGGCGTATGCTTCATGTGTGCGTCCTGCATTTTAAGCCATGGTCGACACTAAAATACTACATCGCAAGGCGTCGCGCCAGCGATCCGTGAAAAATTCCGATGACGATGTCCTGATCCATCGCTTCGCCGTGCGCACTGATTTTCGATCCCATCTCCGGGTTTTCGGAGAAATTCATATGTTATGGAAAATCATACGCGCGATACCCGAGGAGGCGGGAATGCCCTGAAACAGGGACAACGCAGCATGCGACGAAACTTCAGAGATCATATCCGCGAGACGACCACGCTCGCCATTCCTGTCTCGATCGGACAGCTGGGGCATGTCATGCTCGGAACCACGGACAGCCTCATGGTCGGCCGACTCGGGGAGGTCCCGCTCGCAGCAGCCTCGCTCGGCCACAGCGTTTTCGTGATGATGCTGGTCTTCGTCATCGGCATATGCAATGCGATCACGCCGCTGACGGCGATCGCCGCGGGGAAAAACGACCACGATGAAGCCGGCATGGTCTTCCGTCACGGACTGCTGGTGAACATTTCCGCGGGTGTGCTTCTCATGTTCGTCACCTGGCTGGTCTCCAGCTCCCTCGCGCTGATGAAACAGCCGCCCGAGGTGGTCGACCTTGCCGTGCCATACCTCCGGATCATGGGATGCAGCTTCCTGCCCATGACTATCTTTCTTTCTCACCGCAATTTCATCGAGGGACTCTCCTTCACCAAGCCGGCAATGGTGATCATCATCCTCGCCAACGGCGTCAATGTTTTCGGCAACTGGGTGCTGATCTACGGCAAGCTCGGCTTTCCCGCGCTCGGTCTCACCGGTGCGGGCATCAGTAGCCTGATGGTCGAGGTGTTCGCCGCGATTGCTCTCGCGGCCTATGTCCAGCGCGCCGGCCATTTCCGCCGCTACCACCCACTGCTGCATTTCCGGAGCGTGCGCCTCCCGATGATCAGGCGCATCCTGCGCCTCGGCCTGCCGAGCGGCGTGCAGTACGTTTTCGAAGCCGGCTCGTTCTCTTTTTCGGCGCTCATGATGGGCTGGATCGGCGCGACCGCGCTCGCCGCGCATCAGATCGCCCTCAATCTCGCGTCCATCAGTTTCATGATAACGCTCGGAATCTCCAACGCCGCGACGATACGCGTGGGAAGGGCGTTCGGGAGCGGCGACGGAGAAGAGGTCCGCCGCGCGGGTTTCTCGGCGGTGATCATGGGCTGGTCCATGATGGGAATCGCGGCGCTGGTCTTCATCACGTTCCGCCATGCACTGCCGACGCTGTATATCGATGATCCGGCGGTGCATCAGGTCGCGGCCCAGCTGCTCATCCTCGCGGCGCTCTTCCAGCTCTCCGACGGGACCCAGGTCGTCGGTCATGGAGTGCTGCGAGGTCTGACCGATGTCACCATCCCGATGTTCATCGCCATAGTCGCTTACTGGTGCGTGGGTGTCCCCACGAGCTACCTGCTCGCTTTCCCCGCGGGTCTCGGTCCCGAAGGCGTCTGGATGGGATTCGTTGCCGGCCTGACCGTCGCCGCACTGTCTTTCGTCTACCGTTTCCACCGTCTCACCCGTCTCCGCCTCGATCCCGGCTGACCCATCCATCTTGTCATCTTGTCATTTTTTCCATCTTGTCATCTTGTCATTTTTTCCATCTTGTCATTTTTCCATTCCCCCCAATCCCCTCAGCACCACGGATGCAAGACAGCATCCGAACAGCGGCGGCATGTAGGAAATCGTACCGACGATCGTCTTCTTGTTCCGCTCGTCCTCCACTGAGCGGGTCGCCGCCCTGTCGATTTCCTCTTCCGAGTACACCACCGTCACGCCGCTGCGGATTCCGAGCCGATGCAGACGTTTGCGCAGCATTTTGCCGAGCCGGCAATGATGCGACCGCGAGATATCATCGATGCGGACGAGCGCGGGATCGACCTTCCCCCCCGCACCGAGCGAACTGACGACGGGCAGCCCCCTGCGCACTGCGTTGGCGACGAGGAACACTTTCGGAGAGAGCGTGTCGATGGCGTCGACGACATAATCGTAGCCGCGGCCGACGATCTCCTCGAGCCGTTCATCACGCAGGTACTCGTCGATCACTTCCAGTTCGAGGGTGGGATTGATATCCTGCAGACGCGCCGCCATGACCTCGGCCTTGTGCATCCCCTCCGTGCTGAGCAGCGCGGGCAGCTGCCTGTTGCGGTTGCTCGCGTGCACGGCGTCGCCGTCGACGATGGTCATACGTCCGACCCCTCCCCGGCAGATCATCTCGGCTGCATAGGCGCCGACGCCGCCGAGCCCGGCAACGAGGACATGCGAGCGTCGAAGCAGGTCGACACGCTCCTCGCCGAGCAGCAGGACCGTACGTTCCATCCACGGCGGGATTTCCATCACACGACTCCGAAATACCTGTGGAAATTCTCACAGATCACGCCTCGCAGTTTTTCGCGCGACACGCCGAGCACGTCTCCCGCGATGCGGTAGATCACCCGGATGTCCAGTCCGCTCTCGTCCGTTTCGAAAAGCAGGCGGTCGAGGGGCACATGGGTGAGCGCTTCACGCGCTTTCGCGCCCGTGGACAGGAGCGCCGCACCGAAGGACAGGGAGAAGTCCATTCGGAGGAGCTGCAGCGCGAGTTCGCCATGCCCGGTGAATCCGTGAATGATCCATGGATTGGTATCGCCCCGCTGCTTGCGCAGCTGCATCAGGTCGGCATGCGCGCGCACGCAATGCAGGATGACCGGCAGGGAATGCGCCGCGGCCGCATCGAGCTGCTCGGTGAGCACCGCGCGCTGCAGGCCGATCGCGGGACCCGTGCTCCTGTCCAGCCCCACTTCCCCGAGTGCCAGGCACTCCGGTCGCACGAGCGCCTGCTCGAGCACTTGCGCGTCATCCTCGCTCCAGGGCTGCGCCGCCTGCCAGGGATGCTTCCCGACGCTGCAGCGGCGCGGAAGAACGGTGCGGGAGCGCAGAAGCTCCAGCGCGACATTGACGACTGTATGCACTTCGCCGTCGTCGGTCTCACGATGGGAATGCACGTCGATATATGGAGCGTACTCGCTCATGTCCTGGTGCCAATATAACGGTGTAGTGCAGATTCTGCGATATCCATGCGGATTTGCCTGTCCCTCCGCCGCGGAATAAATTACATTATTCCATTCAGCTTTTTACACATTGAAGGACCGCGGGCGAAGCTGGAACATTCGCTCCCTGCATCCGTCTAAAGGCCTGAATCGAGAAAATGCCAGAAGGTATGACCGGAACAGTAACCGTACATTCCACTCAGCCCCGCACAGAGGAAATGGGTGACGACGTCCTCATCACCCGCTTCCAGGCGGGAGATGAGCACGCCTTCAGGTTCCTGATGGAGCGCCACCTCGAAAGAACCCGCAATTTGATTTTCTCGATTTTCCGCTCGGCGGAACTGGTTGACGACCTGACACAGGACGTATTTCTCAAAGCCTACCGGGCGCTCGCGCATTTCCGCTTCGATGCCGCGTTTTCGACCTGGCTGTACCGCATCGCGATCAACCACTGCCGGGACATGATGCGCAAGCAGAAGCTGCGCCGCTCGATTTCATTGCATGCGCTGCTCGAGGCGCGCGACAGGGAAGTGACGATGAAGACTTCGGTGGAACCACAGGAGCACGAGACGCGGGAGCTGATCGACCGCGGCCTGCAGCGGCTCCCGGAAAAATTTCGCATCCCCGTGGTGCTCAAGGATATGGAAGGACTCTCCTATGAGGAGATGGCCGAAGTCATGCAATGTGAAATGGGCACGGTGAAGTCACGTCTCTCGCGCGGGCGTACCATGCTCCGCGAGTATCTCAAGCCTCTCCTGGAACGGTGAAAGTATGATCGGCACGAAGAAATCACGCATCGCACTCCAGCTCTCCCTCTATCTCGACGACAGGCTCGACTCCGCGCAGCGCGAGCAGGTCGCCTCTCGCATCGCACGGGACCCCGAACTGCGCCGCGAGTACGAACACCTGCGCAGGATGCGGGACCTGCTGTCGGCGCGCGAATCCATCCCGGCGAATCCCTTTCTCCCCGAACACATCATGAACCGCATCCGCGAGGATAACAGAGAACCGGATGCCTATCTCCCCGTTCCTCGCCGATTCATGCCTGCCGCCGCCGGAGCCATCGCCGTGGTCGTCATCGCGCTCCTTGCCCTGGCCTGGATACAGCGGGAACAGATCCTCCGCTACATCGGCAACACCGGCGAGGAAATGCAGCATGCGTATGAAGACACGATTCTGAAAGGCTGGATCATGCCGCTGTTCCAGCGGACAGACAGGGATCAGGTTCTGCAGTACGCGATGTTCGGCACGCTCCCGCTCGACGACAGCGACGGCACGGTACTCCGCATCGACGAGAGCGCCGATCGCGGGTATCGCCTCGAGCTTGCAGGCAGCACCGCGCGAACCGGTCCGCCTGCCACGATCAACGAACTCTACCGCGAGATCCGTCCCACCGCGGTTCAGCGCAAGATCTTCGACACCCTGTTCCTCTATGCGCAGCGGCAGATCGAAGCAGCCGTGCTGATGAACGAGGCGAAGGAAATCGCCATCGATCCGGCCATCAGCAAATACAACCAGGTCATCCTCTCCGGCATCGCGGCGAGTCTCGAGCCCGATCAGCAGGAGCGCTTCGAATCCTTCCTCGAAAAACGCAATACGCCCTACACCTTCGTCTCGCATCGGCACACCGAAGTTCCGCCGCAGCCGCCAACCCCGCCCGCAAAGCTCATGGAGCGCTTCCGTACGATGCGCGTGCCCGAGGCCTTCGTCGTGCTGACGGAAGACAGTTTCACCGTCACGCAGCTGCACCTTAACATGGACAGCCTCCGCCGCCTGATGAAGATCGTCGAGGGACGCATGCCGCGAATCGAAATGCGCGTGCAGGATCTCGCGCGGACCTACGCTCGAGTCAGCCGGGAAAGTGGCAACGACCGTACGAACGGCGATGGTACGGACGGCGACCGAAGGGACGTCTCCCGTACCGAGGGCTTCCGCATCGGCACACCCGCCCCGCCTCAGCTTCCGCGCGGTGTCAGTGTCGGACCGGTGCTTATCAGCGAAGTCGCGCATGGCATCGCCATCTCCATCGATGCCGGCGCTGAGTTCATGCAGGACCTGGAAGACGATTTCGACGAACTCCGCCGTGAGATCAGCGTTTTCAGGCGCGAATCCGAGCAGCACCGGGAAAACCTTTCACCACGCGTCAGGGTGCGGCAGCGCGCCCAGGTGTCACCGGAAAGCGGACAGTATGAATGGCGGACGCTCATCCCGGAATCGAAGTTTCAGCATATCGACAGCCTGCTCCGCGCTGCGGGCGTCGAGAAGCTGCTCAAGCAGAAGGAAATCCAGCAGCTGCGGGAGGAACTCATGCGGGAACAGCTGCGACGGGACGGGGAGATCGAACAGCCCCGTATCGAGGTGATCACAACGGATCCGCCGCCTGTACCGGCGCTCCCCGAACCGCGACAGGAGCCGCCGCGGCGGGAGGTACCCGTGACAAAAGATACCGTTATCCAGATTTAGCGGAATGAAATTCCTCCTTCCATCCTTTCTCTTCGCGGCGGCGCTGATCCTCGCCGCCTGCGATACGAACGACCCGAACACTCCGCCCTCGACACCGCGGGTGATCCGGGGAACGGACAGTGCCCACGTGGATGAACGCGTCGAGGTGCTCGTCGTCGCGGAGGATCCGGAGAGGAAACCGATCACCTACGAAGTGGACTGGGGCGACGGCAGGCCTGTCCAGGAATATCCCGATGTGGAGAGCGGCCTCTGGTTCACGATCGTCCACCACTACTTCGCTTCCGGGACCTTCGTCATGCGCTGCCGCGCGGTCGACGCCGACGGACGCATCTCAGGTTGGTCCGATCCCTTCGCCATCACCGTCGAGGGAAACGCCGTCGTTGGAAAGGGAGACTGGTGGATGTTCATGCGTGATCCCCAGCACAGCGGTCACAGTCTCTTTGCCGGTCCGTCGACAGCGCGGCTGCACTGGCGTTTCGATACGAGATCACCCATCCGTTCCGGTGCGAGTTTCGACGCGTTCGGAACGCTGCACATCGGCGCGGACGATTTCCACCTGCGCGCGATCTATCCAGACGGCGAAGTGAAATGGATCTACGATGCCGGCTTCGCCTGGATGCGCAACGTGCCTGCACTCCATTCCGACGGCAGCCTGTTC
>CAZWNO010000102.1:0-14398 GCA_964635845.1 uncultured Chromatiales bacterium
CCGGGTCGGTCCGCGAGGCGTCTTCGGCAGCGAAGCGCACCTGCAGGCCGTGGTGTCGCTGGCTGCAGCCTGCGGCTGCGGGCACGCGTCGCCACATCCGCGATCGAGCGCCCGAGTCCGATGACGTTGAGCGTGTCCGCGTTTTTCACGACGGGAACGATGAGACCTCCATCATCCATCGCAACGGCGATGCCGAGGTTGATCATCCGCTTCATGACGATGTTCGCTCCGTCGACGGAACTGTTGACGAGCGGAAAATCCTTGAGCGCGCGGACGGCCGCATCTGCGACGAAAGGCATGAAGGTGAGCGAGATTCCTTCGCGCTGCTTGAATGTCGCGGCGTATTTGTCACGGAAGCGCACGACTTTCGTCATGTCCACCTCCGATACCACCGCCACGTGCGGGGAGATCTGCATGCTTTTGACCATGTGCTCCGCCATCAGCCGCTGCATGTTGCTCATGGGAATGACGTCCGCGCCGAGCCCGGCGACCGGTGAATGTGCGGGCATCGCGGAGAGAGCCTGCCGCGCTGCCGATGGGGCGGCTGGGGCGGCAGGTGGTGCCGGGGCGGCCGGGGCGGCGGCTCCAGTTGTTGCGCGACGCTCGACGTAGGAGAGGATATCGCTCTTGCTTACCCTGCCACCCGCTCCTGTACCGGGTATCTGCTCGAGTTCCTGCATGCCGACGCCTTCGGTCGATGCGATGCGCATGACGACGGGGGAGTAGAAACGCGCGGTGCCTTCGCCGGCAGGAGCGGTTGCAGGGGCGAACTGCTGTGATGGGGACGATGGGGTTTCTTTACCGGCGGCTAGTGTCGATTCGGATGAACGTCCGGCTTCATCGTCGGTTGGGCCGGCGGCAGGGGCGGTTGCTGGGGCGGCCGCGGACGCGCTTCCCTCCACCTGCGCGTTTGCGGTGTCGGTGTCGATCAGCGCGACGGGCGTGCCGACTTCGACGGTGTCACCTTCCTCGGCCATGATTTTGACGAGGATGCCGGCATTGGGCGCGGGGACCTCGGTGTCGACCTTATCGGTTGCGATCTCAAGGATGGTTTCGTCACGGTCGACGGCGTCGCCCGGTTTCTTCAGCCATTTGAGTATACGGCCTTCCGTGATGCTCTCGCCCATCTTGGGCATCTGTACTTCGACTTTCATGTCAATGCAACCTTGATATGTGGAATTTGAATTTCGTCGTCAATACGCCACCAGGTCGCGCGCTGCCTGGATGATGTCCCTGTCCTGCGGCAGGATCTCGCTCTCGAGCGTCCACGCATAGGGGATATGGCAGTCCTTTGCCGCGATCCGCCGGATGGGGGCGTCGAGCAGTTCGAAGCCCTCGGCCGCGATGCGCGCGGCCACTTCGCCGCCGAAACCGCCGGTGAGATTATCCTCATGCACGATCAGCACCTTGCTGGTCTTCGCGATCGAGCGGAGGACGGTATCCATGTCCAGCGGCACGAGCGTGCGCAGGTCGATGACCTCGATGGAGATGCCTTCCTTGTCCAGCACGCGCGCGGTTTCGAGGGACTTCTGCACCATCGCGCCCCAGGCGACGATGGTCAGGTCGCCGCCCTCGCGGCGCACGGAGGCCTTGCCGAAGGGGATCAGGTATTCTTCATCCGGCTCGAGTGAGGCTGCGTAGCCCTGGCGGTACATGCCCTTGTGTTCGAGGAACATCACCGGATCGTCCATGCGGCAGGCGGTCTTGAGCAGACCCTTCGCGTCCGCCGCGGTGGAGGGATAGACCACGTACAGTCCGGGGATATGCGTGAAATACCCGTCGATGCTCTGGCTGTGGCAAAGGCCGCCGTGGATGTAGCCTCCTACGGGCACGCGCAGGACAATCGGAGCCGAATAATCGTTGTTCGAACGGTAGCGCATCGACGAGACCTCGTTGCGGATGTGCATCATGGCCGTCCAGATGTAATCGCCGAACTGGATTTCCACCACCGGCTTGAAGCCGCGCACGGCGAGTCCCACCGCGGTGCCCACGATGCTCGATTCCGCCAGCGGCGAATTGAAGCAGCGGTTGAGGCCGAACTTCGTCGAGAGTCCTTTCGTGGCGGTGAACACTCCTCCCTTGCCGTCCTGCACGTCCTGTCCGTACACGATCATGCGCTCGTTGCGCTCCATCTCCTCGTGCAGGGCGTGATTGATCGCATCGACGATCACGGTCTTGTTTCCCGCGGGCGTGGCGTGTTCGTAGCGGAGCCCGAGTTCCTTCGGAGAGAACAGGTAGCGCAGCGCCGTCGAAGGATCGGGCAGCGGCTTCTCCTCGACGGCGTCGGTTGCCGCGTTGATCTCGTCGAGCACCTCCGCCTCCATGCGCGCGAATGCCTCCTCCGTCAGCATGTCGGCCGCGATGAGCGCGTCCTTCATGCGCAGGATGGGATCGCGCTGGCGGTCGCGCTCGAGTTCCTCCTTCCCGCGGTATTTCGTCTGGTCGTCGGAGGAGGAATGCGCGAGCAGGCGAACGACGTCGGTGACGACGACGGTGGGACCGTCGCCGCGCCGCGCGCGCGCGACGGCCTTGCGGAAGGCCTCGTAGGTTTCGAAGAAATTCGTGCCGTCGACTTCGATGCGATCGAGATTGGCATAGCCCGCCACCATGTCGTAGACCGAGCCGCCGGTCTGCTGCGAGAGGGGTACCGAGATGGCGTACTTGTTGTCCTGGATGCAGAAGATCACCGGAAGCTTGGCGCGGCTGGCCCAGTTGACCGCCTCGTGAAAATCGCCCTGGCTTGTGGTGCCCTCGCCCGAGGAGACGTACACGACCTCATCCGTTCCCTCGAGCTTCGCGCCCTTGGCGGTGCCAACGGCCTGCAGGTACTGCGTGCCGGTGGGGGAGGACTGCGAAACGACGCGCGCCGATTTCATCCCGTAATGCTGCGGCATCTGCCGGCCTCCGGAATTGACGTCGTCCGCGCGCGCGAGGAAATTTGTCATGATGCCTACGGTGTCCATGCCCATGCCCATCATGTACGAGAGGTCCCGGTAGTAGGGATAGGACCAGTCCTTGCCCGGCACGATCGCCTTCGCCGCGGCGATCTGCGCGGCCTCATGTCCCGAACCGCCGATGTGGAAAAAGCTTTTTCCCTGCTTGAGCAGGGCGAGCATCTTCTGATCGAGACGCCGCGCCGTCATCATCGTGCGGAGGATCGACCGGAGTTCATCCGGAGAAAAGGGATTGTTCTTCGGGATGGTCATGGCGAAGGGATTTTTCGCCGCCGTGACCACAGGTGCTGAAATCTCCGCCGCGGACGTGTTTTCCGTCGAACTCGGTTTCGATTTGGTCATGGATGTACTCCGGGTTCAGAAAAGAATCGGCTCAGCTATACCTAACCCGCCGGCGGTGAAAAAAATTCCTGCCGAGGGGGCAGGCACCGTACGCGAAATGTGTTCGCGGGCAGGGCTTCCGGTACGTGAAAACAGCGTAAAGAAAAAAAATAGGCGAATCCCGTCCCAAATGCAATGCGGAGAAATTCGCTGCCGCGGTATTGCGTCCGACGTTTCCATGTGCTATCATTGCGGAGTCCTGGAACCGAAACAACGTAATTCACGCGCGGCGGCGGCTCCGCCCGGCGCGATTCATCTATTTCATCCCACAGTCGGAGAGACCATGTACGAATACGAGTACACAGGCGATCCTGGCGTGTTCGCAGCCCTCGGCATCGGCTACATCATAGTCATGCTCGTCCTCACGGTGTTCTTCATCTTCTGCTTCTGGAAGATCTTCACAAAAGCGGGACAGCCCGGCTGGGCGGCCATCATACCGATCTACAATATCTACGTCCTGCTGCAGATCGTCGGCAGGCCGGGGTGGTGGCTCATCCTGATGCTGATCCCCTGCGTGAACATCGTGGTGATGATCCTGGTGTGTCTCGACCTCGCGCGCGTCTTCGGAAAGGACACCGGCTTCGCGATCGGATTGATCCTGCTCGGCTTTATCTTCATTCCCATCCTCGCGTTCGGGGATGCCCGGTACCAAGGTTGATACCCAGGTGGCGGAACGGAGCGTCGTATGCCCGGGCGTTCCGTCTCCCCGCCTCCGTGCGCCTTTTGCCGCCGCCGGCGCCCGTCTTGGAAAGTCGGGCGTTGTGCTCGTGCTCACGGCGGGAATGCTGATCGCCGGCCTCCTGTGGTTGAAGGTCCTCGTCCCCTATACACCACTCGCTCCCATCCCCTGTCCCTTCGAATCACTCACGGGTTACGATTGTCCGGGCTGCGGACTCCAGAGTTCGCTCGCCAATCTTGCCGGGCTGCGATGGAAGTACGTCCTCATGGCCAACCTCCTCAGCCCCATCCTCCTCCCGCTGTTCTTCATCGCGATGATCTCCGGCCTCGCCGACAGCCTCTTCGGCGTCACGGTCCTCCGCTTCGACCTCCCCGGTTGGGCGATCGTGCTCGGAGTCATTATTGTCGTGGTCTACGGGATCGTGCGGAATATCCCGGCGCTGGAGGTGTGGTAAATGACAAGATGACAAAATGACAAGATGACAAATGCCAGATGCCCTGTCACCAATCTCAATTCCTAATTCGTAATTCCTAATTCCCGCTTCCTTCGTCTGCCATCTTCTTCAGTTCATCCAATAATCTCCACGCCTCGACGGGCGAGAGTGTGTTGATGTCGATCGCGCGGAGGCGATCCTTGAGTTCCATGTCGCTGGCCTCGAAGAGGGAGATCTGGAACTGGCGGGGACGGGCGGCGAGCTTCGCGCGGGCTTCCTCCTCGTCGCGGGCGGCGAGCACGGTGAGATCCTGTCCCTCGAGCGAATGCAGCACATGCCGCGCGCGTGCGATGACCGCGTCGGGCAATCCCGCCATCTGCGCGACCTGGATCCCGTAGCTGTGATCGGCGGTGCCGCGGGAGACGTTTCGTAAAAAGATCACCTTGTCCTGATATTCCCGTACCTCCACCTTGTAGTTGCGGATGCGCGGGAAGATGTCGGCCATTTCATTCAGCTCGTGGTAATGCGTGGCGAACATCGTCTTCGCGCGGCTTTCCGGATGGTCGTGGAGGTATTCGGTGATGGCCCAGGCGATGGAAATGCCGTCGAAGGTGGACGTCCCGCGTCCGATTTCATCGAGCAGCACCAGGCTCTTCGGAGTCGCGTTGTTGAGGATGTTCGCCGCCTCGTGCATCTCGACGAGGAAGGTGCTCTCACCCGCGGCGATGTTGTCGGAAGCGCCGACGCGCGTGAAGATGCGGTCCACGACGCCGATGGTGGCGTCCTTCGCGGGCACGAAGCTGCCGATCTGCGCGAGGAGGACGATCAGTCCCGTCTGCCGCAGGTAGGTGCTCTTGCCGCTCATGTTGGGACCCGTGATGATCAGGATCTGCTCGTCCTCGTCGAGCAGCGCGTCGTTGGCGACGAAACGTTCCCCGGGCGGGAGCATGCGCTCGACCACCGGATGGCGTCCCTCGTGAATGACGATCGCCGTGCCGTCATTGACCGCGGGACAGGTATACCCGTACTCCAGCGCGGCGATGGCCAGCGCGTTGATGCAGTCGAGCACGGCCAGCGCGCGCGAGAGCTGCTGGATGCGATCGGCTGCGGCGGCCACGGTCATGCGCAGTTCGTTGAACAGCTCGGTCTCCAGCGTCACGATCTGCTCGCGCGCGTTGAGCACCTTATCCTCGTACTCCTTCAGCTCGGGAGTGACGTAGCGCTCGGCGTTGGTCAGCGTCTGCCGGCGGATGAAGCTCTCGGGCACCTTGTCGAGGTTGGCGTTGGAGACGTTGATGAAATAGCCGAAGGCCTTGTTGTATTCCAGACGCAGCGATCCGATACCTGTTTCCCGCCGCAGCTTCTCCTGGTAGTCGCGGAACCATTCCCTGCCATGCGTGGCGATCTCGCGGATCTCGTCGAGTTCCGCGTGGAAGCCCGGCCGGATGGCGCCGCCTTCGTTGAGGCTCAGCGGCGGATCGTCGACCAGCGTCTCGTCGATCAGCCGCGCCACGTCGTCGAGCGGCTCGATCTGCGCGTGCAGCGATCGGAGGTAGGGCGCGTCGCAGTCGGCCATCGCATCGCGCAGCAGGGGGACCCGTCTCAGCGAGGCGCGCAGGGCGGTCAGTTCCCGCGGCAGCGCGCGACCCGTGCAGATGCGTCCGGTGAGGCGGTCGAAGTCCACCATCTCCCCGAGCAGGTCGCGGATGCGGTCGCGTCGCTCCATCGCCGTGGTGAGTTCCTTCACCGCGGCCAGGCGCTGCTGTATGGAGTCGAGCTTGCGGAGCGGATGCGTGACCCAGTATTTGAACAGGCGTCCGCCCATCGACGTCGCCGTCTTGTCGAGAATGGCGATCAGCGTGCCGTCCTTCGAGCCCTCGCCGATGGAGGCGACGATCTCGAGATTGCGGCGTGTGGAGGCGTCGAGTGTGATGTAGTCGTCGGCGAGGTAGTGGCGGATATTCCGCAGATGGGGCAGGTTGGCTTTCTGCGTTTCCTTCAGGTAATGCAGCGCCGCGCCCGCCGCGATCACGCCCGCCTGCAGGGACTCGATGCCGAAGCCCTTGAGCGAATGCGTCCGGAAATGCGTGACGAGGATTTCGTAGGCCGTGTCGCGCGCGTACACCCAGTCGTCGAGCTTCGTGACGGGTACGCGCAGGGGATTGCGGCCGAGGAGATCGTGGAAATGGTCGACGTCCTTCTTCGCCAGCAGCACTTCCGACGGACCGATGGTCTCGAGCTGTTCGCGCAGCTGATGTTCCGCGATTTCGCTGGTGAAGAAATCGCCGGTGGAGGCGTCGACGAAGGCCACACCGGCCATGCCGCCGGCGAACGCGACCGAAGCGAGGAAATTATAATGCTTGTGATCGAGCAGCTTGTCGGTGAACACCACTCCCGGCGTGACCACCTCCACCACGTCGCGCCTGACGATGCCCTTGGCCTTCTTCGGATCCTCGAGCTGTTCGCAGACCGCCACGCGGAGTCCCGCCCTGATCAGCTTCGGCAGGTACGCGTCCAGCGCGTGATGCGGAAAACCCGCCAGCGGCACATCGTTCGCCGCCCCGTTCGCGCGCTTGGTGAGCGTAATGCCCAGCACCCGCGCCGCCGTGATCGCATCCTCCTCGAAAGTCTCGAAGAAATCGCCCATCCGGAACAGGAGGATCGCATCCGGATATTCGGACTTGATCTGTCTGTATTGCCGCATCAGGGGTGTGGACATGGGAAAAAACCGGTAAAACGCGAAAACGCGAATAGGAGACGCGAAAGATTAATGAAAAGAGTCGGGAACTGGTTCAATGAATTCGCTCATGACGAACCGTCGTATGCCTGACCCGATGTTCCGTACGTGGAAGTTAACTAAAAAGCCGATTGGTTTGGAAGCAAGACGGAGATAGGAGAGAAGCTGCGCTACATGCACAGGTTCAAAGTCCTTGACACATTTCAGTTCCACTATGATCGTGTCTCTCACCACGATGTCGATCCTGAGCGTTGCTGAAAGATCGGATCCCTTGTATGTGAGAGCGACCGGCGCCTGTCGGCGGAATGGAATTCCACGCAGGCTGAACTCCCTGCACAGGCATTCTTCATAAACCGATTCGAGCAGACCCGGACCCATCTCGCGGTGCACGGTGTAGCAGGCATCAACGATTTGGGCAGCGAGCTGCTCCATTTTTTCCGGAAGCGGTGAGCAGGATCTCTTCATCGCATTTCTCCCTAATAAAATTTTCGCGTCTCTTTTTCGCGTTTTCGCGTTTTTGCGGTCTTCCTTTCTCTCAGACGAACAGAGAGGTCAGTTCAAAGCGCTCGGTGTCGACCAGTCCCTGGTCGGTCACTTTCAGCGCGGGGATGGGAGAGAGGGCGAGGAAGGACAGGGTCATGAACGGATCGGGCAGTTCGCATCCGAGGGACTGCGCGGCGGCGATGAGGGCGTCGACCTTCTTCCGCACGAATTCCAGCGGCTGGTCGGAGACGAGTCCGGCGATGGGGAGCGCCAGTTCCTCGATCACGCGCGCGTCGCTGACGACGCACTGCCCGCCGCCCAGGCGGATCAGCTGCAGCGCGGCGGCGTACATATCGAGGTCGTTGGTGCCGACGACGATGATGTTGTGCGCGTCATGCGCGACGGTGGATGCGAGGGCGCCTTTTTTCAGGCCGAAGCCGTGCACGAAGCCGATGCCGATGTTGCCGGTGGCCCTGTGCCGTTCGATGACGGCGAGCTTGAGGATGTCGCGCGCGGGATCCGACTCGACGCAGTTGTCCACCACGAGCGGTTCCGCCACCGCGGGGCGCGTGATGATCTGCCGCGGCACGAGATCGATCACCTTTATCCGGCTCTGCGGGAAGACCGGAACGAGGAAACTGTCCTTCCAGAAATCCCCGACGTGCATCGTGTCGGTCATCCGCGACATGTCCTGCGCGGGAGCGGGAGCGGCGGTGTATGCACCGTCACGCGCGACGAGCGCGCCCTGATAGTACACCTCTTCCGCGCCTATGTCGTGCAGATCGGAGAAGAGGATCATGTTCGCCCATCTGCCCGGCGCGATGGCGCCGTGCCGCTGCATGTTGTAATGCCGCGCGGTGTTGATCGTCGCGATCTGCAGCACAGTCATGGGATCGAGTCCGAAGCGGATCGCCTCGCGCACGTGATGGTCGATGTGTCCCTCGTCCTCGAGATCCGCGGGATGCTTGTCGTCGGTCGCGAAGCTGAACTGCGCGGCATTCTGCACGGTCACCAGCGGAAGCAGGTCGTGGAGGTTGCGCTCGGCGGTGCCTTCGCGCATGAGGATCTGCATGCCGCGGCGGAGTTTCTCCCGCGCCTCCTCGATCGTCGTGCATTCGTGATCGCTGCGCACGCCGGCGAGGATGTAGGCGTCGAGATTCGGACCCGTGAGTCCGGGAGCATGGCCGTCGACGCGCTTGCCGCGCGCGGCGGAGATCTTCAGCAGTTCGGATTCCATGCCGTTGTACACGCCGGGGAAATTCATCAGTTCGGCGACGCCGAGCACATCCTCGCGTCCTGTATACAGCACGATGTCCGTCGACGTCAGCCACGGGCCGGGGGATTCGAGGGGGGTTGCCGGAACGCATGACGACATCATGACGAACACGTCGAGCGGGAGGTCCCGCGCCGTGTCGAGCACGTAGTCGATACCGAGGAGGCCGAGCACGTTCGCGAATTCATGCGGATCGACGACGGTGCTCCCCGTGCCGCGCGGCACCACCGCGCGAGCGAATTCGCCGACCGTGAGCATCGTGCTTTCGATGTGGATATGCGCGTCGATGAAGGAGGGGGCGAGGTACCGTCCGCCGCAGTCGATGACCGTGTTCCCTTCATACGACCCGATACCGGCGATCATGCCGTTGGACACGGCCACGTCGCCGCCGTGGATTTCCCCGCTGAGCACATTCACGATGCGGGCGTTGCGGAAGACCACGTCCGCGGGCTCGTCGCCGCGCGCCACCGCCAGTTTCTGCCGGATGTCGTCCATGAGCGTTCCTCCTGTGGTATGCGCGGTTATGTAGTGTTTTTTTCCGAGGAAATCAAGGAAAAACGAGCACGTGCACGAGCACGAGCACGAGCACGAGCACGAGCACGGAGCACGAGCACGTGTACGTGTACGAGGACGGCCTGGGAATGGCGCGCCCCAGCGCGCCCTGGGGGCGGCGCAGGCCACTGCGCCGTTTTCGAGCACGAGCACGCGGATGAACACGGATTTGACGGATATCACGGATAAATACGGATGACTTTTATCGGAATCGCTGCTATCGGAGTCCAATGGAAAACGCACGCGAAGCGAAATCAACAAAATCCATCCGCGAAAATCCGTTCAATCCGTAAAATCCGCGTTCCCCGTCGTCAAGCATCTTCCGCCGCGATCACAGCGCCGCTTCCCGGAATAAAATCCTGAAAAAAGGGTAAATAACACTTGACATCTCGAATTAGATGTCGTATTATCGGACATACTGCGAATTCGCCGATAGTGTCTCCCGCAATCTGTGCGGCGTTCCGTTCGTTTTCGCCTGGCGAATCACAATGAGATCGCCCCCTTCCCGGGGAGGGAGCCATCTCGCGCATTGGACCGGCAAGAGATGGAGTCCGTGATGACGATGCGATTTCTCCCGTGGGTGATTCTGTTGGTATTGCCCGGAAGTCTGCGCGCGCAGGTGCAGGACGTCGAAGAGCTCGATCCGCCGCGCGATTTCATCCGCAACGCGGGACAGTGGGCGTCCGTGTTTGAATACGGGCTGCTCGACAACGGCAATGCGGCGATGCTCTCGCGCGAGGGGATCACGTTCTACACGCAGTCGACGTCGCTCCTCGAGGATCGTGCCGTGCCGGTGGAAAACGGGCATTCGCGCAGGGGACCATTCCTTGACGTCGCGCGGGTGCGTTTTATCGAACCATCGAGGAGGATGCGCCTGCGCGCACGCGACACGAGCGATGCGGTGGCGCATTTCTACCGGGGAACGGATCCGTCGCGGTGGCATGAGAACGTGAGCAATCACCGGCGCATCGCGTACGAAAACCTCTGGGAGGGCATCGATGCGATCATGGAAAACGGGCCATCGGGTTGCCGGCTGCGCTTCGATCTCGCGCCGGCGGCCGATCCCGGCCGGATCCGGCTGCACATCGCCGATCCCGTCGCGGATCGGATGCCCTCGGTGTGGATCGAGCGCGGGAGCGATGGAAGCGCCGGCGGTGTTCGCGCCTCTCTGGCACGGATGGGCGATGATACATACCGCATCGCGCTCGCGGATACCGGTGCGGCCGTGTTCCGCATCACGCTGGATTTCGGGACGTATCTGGGGGGCACGGGAGACGAGACGGCATTTTCGGTGGTGGTGGACGCGAAAGGCGAGATCTGTTTCACGGGTCAGACGAACGCGGTGGATTTCCCGGTGGTCGATGCCTGGCAGGATCAATGCGCCGGCGGTTATGACCGCTTCCTGACGAAACTCTCCTGCGACGGGAGACGGATCCTGTTCAGCACCTATTACGGCGGAAGCAACGACGAGGATAACTGGGTCATCGGTCATTCACACGATACACATATGGAAGGACGACGCGCATGGCATGGAGACTATCTCGAATCCACGCCAAACGGGTACTACACGGTCGGCACGACGGGTTCGCCGGACTTTCCGATCACACCGGATGCACCGGTTCATCCCGTTGTACCGGACACGAATGGCGTCCTTCTCCGCTTCAACCTCGATGGGACACTCAGGACCAGCATGCGCCTCGGTGCGCCTGGTGCATTCCCTCCGTTCGCCGTCATCGCGGACCATGCAGGCAACGTCATCGTGACCGGTGCGGTGCTTCATGACCGGATGTGGTTCATCACACCCGAGAGCGTGCAACCCGCGATACGGAACACGGCATATCGACACACGTTGTGCGGTGCCGCGGTAAAATTCGTACCTGATCTGTCGAATGTAATTTTCGGAACATATTTCTATGCTCCTGACGGAGACAATATTGCCACCTTCGCGCCGGGTTGGTCAAACGTCCGTAATAACATCACACCAGTCTGTCCCCGGATCACCCCATTCGTCGATCTACAGGATAATATTCTGCTGTTGGGAACAACGCTCGTGGATAGTATCGCGCGGATGTTTCCGCTGGTGAACGCCCTGCCAAATATGCCGACGGACAGAACATCCATCTATGCCACAAAAATCACATCGGACGGGAGTCGGTATATATTCTCCACAACCCTGGGCGGGGATCGAAATGATTATTTCGGCACGGCGGTCGTTGATCACCATGGAAATGTGCATATCCAGGGGCAGACGGGATCACTGGATTACCCGATGGAGAATGCGTTTCAGCGCCATGCTGCTATGGGCGGACATGAATGCTACACGGTGTTGGCTCCGGATGGGACGTTGCTGCGAAGTTCGTATCTGTACGGACAGGATCCCGGGGAGTTATTCATGCAGCCCAACGGCGACATTCAGTTTTACTGCAGCCGTTCCGACTCGCTCCCATGGTATCTCCCTGATCCGGCCAACGGTTGGCAACTCTGCTCGAAACCGTTCATGTTCACCCTGGATCGCACGAGCGGGACGCCGAAGCAAGCGACGTGGCTCACCGAACCGAATTATATACCGTTTTGCGGATCGATCTCCGATCCGCGTGGCTATATCTGTACTCTGAATATTGGCCAGATTCCGCTTGGTGACTATGACGACACGTGCATGTCGTATGTGATGAAGAATGCGATACAGCCGCGTATCGCGGGGGGCATGCGCGATACGCATATTTCCCGCTTTCGCATCGACGGCGTCAGCGATGCATTTTCCTGCGATCTCCTGCTCCCCGATTCGGTGCGCGTCGGTCGTCATCGTGGTCTGGCCGAGCCCGACAGTTTCGATGTCACGGTGGAGTTCACCAACATGGCGGTTCGCGATCCCCTGCGCATCTGGTACGTGGAACTCGAGCTGCCGCCGGGAATCGCGCTTCATCCGTCGACGCAGGATCCGCGTATCCGGCCGGTTCCCGATCTTATCGGTCCCGGCATGCGTGGCGCGGTGACCTGGCATGTGCGCGTCGGACGTTTCGGATTTTCCCTGGGGAGACGTATCCGTGCGCGCGTGTATTATGCCGAACCCGGCGCGGCGGGGGAATGTCCGCCCGGCTGGGGAAGCTGTGAAAAGGACCTCAACGTGCGGTATTACGAGGAAGATGAGCCGCGCCTGGCCTGCATGCTCGATGTGCCGGATACGCTCGGGATGCTGCCGGACGAGGCCACGCCCCTGCGGCTGACGGTTCCGTATCGCCTGTACACGCTCGGCGGGGATACCGCGCGGATCTCGTCGGTGACCTTTGGTGTCGGCCGCGGCATGGGTGTGCGCATGATCTCCTCGGGCCGGAAGGTGGGCAGGACGCTGCCGCCCGGCGACACGCTGCTGCTGTACTGGGAACTCGAGGCGGAGCGGCGTGCCGATTTCCGCACGGTGACCGTCCGTGCGGTCGCGGAAGATACCTGGGGGTATCCGCTGTCGGTGTGCGAGGACTCGCTGACGATCACGCCCGTGGCGCTGCAATGCCGGCTCGAGGGCGACGACGCGGTGACGTACAGCGCCGGGAGCGGCACGCTGGACCATGACAGTCTGCGCGTGGAGCTGGAACTGAGGAATCCGGCCGATACATCCCAGGACGAAATCACGGTGCTTCTCGACCTCTCGGCCGCGGTGCATCTGCGGCTCCGTCCCGGCCAATCGGCGCTGCGCGGGCCGTTCGGCATGGACGCGGATACGCTGCGCACCGAGACCTGGTGGCTGGAACCGGAGCAACCGATCGCCGATGCCGTCACCGACACCGTCGCGGTTCGTTTCCGTCGCGCGGGCGATTCGTCCTGGCAGGAATGCCTCTGGCTGATCGCCCTACGGGTGTTCGATGAAAACGTGCTCTGTTCGATCGCCGCGCCTCCAGCCGTCAGCGAACCGGAGGTGCTCGCGCGCGATCCCCTCGCGCTGACCTGCACGGTCAGGAATGCCGGAACCGTTGCGGTGGCAGCCGCCCGCTACGTGCTCGAGATCGCGCCGGGGAGCGGTGTGACGACCGCGGATCCGCTGCAGCGTCCGGGAGGCACGATCGATCCGGGGAACGATGTGTCGCTCGCGTGGACGCTGCGAGCGCTGGCGTTGCGTGACGCCCGGACTGCACGATTCACCGTCACCGGATACGATGCACAGGATGAAATCTTCGTGGTGTGTACCCATGAGATGGAGATCTCCGGCGTGGACGGTCTGCGCTGCGCCATCACCGCGCCGGACACCGTGCGCTTCGAACGCGACAGTCTACGGTACGAACCGGATCCCGTTCCGGTGAGCATGGATCTCTCGAACGTGCTCGACACCGAGGAGACAGCGATCGAAGCGGAGATCGATCTCGCCGGTGCTCCAAGATTGGAATTGTCCGAAGGCGAGACCGCGGTGAAAACACTGGCGTTAATCGACAGTCACTCCGTAGCACGCTTCACCTGGCTGCTCTCGCCCAGAGCCGAGGCGACCGACGACAATCAGGATATCGTCATCCGATATCGCAGCACGGAGCAGGGGAACTGGAAGGAATGCCGTACGACGGTCCACATCGAAGCCTGGCCGGAGATCGCGGAACTGCGCTGCGCGACAGGCGGACACGACTCGCTCTTCGCCGACGGGGCATACGAAATCATCGTCCCCGAACCATTCCAGTTGTCCTACACCGCCACCAACAGCGGCACGGTCACGCTCACCGGCTGCGCGGCCGCGATCGTACTGCCCGAGGGCTTCGCGCTCGCAGGTTCGGACAGCGTGCAGCAATTCGGCACACTCGTACCCGGCACGCTCGCGCCGAACGAAAGCGCGACGAGGTGGTGGACGGTGACAGTCACAGATCAACTTCAGGACTTCGGTGCGAAGGACATCACCTGGGTATGGACGAGCGATCAGCAGGGAAGTGGC
>CAZWNO010000103.1:0-14359 GCA_964635845.1 uncultured Chromatiales bacterium
GACCGAATCCCTGTACGCAAAGAAATCATCGACCCACGAGTTCCAGAAGTAGAGGTTCTTCCACTTTCTCGGACGCATGCCATCATACTCGTATAGACCGGCGTTCGTAAGGAGATACATTCGCTGACGGTTGCTGTACGTGTGCAGTACGCCGACTTCATGGATGCCGTCGCCGTTCCACTGGATGGCTTTCGAACGTCTGTCATAGGTGAACAGGCCGCCCTGCACGCAATCCGAGATGCAATAGGTCGTATCCGTCACATCCCACAGCCAGGCTGCGTAAATCCCGGTCCCATCGTAGCTGCGGATCGTGTCGAGATCGACGCGCATACCGCTCGGAATATTCACCTTCGTCAACAGCGCATCATAGCCATACAGGTCCAGCACGACATACATCACCGTGTCCTGTACGATGTAGCAGAGAACGCGCTTCATCCAATCGCTTTGGAACACCACGCGCATGGTATCCATACCGAAGACACCTGTCTTGAAATCGTAAAATCCTATCCAGTCATCATGCCCAAGCACAATGGACTCCCCGCATTTTTCCCGATCCGCGACGGGTTCGTACCAGGTCGTGCTGAGTAACGTGCTACCCATTTCCTCGCCGTTCAGTCGGTAGTGGGTAATACTGTTGTTGCTGAGTACGAGAAGTACGCCATTGAATAAAAAAATATCATCAATGTTTATCATGCGGCAAGAAAACCTCGCGATCACACTGTTGTCGAGCGCATTGAGCACCACGACTTCATCCTGAGTGAGGAAACAGATCGTATCATTCCTGATATCGACTCTCACCCAGTGCGGCAGGGAATCGAATGCGGTAAAGTGGTAAATGCTGCCCGTGGCCAGGTTTCGTATCTGGCATGACGGCATCGTCACTTCGTATGCGGATGTATATACCAGACGATAGATTTTCTCGTCGCCGTAAGTGCGGTCCTTCGTCCATGTCGTGTCATTCGTCCGCAGGACGTACATCGAACTATCGTACGTTATGATCCGCTTCTCCTTCCCGTCGATGTATTGCTGAACATGAAAACCGTTTATCAGCTTTATCTCCTGCCAATCCGGTGCCTGGGCAAGACACGAGGACGCGCAACAGACCATGACGAATACGCGCACTGCGTCGACTGGCTTCATGCTTCAATCACGGAACAAATGGGAGCCTCAGTACTGGGGAAATAACACCCGGGGCGTGGAGAAGTTACGTCGTGCGCCGGCAGTTGAACATTCCCTGGCAAAATCATTCAAGAGTCAACCCAGTGCACGCATCCGTGCCTTGCATTCCAATTTGCGCTGCTGTATCTTTTTTGTCTTGAAAGCGACCATCCACATAGCGCTCCGCCTGGCCCTCGCCCTGCTGCTCGTCATCGGTACCGCCGGTCTGTCGGTGCATCAGCACTTCTGTTCGATGAAGGCCCCGTCGGCATCGATCGAAGCCCGGACCCCCTGCTGCGGTATCGCGGACAGGCACGATTCCGACTCCCGCGAATCCGTGTCTGCGGTTCCCTGCTGCAATGACGAATTGCAGACGAACGCGGTCGACCAGCACTTCGACGTCCCGGCTTCGCCGCGCGGCCTCGTGCCGGTGTGCGCCGCGCTGCCTGCCACGGTGATGGCCGACATTCCGGTCGCGATCCTCCCGCAGCCCGCGGTCGAGGACATCTCCCCCCACATCCTGCTTTCCCTTGCGGAAACGGTAAACCACCTCCGCTCCTAAAATTCATCCTTTGCACTGCCGTCGTGCCGCCGCGTGTTCGTGACGGGCACGCCGTGTCGTATTCGTGTCACGGTATCTCCACAGTGAAAGGCTGAAGTAATGAACGCTCTCCTCTCCGCGTCCCCGCGGCTGTCCTGCGCGGCCGTGCTGATCGCACTCCTGATGATCGCGGTTTCGCATGCCCAGACGGCGGCCGGCAGGGACGATTCGATTCACTCCACCAACGCGCCGGGCATCCACACTGGAGCGCGGGCCGGGACCGCTTCACTCGGCAATACAGCGTTGCACGGGAATGCAGCATCGCAGACCGATTCCTCGCGGCTCGATGAACGGGATTCCGTATGGCTGGAGCGGGATCTGCTCATCTACGCACGCGAACACAATCCGGGGCTCGCCGCCTCGCGCGCGCGTGTCGACGTGGCGCAGGGACGCAGCGTGCGGTCCGGCGCCTGGCCCGCACCGACGGTTTCGTTCGAATTCTACAACACCCCGATCACCTCGCTCAATCCCTTCCGCGACGGACTCGAGAACGACTATGCCGTCCAGCAGATGATTCCGCTCTCGGGCATGCCCGGACTGATGCGCGACATGGCCGCGGCCGAGGCGAAAATGGAGCGCTCGGCCGTCCATGTCCGTGCGCGCGATCTCGTGCGCGACCTGCGGACGGACCTCGCGATGCTGGTCTCCGCGCGCAAACGCCTTCGCATCAACGAGGAGAACAGTCGTCTCATCGAGCAGATCCTCCGCAGTGTCGAATCCTCGTACGCCGTCGGACGCTCCGCGCAGGCGGACGTGATGCGGACGCGCGTGGAACTCGAACTGTCGAACAGCGAGAAGCTCTCGCTCGAAGCCGAGATCGTCACCGCGGAGGCGATGGTCAACGCACGCCTCAATCGTCCGTCGGATGCGGCCATTCCGGACATCGCACCGGAGGACCTGTCCGCCTTGACGATCCCCGAGTCGCGTGACACCGAAGCGCGGCACGAACGCAGCGAATTGCGGATGATGGAAGCCGAGGCCGAAATGACCCGCGCACAGGCGACGCTCGCCGACCGCGCGTGGGTGCCCGAACTGATGCTGCGCGGGATGTACAAGGAAATGACCATGGGCATGCCGGACAGCTGGGCGTTCATGATCGGCCTCAGCATTCCCTTCGCGCCCTGGGCACAGCCGGCGATCAGCGGCGCGCGCCAGGAAGCAGAAGCACGGCAGCGCGAGGTCGCGCTGCGCACCGAGGAGATGCGGCGCATGATCGACATGCAGCGACGCGAGGCGCGCGGCAAGGCCGCGGCGCTCGCGGAACGGCTGCGCCGCTACACGGCCGATGTCATTCCCGCGAGCGCGCAGGCGGTCGCCGCGGCACTCGCGGCCTTCGGCGGCAACACCGGCAGCTTCACCACGCTGCTCGACGCCGCCCGCATGCATACCATGCTGCGCATGGAGGAAACCATGCTCGAAGCGGAATTCCGCGCGGCATATGCCGCCCTGCGCTGGGCCGAGGGCGACGGCGATTCAATGATGCAAGAATGAATAAGCGAATAATAAAGGACACTGTCATGCGATATCTCATCATCTCCCTGCTGCCGCTGCTGATGCTGCCGCTCCTCCTCCCGCTTGCATCCTGCTCGAGCGACGACACGGCGGAGCATGCAGCCAAGGCCGAAATCTGGACCTGCCCGATGCATCCCTCCGTGCAGTCCGACCGTCCCGGAGCCTGCCCGGTCTGCCATATGGACCTCGTGAAGAAATCCGAAGTCGCGGCGCTCGGCGCGAAAGACGAAGCCATGCTACAGGCCGTGACGCTCTCGCCCTCGCAGCGCATGCTGGCCAATGTGGAAACCGCTCCCGTGAGCCGTCGGCCGATGACGCAGACCTTCCGCGCGCCGGGCGTCGTCGATTTCGCGGAACCCCTGCAGGCCGCGGTCAGCGCGCGCTTCCGGGGACGCATCGAGAAGCTTCATGCCGCCGTCACCGGCGCGCAGGTGCGCCGCGGACAGCCGCTCTTCGACCTGTACAGTCCCGAACTCATCAGCGCGCAGCAGGATTACATCGTCGCGCTCGACGCGCTCGATCAGGCTTCGTCGCCTGGTTCCACCGGGATGGACGCGCAGAAGCGCCTCGTCGAGGCGATCCGCGAACGGCTCACCCTGCATTACGGACTCTCCCCGCAGCGCGTGCAGGACATCGCGCGCACGCGCAAGGCGCAGTCTGTCGTGTCAGTTACCGCTCCCATCGGCGGCACCGTCATCCGGAAGTCCGCGCAGGAAGGACGGTACGTCGACGAGGGCAGCGTCGTGTACGAACTCGCCGATCTCTCCCGCGTCTGGGTGTACCTCGAAGTGCCCGAGCGCCAGATCCATCTCGTCCGGGTGGGACAGGCGGTCGATCTGACTTCCGAAGCATGGCCCGGTGACGGCTTCCGCGGCACGGTCAGTTTCATCGATCCGGTGATGCAGGGACAGACCCGCACCACACGCGTCCGCGTCGAAGTGGCGAACACTGCGCGAAAGCTCAAACCCCAGATGTATGTCACCGGCGGCATCGCCGTCTCACGCAGCGATCAGCTGGCCGTGCCCGCCACCGCCGTTCTCCGCACCGGCAAGCGCGACGTCGTGTGGATCGAAACCGCCGAGAACGTGTTCGAACCGCGCGAGGTCACGCTCGGCGCGAAAGTCGACGGCATGATCGAAATCGTCAGCGGCCTGGAGGAAGGCGAACTCGTCGCGATCAGCGGCGGATACCTCCTCGATTCGGAGAGCACGCTGCTGCATCCGCAGCAGGCCTCGATGCACGTGCATTCGCCTGGCGCATCCCGGGATGCCTCTGCTTCGCACGACGCCGCATCATCGCACAACGCCGCATCTTCACACAACGCCGCATCTTCACACAACGCCGCATCTTCACAGGGTACCCCGCATTCCCAGGAAGAACCGTCGCCGCAAGGCGGAAACAGGCAGCCGGGTAATACGGAGCAGGAAGTCCGGATTCTCGTGAAGGCCGGCTACCATCCCGACACCGTGCGCGTGGCCGCCGGCCGGAGCATCCGCCTGATCTTCGAGCGCAGGGAGAAGTCGCGCTGCAGCGAGGAGATCGTCTTCCCGGATTTCAAAATCAGGAAGATGCTCCCGGCATTCCGCAGCACGGAGATCGCAATACCCGCGCAGAAGCCCGGCACCTACCGCTTCCATTGCGGCATGGACATGCTCGAAGGCTATCTGGTCGTGAAATGAGAAAGCGAGGAATGATCGCATGATAGAACGCATCATAGAATTCAGCGCGCGGAACCGCTTTCTCGTGCTGCTCGCCTACGCGCTCATCGTGGCGTGGGGGATCTGGTCCATGCAGACGACGCCGGTCGACGCCATTCCCGATCTCTCCGAAAACCAGGTCATCGTCTTCACCGAATGGATGGGACGCTCGCCGCAGATCGTCGAGGACCAGGTCACCTTCCCGCTCGTCACCGCGCTGCAGGGCGTGCCCGACGTTGAGGCCATCCGCGCCCAGTCGATGTTCGGCATGTCCTTCATCTACATCATCTTCGACGAGGGCGCCGACGTGTACTGGGCGCGCAGCCGCGTGCTCGAGAAACTCTCCACTGTGCAATCCGCGCTGCCCGCGGGCGCCAAGGTCCAGCTGGGACCCGACGGCACCGGCGTCGGCCATGTGTTCTGGTACACCGTGGAAGGCAGCGCCGACCTGGCGAAGCTGCGCGCGGTGCAGGACTGGTATCTGAAACTCAACCTGCAAAGCGTGGACGGCGTGGCCGAGGTCGCCTCCATCGGCGGCTTCATCCGCCAGTACCAGATCGATCTCGATCCGGAGCGGCTGCAGGCCTACGACGTCACCATCGGCGACGTGCGCAACGCGGTCATGCGGTCGAACAACGACGTCGGCGGCAAGCTCATCGAAGTCGCGGGCGCCGAGGCCTTCGTCCGCGGCCAGGCCTACATCACCTCGGTCGCGGATATAGAGGGTATCATGGTCGGAAATGGCGCAAACGGCACGCCCGTCCGCGTCGGAGACATCGGCACCGTGCAGCTCGGCGGAGACATCCGACGCGGCACGCTGGAGAAGGACGGCAAGGGACAGGTGGTCGGCGGCGTGGTCGTCATGCGGCAGAATGAAAATGCGATGGCGGTCATCGAACGCGTGAAAGCGAAGCTCGAGACGCTGCGTCCCGGTTTGCCGAAGGGCGTGGAAATCCACACCGCCTACGACCGCACCGACCTGATCAGCGCCGCCATCGATTCGCTGCGCAATACGCTGCTGAAGGAATCGATCGTCGTGAGTCTTTTCGTGCTCCTCTTTCTCCTGCATGTCCGCAGCGTCTTGCGCGTCATCATCGAACTCCCGGTCGCGGTGCTGATCGCATTCATTCTCATGAAGGTCACGGGCATCACTTCCAACATCATGTCCCTCGGAGGCATCGCGATCGCCATCGGGGTGATCGTCGACGCGAGCATCGTGCTCGTCGAGAACGCCCACCGCAACGTGGCGCGGGCGCTGGACGAGCGTGGGCATTTGGAAAAGGAGGATTACATCCGTATATCCATCGCCTCGGCGAAGCAGGTCGGTCCCGCGATCTTCTACTCCGTCGCGATCATGGTCGTGAGCTTCCTGCCGGTGTTCCTCCTCGAGGGACAGGAAGGAAAGATGTTCCATCCGCTCGCGTTCACGAAGACCTATGTCATGATCGGTTCGGCCGTCATCGCCATCACGCTGGTGCCCGTGCTCATGACGCTGCTCAACCGCGGGAAATTCCGCCGCGAGCAGGCCAATCCCATCACGCGCATTCTCAACCGGCTCTACGCGCCGGTGATCCGCTTCGCGCTCAGGTGGCGCCGCACCAGCATCGGACTCAACGTCGTCGCGCTGCTCGTCGCCGTGCCGATGATCCTGACCACCGGCTCCGAATTCATGCCCGCGCTCGACGAGGGCAGCCTGCTGTTCATGCCGGTGATGCTGCCCTCGGCCTCGGTCGGCGAGATCAACCGCGTCATGCAGGTGCAGGACGCGATCATCCGCTCCGTCCCGGAAGTCGAGACCGTGCTCGGCAAGGCCGGCCGCGCCGAAACGCCGACCGATCCCGCGCCGCTGAGCATGATCGAGAGCATCATCCTGCTCAAACCGCACGACCAGTGGCGGCCGGGCATGACGCAGAACGACATCATCTCCGAACTCGATGCGAAGCTGCAGATCCCCGGCGTCCGCAACGGGTGGACCCAACCGATCATCAACCGCATCAACATGCTCGCCACCGGCGTGCGCACCGATCTCGGCGTGAAGATCTTCGGGAGCAATCTCGACACCCTGGAAATGCTCGCCGTGCAGGCGGAAGCGCTGCTCCGCGACGTCGACGGCGCGGCGGACCTCTTCGCCGAGCGGACGCAGGGCGGACTCTTCCTCGACATCGCCGTCGACCGCGAGGCGCTCGCGCGCTACGGCGTCACGCCCGGCGACGTACAGGACGTGATCGAGACCGCCATCGGCGGAGAGAATATCACGACGGTGTTCGACGGGCGGCAGCGCTTCCCCCTGCGCGTGCGCTACGACCGCGAACGCCGCGACGACATCGAAGCGCTGCGCGCGCTCCCCGTCCCGGTCAACGTGTCGACATCCGCATCGTCCGGCACGACAGCCTCGCTCCCGATGTCCGCGTCCCCCTCGCCGGCAGGCGGTGGCGGTTCGACCATGGCGGGCATGGGAGGCGGATCCGGCGGCGCATCGTCACCTGCCGCCCCACCGGAAGCGGCGGAATCGGACCGCGCCCTGCTCTCGCGCCGCGCGTGGATTCCGCTCGGAGATCTCGCCCGCATCACCTATGTACCGGGTCCCCCGATGATCGCGAGCGAGAACGCGCAGCTGCGCTCGATCGTCTTCCTCAACGTACGGGGACGCGACATGGGCAGTTTCGTCGCGGATGCGAAGGAGAAGCTCGAGGCAAACCTCCATCTGCCCCAGGGCTATTCCCTGCAATGGAGCGGACAGTACGAAAACCAGATCCGGGCGCGCGAGCGGCTCATGGTCCTGATGCCCATCGTCGTGCTCATCATCTTCATCATGCTCTACATGGTGACGAAGGACGTGAAGGAATCCCTCGTCGTCATGCTCTCGGTGCCGTTCGCGCTTATCGGAGGCGTATATCTGATATACTTCCTCGGATACAACTTCTCGGTCGCCGTCTGGGTGGGCTTCATCGCGCTGTTCGGACTCGCGGTCGAGACGGGCATCGTCATGGTGGTCTACCTGCACGAGGCGCTCGACCGCCGGCTGATCGCGCATGCCGAGGGGAAGCGCGGTCCGATCACTGCGGAGGATATCCGCGAGGCCGCTTTCGAAGGTTCCGTGCTGCGCCTGCGTCCCAAGATCATGACCGTTGGCACCTCGCTCATCGGACTCCTCCCCATCATGTGGAGCAACGGCGTCGGCACCGACGTCATGCGTCCCTTGGCCGCCCCGATGATCGGCGGACTCATCACCTCCGCCGTGCACGTGCTGATCATCACCCCGGTGCTCTTCACCTGGATGAAGGAACGCGCCCTGCGCAAGGGCACGCTCGAAGTTTCCCGCATGGCCGGCTGGATGAAGGAGGGATGAAAGGCATGTCCGAAATCCGGAGGGAACTCCATTACCGCCCGCCAGCCACGATCAGTTGATTTTCATTATCCCGTTTCGAAGAGTCTGGACGAATGTGTCGATGTCAACACGTTCCCCGAGGCCCAGACTGTTGAATTTATCATGCACCGTGACGTCGATGACGGGAAGCACGGATTTCGGCTGAATGTAGTATTTGATGGAGTTCGTTTGCACTGAATGTATCCACATATCCGTGAAGATGATGTATTCGATGTTCGTTCTCAATCTGTCAGGACCATAATCGTCATACGAGTATTGTGGATAGTACTTGTCGAACTCATTCTCTGTCGGACAGGACCAGGTGAGATGCACGCATGCTGCATCCTCACCGTCTTCTTGTCCCTCGCAAATGCTGACACTCGTAGCACCGAAAACAGAGGAGATGATTTTCACATCCGCGCAGTACACCTCATTCACCCTGGAAGACCCAAAGCGAGCGATAGAGGAATCAAGGTGCACTTCAGTGTTCAAGACGCGTGCATGAATAACCCCTCCGAGGCTGTGCTGCCGAATTGTATCGAAGATCGTTGGATCCTCGATGCGCGAAAAGTACTCGTTCTCGAGGACTCGCTGCAGTGCCATGTAGTCGGTCTTGTATGCCTCTGGTTTCAGCTTCCATGTCAGGGCTTGAATGTGCCTGAAGAGTAAATAATTATGGTCCTGCGCTTTGATTAACGCGTTCAATCCCATCACAAGGGAATCCTTGGAGAGCACTGCGGCCTTAGCCGCAAGCTCCTCCTCCGTGTACAGCCGGCAGAGCGTATCCGCTACGACGTATATTTCCATGACCTCCCGGGGGAGATAGGCGGAATAATAGGGCCATGTTTCAAGATTCTCCCCGTAAATGAATTCACATGATGCGCTTTCCTGCTCAAAAATGGACTGAGCCTGCAGATCGGCCACTGCGATCAGGAAAACGGCGAACACAACTGTCATGCGAAGCATTGGCTGTTTCTAGCTGTGAAGGATGTCCGAAACCTACTCAAATCAGGCCATTCATGCAACGCTACCCACGCGAAACAGCGAGGAGCCATAGCATTTTGTGATGCATACAACTGCTTCTACTTACATTGCATCTCGTGCTGATTTTATCCATTCCACAAAGTCGTTGTATGGTATTTTCTCGTCTGTACCAAAGTATCCCTCAGCATCTATCACATTTCCGTGCTCTACTGGATACGCAAACGAGTTAACCTTGGTCAAGGCATCAGAGAACTTAAGCAGATACCCAATATCAGTATCACTGATAAACTGAGGGGTTGCGTCAATGAATACCACGTATTCGTTCCCGGGAACTAGATATCCTTCTCGAACAGCGACATACCTTACTGAATCCCAGATCATTGCTCCTACTTGCCCGCCTTCAACCTGCCCCCACCATATTTTCATAAAGCCTTCAACTGATTTTCTACCACTATATATCTCTCTTGATGGATCAGGTAGAACTGCGCCCTTGATCTTATCAAGTACTTCGACACTCGCGCAGTAATATCTGATATGCAATCTCATTGAACTGTCTAAAGTTGATGATTGCGAAATAACCCGAACTCTATATATATATTCCGCCCAGGTGAACAGTTTCTCATGTCCCTTGTATTCATGAACTTGATGGTATGCATCAAGTACTTTATTCAATATCTTTCCAATTCCAATACTGTATTCCTCATAATCAGAACTCGTTCGAGCATATTCCATGAATAGTATGGGATCGTAATCAATTATGTCATAGTAGGACTTCATCAACAGACTAAGGGTATCAGATGAGATAACATTCAACAAGGAATCGATCATTGATTCAGTACCAATGCGGCATAAGCTATCCATCAAGGTGTACCCATAAGCTACATTGGCAGGCATGGTGGCGGAAAGTGGCGGATATGTACTTACCGGATCTGCGTATATTTTTCCACACTGATCCTCAACGTGATGTACTGGCACCTGCGCAATCGCAATATACGTGCAAGAGAATACTGCTATTGTGAATACTGTGACGACAAAAGCTCTCTTTCTCATTTCGCTTTCCTTTGGTTTTCGCATAATAGCATTTAACCACACTCAGACCAGTGTCTTGTTACGCATCATGCGTCTTATAAAGTCTCTCGAGCTCCACACCTACATTTTCTGTTGAGAATTGCCAGTCGATAACAGCATTCTTGTTATTTCGGCTTTTCTCCCGGGCGACAACTTCACTCAATCCGAATTCGCGCATTGTTCATGGCCCTCGAGCATCCGCCACAGCTTCTTGCTGGCGGTGAGACAACTTTCACACAGCGATCGATCTCTCGACACCTGACCTACCCTCTTCCCCTCTTCCCCTCTCTCCATTTCTCCATCCCCTCCCTCCTGCCCTCGGCACTCACCGGCAAATTCAGGCAAATCATGCATTTCCCCTCCGATCGGTGGAACGACTTTTCCTGAAATTTCTCTTGTGCGATCTAGGTACGGAATTATTCAGATAAAGTCAAGCAGATCCGAAGAAATGCATCGATCAAGGTGGCAGCCGGGAAGGTTGGTCTCTCGGCGCGGCAGTTCCATCTTGCTGTTTCATCGCAGTCCCGGCCGCAGGAAGGACGCAGCCGCGGCGATTGCGTACATCCCGGCCGCTGAGAGCAGCAGGAGGGAGAATCCGGTTTGCAGGGCGAGCAGCGTCGCCACGCCCGTGCTGACGACGGAGAAACAGCCGTTCACAGCCCAGGCCCACGGAATCAGGGCTGGAGCATGCTCTCCGAGCAGCCCGATGCCGAGCGGAAAAGGCATGCCCATCAGGAGTCCCGGAGGGAAAATGACAAGCACGGCGATGATCGCCTTGATCCCGATCGGAGCCTGCACCGTCGCGGCGAGCACGGGCTGAAGCAGCAGCACGCCCGCGCAGAGACAGAAGAATACCGCCGCGCAGATGCGGAACAGCGCCGCGCGGCTCTTTTTTATTCGGCCGGAGAGGAAACTGCCGATTCCGGCGCTCAGCAGGAGGATGCCGATCACCGCGGCCGCCGAATACACGGGATTGCCGAAGTACAGCACGAAATGATGCAGGAACAGGATTTCGACGAACATGAATCCGATGCCGATGGCCGAGAAATGCAGGAAGGTCCACCCGCGTCCCTTCCCCGGCGCGCCGCGGAACAGCAGCGGGACGATGATGAAGAGGAAGGACAGCAGCAGTATCGCACCCACGCCCACGGGCACGACGATCGAACCGAGTTCCATGGCCGGAATGCCGGCGCGCCCGCCTTCGCGGACGATCACCGCGATCGATGCGGCGGTGAGGAACTGCGAGAAGAACGGCCGGTCGTCCGTCGCCGGCGCGATGCGGAACGGATAGTCCGCGATGAAGGCGTCGCGCCGCGGACCGAGCAGGCGATCGATCGCCGTGAAGAATCCCGGTTCGCCGATGCGGTGGAAATGTTCGCGCTCCTTCGGCGCGAGGTCCGGGAGCAGTACCGGATCGAATTGCATCCGCTCGCAGAAATCGCGCACGCGCCGCGCCTCCACCGGAGTGATGGGACTGCGTGACAGCACGAAGGTCAGCGTGCCCCAGCTCCGCACCGCGGCGAGATGACGCCGCGCATCCACGCCCGCGTGCTGCAGCGCGAGACCGATCGTCGCCGTCAGGCGCAGGGTGCTGCGCCAGGGATAGTCCATCCACACCGTCACCGCGATACAGCCGTCCGCGCCGAGCCGCTCCCACATGGCCTCGAAGGCCTCGACCGTCAGCGTGTATTCCTCCTGCAGGGCACGCTGTCCCGCGCTTCCGCCCATCGATTCCACCACGGGGTGCACGATGAGATCGTACCGTTCCGAGCGGACGGCGAGCGCGCTGCGTGCGCTCTGCCGCCGCACGTTCACGCGGGGATGAAAAAACAGCGAATCGTTTTTCCCGGCGAGCGGACCCCGCAGCAGCCGCAGCAGTCCGCCGTCCGGCTGCAGTGCGGTAACCTCGTCGGCGCCGCGTCCGAGCGCCTGCGCAACATCCTCGCCCGTGCCCGCCTCGAGAATGAGTACGCGCGCGGGAGCGCGGAGCACGTAGGGCAGCGCCTGTGTGCTGTAGTCGAGCATGCACGCCACCCTCCCGGTGTCCCGTCCCACGACGGCGCCGATCATCATGCCGTCGCGGAATACCGCATCACGGACCGGAATATCCCCTTTATAGGCGAGACTCACTCCGGGCGCATGCCGCAGCGCCGGGGCCGACACGACGTGCAGCATGCCGAAAGGACTGTTGGCCTGCATCGTGATGCGCGCATCCGGCAAGTCGAGCGCGCGGCGCAGGCTCTTGAACTGCGACAGCTCGGGCTCCGCGGGATGCGCGACGAACCAGAGACAAAGCGGCAGCGCGAGCAGCGGCGGCAGGTTCAGGGCACGCGGACGCCGCGGCAGGAGCAGCAGCGCGGCGGCGACAGCCGGCAGCGCGACGGCAGAGGGGACCGCGGACGGAGCGAGCAGCCACGGCAGGACGAGCGCGAGCAATCCCCCGGCGCCCGAACCGGCGAGATTGCTCAGGTAGAGCGCGCCCATGCGCTGCGGCCACGCGGCGAATGCCAGGACGAGGATCAACGCGCCGGGAACGAAGGGGAGAAACAGCAGCAGGCAGGTCAGCAGGAGCTGCCATGCACGCGCGGGTTCGGTGAAGAGCAGGAAGGGATCGAATCCCGCGGAAGAATCCAGCGCGGCCCATGTGCAGAGCGGGATCGATGCGGCACAGAGCGTGGCCAGCACGGGGAACAGGATCGGCCGTATGGCGAGCATGCGGACGCGCAGCAGGGCGAAGATGCTTCCCGACGCTCCGAAGCCCAGCAATGCGATGGAGATCACCAGCCATGCGTAATGATGCCACTGCACGAGCGCGAACAGCTGCATCAACGCCAGCTGAAGCGCAATCAGCGCCGCCGATATCAGCGCGATCGCGAGGTGGACGCGAATGCCGGGTGTCTCGTTCATGGTTGTCCTGCGGTGATGTCAGTCGCCGCGCGTGAGCGGGACGAAGCGCACCGGCATCAGCGTGCTCGTGCGCGCCTCCCCGCCGCTCTTCTCGACGAGCATCAGGTACTGCGTGCGATACTGCGAACCGACGGGAATGATCATGGAGCCGCCTTCCTTCAGCTGCGCGATGAGCGGAGGCGGGATGTGCTCCGCCGCCGCCGTGACCACGATCGCGTCATACGGCGCATGCTCCTTCCAGCCGTTGTAGCCGTCCGCATGCCGCACCGTCACGTTGCTGCATCCGAGTTCCTTCAGTCGTCCGGCGGCGCTCTCGGCGAGCGCCTCGACGATCTCGACCGTGTACACGCGTTTGACGATGCGCGAGAGCACCGCGGCCTGGTAGCCCGAACCAGTGCCGATTTCGAGCACGACATGCTCCTTCTTCGGCCGGATGATCTCGGTCATGAATGCGACGATATAGGGTTGGGATATGGTCTGGCCGTGGCCGATGGGCAGAGGCTGGTCTTCGTAGGCAAGTCCGCGCACGCGGCGGGGAACGTACTGGTGACGCGGAACCTCACGCATGGCGCGGAGCACGGCCGCATCCTTCACTCCCCTCCCGACGATCTGCTCGCGTACCATGCGCTCCCGCTGTTTCCGCTCGGGGCCTTCCTGCGTTGGTCCGCCGGTCAGCGTCCCGGGTCCCGCGTCCGGGGCCATTACGGCGGAAAGCACGAGAACCGCAAGAAACGGCGGAAGAAATGCCGCCTGCGTGAACATGCGCAGCATGACGATACCTGTGCTGGTGATATACAGCGCATCGTCGGCAATTCCCGCGAGAAAGGCAAGGCCGAAAAAAAACACCGGGACGGAAAATCCCGGTGTTCGAGGCGACGATCGGATTCGAACCGATGCATAACGCTTTTGCAGAGCGTCCCCTTAGCCACTTGGGTACGTCGCCAAAGGAACAGAAAAGATAGCAACACAGCGGACAAAAATCAATCCCCCGTGCTCCCGCTCGTGCTCGTGCTGTAATGACTCGCTGAAAATGTCAGGGTAAGAACTCATTAGAAATGTCAGGGT
>CAZWNO010000104.1:0-6627 GCA_964635845.1 uncultured Chromatiales bacterium
GGGATCTTGCTGAACGTATGGAAGATCTGGACAAGCGCAGGGAGGTGATAATCCGTTCCGTTGAGGATCAGGGTAAAATGACGGAAGCCTTGCGTAGTGCAATAGAGTCCTGCAATACGATGAGTGAGCTTGAGGATCTGTATCTCCCCTACAAGCCGAAGAAGCGCACACGCGCGACCATCGCGCGGGAAAAGGGACTCGAACCGCTGGCCGATTTCATCCGCGCGCTGAACGTGCCAGGGATTCGCAGCGCCTCGCTTGACGACGAAGCCGCGAAGTACATCGACGAGGAAAAGGGCGTTGCGACGGTACAGGATGCGCTGGACGGGGCATCGGACATCCTCGCCGAGGCGGTGTCGGAGAATGCCGACTACCGCGCGTTTGTGCGCGAGTACATGGCTGTGCAGGGGGTGTTCCGTTCACGGGTGAAGGACGAGTTTCCCGAGGGCACCACCAAGTACGAGATGTACCGCGACTGGAACGCACCGGTGCGCGACATCCCGGCGCATAACATGCTCGCACTGCGACGGGGGGAGACCGAGGGAGTGCTGTTCTTCGATCTCGAATGTGATCAGGAAGCGATCGTCGCCTGGTTGGAAGGGAAGGAATCGCGCAGCGGCGCGGTGAACGTGCGCGCGTTCTACGCGGCGATGATCAAGGATGCCTTCGACCGGCTGATGAAACACGCGCTGATCGGAGAGGTTCGGCTGGAAAAAAAGAAGCACGCGGATGCGGCATCCATACAGACCTTCGAGAGCAATCTGCGGGAACTGCTGCTGGCGAGTCCCGCGGGCATGAAGCCGACGCTCGCGATCGATCCGGGTTTCCGCACGGGCTGCAAAGTGGTCGCCATCGACCGCACGGGCAAGTTCCTCGAGAACCAGACCATCCATCCCCATACAGGTGAATCCAGGCGCATCGCAGCCGCACGAACGCTGCGCGAGATGATCGAACGCTTCGGGACGGAATTGATCGCCATCGGCAACGGCACCGCAGGACGCGAGACCGATGCATTCGTCACCGAGGTCATCCGCGAAATGGATCCCCGTCCGGTGAAAGTGCTGGTCAACGAATCGGGCGCGTCGATCTACTCAGCCTGCGACGTCGCCATCGAGGAATTTCCCGATCTCGATCTCACGGTGCGGGGCGCGATCAGCATCGGCCGCCGGTTGATGGATCCACTGGCGGAACTGGTGAAAATCGATCCGAAGTCCATCGGCGTCGGTCAGTATCAGCATGACGTCGATCAGCGCCAGCTGAAGAAGAAGCTCGACGAAACCGTGGAGAGCTGCGTCAACTACGTCGGAGTGGATCTCAACACGGCGTCGAAGGAGCTGCTCGGCTACGTGGCGGGTCTCACCGCCGGCGTGGCGAAAAACGTCATCGAGTTTCGCAACGAACACGGCCGCTTCAACAGCCGCAGGGAGCTGCTCAAGGTGCCGCGCTTCGGACCGAAGGCCTTCGAACAATCGGCGGGATTCCTGCGCATCCGCGACGGCGCGCAACCGCTCGACAACACTGCCGTGCATCCCGAGAGCTACCACATCGTGGAAGCGATCGCGCGCGACCTCGACGTATCGCTCGACCGCATCCAGGAGCTCTCCGCCAGGGTGAAAGGGATCGATATCAGGCGCTACATCACCGATACAATTGGCGAGCCGACCCTGCGCGACATCCTGCGGGAACTGGAAAAACCCGGGCGCGATCCGCGCGCGAGCTTCCGCTACGCAGAATTCGCGGAAGGTGTGAACGAGCTCAAGGACCTCAAACCCGGGATGACGCTGGAAGGGGTGGTCACGAACGTCGCGAACTTCGGAGCATTCGTCGACATCGGCGTGCATCAGGACGGTCTCGTGCACATCTCACAGCTCGCCGACCGCTTTGTCCGCGATCCGAAAGACGTCGTGAAGGTGGGACAGATCGTGCGCGTGACCGTCCTCGAGGTGAATGAAAAGCTTGGACGGATTTCCCTGAGCATGAAGACGGGTAGGGGGGAAGAGCGGAAGAGGGGAAGCGGGGAAGAAGGAAAGAAAGAAAAAAGAGCGGATGATCCGAAATATTCGGTCGAGGATCTGAAGAGGAAATTCGGAAAAGGGTAGAGGCCTTTGTCGGGTGATGCAGGTTCCGGTCGTCGCGAAAAAAAAGATCCGCCCTCGAAGGGCGGATCGTTGGAATGACAGACTCGATGAACGGGATTGTGGTTGCTACCTGATCAGCGCGATTTTCCTCGTCATCGTTTTCGCGCCCGCACGCAGCACGGCGATGTACGTACCGGCCGGGAGACTGCCCGACGCGAACCGCGCACTGTGCGTCCCCGCTTCACGGCGGCCCTGCGCGAGCGTGGCGACCGCGCGTCCGGCGGTGTTGTATACCGTCAGCTGGACATCCTCGCTGGTGGCGAGCGTGAAGCGCAGCGTCGTCGCGGGAGCGATCGCACCTCCGAAGGGATTCGGCCATGCGGCTTCAAGTGAAAGACCGGCGGCGACGGGAACGGGATTTCCGACGCTCGTGATCGCATCGACCGTCCAGACGCCACGTCCGTAGGTTCCGACGATCAGCTTGTTCTCCGGGGTCAGTTTCATGTCATAGCACACTACATTCGGCAGGCCGTTGCCGAACTGCTTCCAGTTCGCGCCGCCGTTGGTCGTGTACCACACGCCGAGATCCGTGGCGAGAAACACCGTGTTCGTGTCGGTGCGCGAGGGAATGATCGTGTTGGCGGGAATGTCGGGCAGATCGCCGCTGATATCGATCCAGTTCTTACCGCCGTTCGTGGTTTTCCATGCGTGACTGGTGCCGTAGCCCGAAAGCGCGGCATACACCGTGCGGAGCGTGCCCCAGCCGATGTGGATGTCGCTGACCCAGCGGTTCGGCAGCCCGGTGCTCTCGTCGTACCACTCGGTGTCGAGTGCGATGAGGTTTTCGCACACGAACACCTTGCCGTCGCTCGAGGACGAGTACATCCAGCGCGGATTCGGTTCCGGCATCTCGAGGTCCGTGACGATGCCGTTGCTGCGCACCACTTTCGTGATGCTTATCGCCATCCATTTGTTCGCATCCTTCGCGGGACTGAGTCGATGCACATAGTCCGACCCCGTGTACAGACGGTCACCGTTCGGATCGAGAATCATGGGGCGCACCCAGTTGCCGCGATATTGGCTCAGTCCGTTGTACAGCGGCGTGAAATTGATTCCGTCGTAGGTACGGTATGGTGTGCTGTTGATCGTCACATACAGCAGATCGCTGTCTTTCGGATCGATGGCCATGCGGCCGCCGTCGCCGCCTCCGACGTACAGCCAGTCCGTATGTCCGATGACCGCCTGACGCATGTTGCTGTTGTCCTGCGTGCCGCCGTACAGCAGCTGCGGATTGGATGGCGCATAGTTGATGCCGTAGAATTGCGTGGTGACGAGGCCGCTGCTTCGATCCATCCAGTTCGTGCCGCCGTCGGTGCTGACGAAGATGCCGCCGTCGCAGGCGATCACGACCGTGTTCGGATCATCCGGCTTGAAGGCCACGTGATGCTGATCCGCGTGGACATACCCGGGATTTTTCGGGTCCGTGATGCGGTACTCCCAATGCGACAATTTCGCGAAACCGCCGGCGCCGGTGAGGCTGCGGTGCATGTCGATGCCGCCGAGAAACACGATGTCGGGATTCGCTGGATTCGCCATGATGGTGAGGTCATAGAAGGCCTGCCCGCGTGTGAAGTTCGCGGGGATGGCATTCATCATCCTTTCCCATGTGTCGCCGCCATCGTTGGAGACGAACACTCCCTTGAAGTCCACATCGCTGTCGGTCATCTTGCGGCGATTGAGTCCCATCGCGGCGTAGATGCGATCGGGTCGCGACACCGGGATGCTCATGACGACGCGTGCCGTCGAGTCGCCGGTCGGAAGGTTGACATCGAGACGTCGCCAGGTGAATTTGTCGCCGCCTGCTCTCGAGACATAGATGCCGTTGTTGCTGCCGCCGTACTCGGCGCCGATTGCCGTGTAGACGGTGGAGGGATCTCCCGGCTTGTACAGCACCTCCGTGATGACGCCGTCGAAGACGCTGGACCAGTTCTGTCCGCCATCGGTCGTTTTATAGAGCTTGTCCACCGTGGCCACGAGCATGGTGTCGGAGGATTCCGGATGCAGGGCGATGCGGTACACCGCGCTGTAGGATTTCGGCCAGGGAAGGAAGTCCCACGTCTCTCCGCCGTCGTCGCTGCGCATGACTCCGAGCCCGTCGTAGTAGGGCGATCCACCGCTGCGGCCGAAATTCGTCCCGATCGGTTCGCCCGTTCCCGCGAATATCACGTCGGGATTGTTCTGGTCGATCGCGAGCGCTCCCACGGGGAGTCGCGGCATGTGATCGGTCAGCGGCCGCCAGCTCACGCCGAGGTCCGTGCTTTTCCAGACGCCACCCGATGCGGCACCACCGTAGATCGTGCTGGTCTGCGTCGGATGGAACACCACGGCGCGCATGCGGCCGCCGATATTCGTGGGTCCCTCGAGCTGCCAGGTCACGGCAGTGGAGAAAGGACGCAGAAGCGCGCTCTGAGGTGACGACGCCACAGTGCTCCAGGCGCTCAGCAGCCGGTCACTGATGTTCACCCCGGGATTTCCGTAGGTCCGCTGTTCATAGAAATAACGCAGCGCCTCGACCGATTCGCGCCAGGGTTTGCTCTCCGACAGCGCGTACCCATGGTCGTCGAGATACGCAGGCCGTCCGTTCACCAGTAACAAAAACGCGAGAATGCACGTATACATCCCCGCCAGCATCAAGGCAGGAAACCGGTACAATCGGGACATGAAAACTCCGAAATTCAGTAGAAACGTTTTTTATTCGAGGCAAATCCGCCAATCATACAAAAATCCCATGTTTCTGCTCCAGAAACAATGAAAATCGACATCGCCCTGATCCGACTGCTCCGAATAACCGCGAACGGCGCGAGATCGGCAATTTTTCACCCGGGATCACGAATCCATCATTCATCACTTTCACCATGGGAACCATGCGATACACCTTCGTATTCATTTTCTTTCTCACCATTTATTCCGCAACACTTTTCGCCCAGGAGGCGGAATACACCATCGGACAGGGGCAGCTGGGACTCGATTTCCTTCTGACCTTCCCGCAGGGAGAGTTCAAGGACAACTCGGACGATGTCGGCTACGGCATCGGCATCGACGCAGCGTACGTCCTGCCTCAGCTGCCGGTGGCCGTCGGCCTGACAGGCGGTTTCACGACGTACGGCAGCCGCACCTTCCGCGTGCCGTTCAGCGGCACGGTACAACTCGTCAACGTCGACCTGACGACGTCCAACAACATCGCGACGGGCCACCTGTTCCTGCGGCTGCAGCCGCAGGACGGAATGTTCCGCCCGTATTTCGAGGGACTCGTCGGTCTGCACTATCTCTGGACGGAATCCGAGGTCAAGGACGAGCGCTATGAGGACAAGGACATCGCGGGCAGCGTGAACCTGAGCGACGCGGCATTCAGCTACGGCGCGGGAGGCGGCGTGCAGTTCTGCGTCTACCGCGGGGAGACCGACACGCCCGGCCAGGGCATCGAAGTACTCGTCGATCTCAAGGCGCGCTACCTGTTCGGAGGCAAGGCGAAATATTTCGGCGAGGAATCGATCACCTCTGACGCCAACGGTGCGCCGGTGCTGCTCGAGAAGAACGCCCTCGAATCCGAAACCGACATGCTGCAGACCATGATCGGCGTGGCGCTGCGCTTCTGAGTGTAGGGGACCTCTTTCTCCGGATGAAATAAACTCGTACCTTTGCTCATCCATCGTCCGTCACATCCGTCCCAGAGGTGAGCATCACGCGTTACGTCATCGTGCTACTTCTGCTCGTCGTCTTCTCTGTCACGCATGTGCATGCGCAGGAAGAAGAAGAGCATGAACTGCTGAGCGGACTGTTCAGCCTGGACGGCATGCTGCTCTATCCGCGGGGCGCATTCGCGGAAAACCTCACCAAGGTCGGACTGGGTCTGAGTGCCGACCTTGGATATGCTCCGCAGCGGCTCCCACTGGCGATGGGGCTGACAGGCAGCTACGCATTCTACGGATCCACTTCCATGGACGTCCCGGTCAGCGGCCTCGGGAGCACGAGATACGTCGGCATGACGGCGACCAACAGAATAGTCACGCTGAACCTTTTTCTTCGCGTGCAGCCGGAGGACGGCGCGTTCCGTCCGTTCTTCGAAGGACTGGTGGGTATGCACATCCTCTGGACGAGTTCCTCCGTGGATGACGAGGAAGATGAAGATCTGGGATTCAGCGGGGACACATTCCTTTCCGACGCCGCATTCAGCTACGGTGCGGGAGGCGGGATTGACTTTCGCGTTTACTCGGGAGCCGGTACGAACGGGTCGTACGGAGAGCTGTATGTCAGCGCGCGCGTCCGGTATCTCTATGGCGGCGAGGCTGAATATCTCGACGACGAATCCATCTCCTTCGATTCCAATCGCGCCCCGCGCGTGCTTCCGGAGGACAAGATGAAATCCGGCACGGACATGATGCAGGTCCTCGTCGGTATCACCGTGAGATTGTAGGGCACTTCCCGGTGTTTCGCATTGTTATTTCCCTATCGGGCATCCCTGGATGCCCGTTTCCATACACAAGGAAGA
>CAZWNO010000104.1:6637-14081 GCA_964635845.1 uncultured Chromatiales bacterium
CTCCCGCATGACATTACCCTCCCCTCCGGCCGCAGTCGATCACGGCCGCCGCGACTTTCTCAGGTTCGGCGCCGCGGGACTGACAATCCTTACGTTCACGAATCCCCTGGGGAATTTCAGCGGCGACGATGAGTTCGAGGTCGTATACAAGACCGTGAAACTGCCGCGGCTGCCGAAGGAATTGAAGGGATTCCGTGTCGCGATGATTTCGGACATTCACTCCGGCCCTTTCATGAGCAAGGCGGACATCGAGTCGTATGTCGCTCGTATCAACGCGTTGAAACCCGATGTGGTCCTCCTGCCCGGCGATTTCGTTCAGCACCGCAATGAGGAAATCGAACCCGTATGCGATGCTTTCGCGAAGCTCGAGGCGCGGCACGGCGTCTTCGGCAGCACGGGGAATCATGATTACTTCGCCGACGCCGATTACATCTCGAAGGAACTCGAACACGCCGGCGTGCGCATGCTGCGCAACGAGCATGTGCTCATCGAGATGAAGGGCAGGGAACTCGCGCTCGTCGGACTCGATGATATCGGCCGCGGACGGGAATTCGAACCGCTGTTCCGTCGAGCGGTCGAGGGACTCGACGCGCGCCTGCCCAACATCGTGCTCTGCCACAAGCCCTACTACTTCGAGGACGCTTCCGCATACGGCGCGGGACTGATGGTCAGCGGTCACACGCATGGGGGACAGATCGTTCTCGCACGCATCTTCGGCGCGGTCGTCACTCCCGCCTCTCTCATCTCGGGATATGTCGAAGGCCTCTATCACCTCGACGGCACGCAACTCTATGTCACGCGCGGGATCGGCACCGTCGGGATCCCCGTGCGCATCAATTGTCCTCCGGAAATAACCGTGCTCACCCTCGTCTGACACGCAGCAGGCCCATCATGAACGCTCTTCAACGCGGTCTGACCCACATGTTCAACGACTTCTTCGATTCGGAGAAATCGGGCGGCATCGTTCTGATCATCTGCACCGCCATCTCCCTGATCATCGCGAACACCGCGCTCGGCACGGGGTACCAGAATGCATGGCAGATCCCCATTGCCGGACTCAGCATCGAGCATTGGATCAACGACGCACTGATGGCCGTGTTCTTTCTCCTCATCGGCCTGGAACTCGAGCGCGAACTCTACAGCGGCGAACTGTCCGATTTCCGCCAGGCGCTGCTGCCGATCTTCGCGGCGGTCGGAGGCACCGTCACACCGGCGCTCATCCATCTGTCCTTGAATGCGGGAACTCCCACGCAACCCGGAATCGGGATTCCCATGGCGACGGACATCGCCTTCGCACTCGGGGTGCTGGCGCTGCTCGGGACCCGCGTTCCGCCGTCGCTGAAAGTCTTCGTCGTCGCGTTCGCCGTGATCGACGATCTGATCGCGATCATCGTCATCGCCGTGTTCTATACAGCGGACCTCTCGATATGGTATCTCGCCGGAGCACTGGGCGTGTGGGGACTGCTGTTCGCCATGAACCGCGTGTTCCGCGTCATGTCGCTCATCCCGTACCTGCTGGGCGGAGCGCTCATGTGGTATCTCATGCTCCAGTCAGGCGTGCATGCAACTCTGACCGGCGTCATGCTGGCCTTCGCGATTCCCTTCTCGGCCAGGGACGGCAGCGGAGACTCGCCATCCTTCAGGCTCGAGCATTCCCTGCACAAGCCTGTGGCCTTCGTCATTCTGCCGATCTTCGCACTGGCCAACACCGCGGTGATTCTCGGTCCGGAATGGATGCAGAACCTGACGAGCGCGAACAGTCTCGGCATCGCCGCGGGACTGGTGCTGGGGAAACCGCTTGGCGTGACCCTGTTCGCATTTCTCGCCGTCGCGTTGGGACTCAGCCGCCTTCCGGCGGACCTGCGCTGGCGGCAGGTTTTCGGCGCGGGAATTCTCGGAGGAATAGGATTCACGATGTCCATTTTCATCACCATTCTCGCATTCCCCGGCGACGCCGTGACGGTGAGTGCGTCGAAAATCGCCATCCTGTTCGCGTCGCTCGCGGCGGGATCGGTCGGCTTCCTGTGGCTGTCGTTCGCGGGCGGGACACCCGTGAAGGAGACTGCATGAAAAAGCTCGCACTTCCTGCGCTGATCCTCATCGTCGCAGCGCTTGCCGTATATTTCTTCAATCGTGAAGAACCGTCTTCACCGGCGACGTCGATCGCTCCGGCTGCGCGGGATGCCGTGCAGGCGGAGGACGGCGGACGCTCCGGCGAAGGTCTGCCCGAAGGCGATGACGTATTCGCACGGGCATTCGAATCCCGCGCCAGCGGCGTGCCGGTCGAAGGCGAGGGCAGCGTGACGAGGATTCTCGGCGATGATGTCGACGGGAGCCGCCATCAGCGTTTCATCGTTCGTCTGAAGTCCGGACAGACGATTCTGATCGCGCATAACATCGATCTGGCTCCGCGGGTGGAGAATCTGAGGGCAGGGGATAGCGTGGTGTTTCGCGGTGTCTACGAGTGGAACCGGAACGGCGGGACGGTGCACTGGACGCACAGGGATCCGGAGGGCAGGCACCGCGCGGGCTGGATCCGGCATCGGGGAAGAATGGTGCAGTAGAATAGCGAAACCAGCCGCGGGTGCCCGGTGATGACGGGCGAGTGAGCCCGGGCGGGAAATCGCCGTTTCATCCAATTACGCAAAAGGAGACTCCCATGCCCTTTTATACCTGGTTGCGGCCGCGCGCGGGCGACAGCTTCGTCACGCTCGAAACGAAACAGCGGGCGACGAAAAAACTGCTCGCACTGCGAAAGTCCCTCGCCGATCATATCACGGCCGCCACGCCGCCCTCCGATGCCGTGCCGCCAATCGACACGACACGTTCCTTCCGCCTCGCGACCTGGAATCTCCGCGAGTTCGATTCCGCCAGCTACGGCTACCGCAGCCAGGAAGCGAAGTCCTATATCGCGGAGATCATCTCGCATTTCGACCTCGTCGCGCTGCAGGAGATCCGAAGGGACCTCGGCGCGCTCGAGGACATCCGGCAGCTGCTCGGGCCCGGATGGGATTTCATCGCGACGGATGTGACGGAGGGGGATGCGGGCAACGAAGAACGCATGGCCTTCCTGTACAACCGCGGAAAGGTTTCGTTCCGGAACGTGGCAGGCGAACTCACGCTGCCGAAAGGACAGAAAGTCACCGATCCTTTCGGCGACCGCTTCCGGATCGAGGGCGGAGCGCGGCTTGAACTTCCTGCCGGACAGACCGTGGCCTCTGAAACGAACCTGAAAGTCTCGACGCTCGCATCAGGGGAGACGAAGCTGAGACAGGACGTCGGAATCGTATTGCCGGACGGTGCGAAGGTTGTTCTGCCCCACGGCGCATCCCTTCGATTCGCGGAGAATGCGCGGGTGCCGATCAATGCCGGCGGCGGCATCGACATTCCCGCGACATCCACGCCGATGCTCCCGGAGTCCGCGGAAATCGTGCTTCCTCCGAATTCATTAGTAGGCGGACCGCAGCAATTCGCCCGCACGCCATTCATCGTGTCATTTCAGGCGGGCTGGCTGAAGGTCAACCTCGCCACGGTCCACATTTTCTACGGAAGCGGGGACATCGGCATCGCGCAGCGCAAGGACGAGATTCGGCGTCTCACCGCGCTGCTCGCGGAGCGCGCAAAGAGCGACAACGACTCCGACGCCGATTCCTGGTTCATCGCGCTGGGCGACTTCAACATCATCGACCGAACGCACGAAACCATGCAGGCGCTGCAGAGCAACGGCTTCGTCGTTCCCGAGCCGCTGCAGAGCATTCCGGGGTCGAACGTCAAGAAGGACAAATTCTACGATCAGATCGCCGTGTGGTCGGGAGCCTCGGTGCGGCGAAAAGCCTATACGCACATCAGTATCCTGCGCGCCGGCGTCTTCGATTACTTCGACGTCGTTTACCGCGAAGATGAGGAGGCCGTGTACCGCCCGTTCATGCGCAAGCCGAATTCCAGTGACGTCTACGACAGCTATTCCGGATGGCGGACGTATCAGATGTCCGATCACCTCCCCATGTGGGTCGAGCTGCAGATTGACTTCGGCGAGGAATACCTGACGGCCATCGCGGCCGATCTGCAGGCGCGGCTCGACGGGTGAGTAGTTGGACTCCCCATCCGCCGATCGCTCCCGGCGTGTCTTGCCATCGCCTCACCACCGGATCATTTCTTGAGCAACGAAGCGCTTTTCTTTTCGTCTTTTTTCACTTTTTTTGCGGCTTTCTTTTCCTTCATCGTCTTGGCAGGTTCTTTCTTCGAACTCTTCTTCGTGTCATGGCTTTTACTCATGGCGATTCCTCGGTGGGACGTGTTGGAGCTGTGATGCGTGCAATATACATGAAATGCAGCCAATGGAAATGCTCATCGTCTTCAATCGCGAACCCTGTGACAATACGGACGTGACCTGGAACGCACTGCGCCTGGCCGGCAAGTTGCGGAAAGCGGACCAGGAGCTGCGGATGTTCCTGGTCCCGCAGGCGCAGGTCACTGATACGTACCTTGACATTCGTCGCGAAGCCGACTAATTTCAGAGCGCTGACGCTGAAATCTGTCGGCCGCGGCGGGCGAGGGGATACACACATCCATTCATTGCACAGGGAGCAACTTGAACACATCAACCGCAGTATCGACCCTGCGCCGCCTGCTCGCATCGGCGCTCATGCTCGGCTTCGTTTTGTCCGCCGCGACAGCACAGGTCCGAGACGGGGCGCAGGCGTTCCGCGACGGCACGCGGACGTCGGCCACATCGGATTCGGACCCGGTCGAAGACGCGAAGCCTGGCTTCACCTATCGTAACGACATCTCGGTGCGCGCCGGCGCCGCATGGCAGAGACTCGTGGATTTGAACCTTCTGGGTCCCGACAATCTCGTGATCGATCGCAGGGAGTGGTCCACAAGCGTACGTTATGCTCATGTGTTCGCCGATCTGCCACAGGACGATGCGCATCGGCACGATGTCTCGCGGCGCCTGCTGCCCGCGGGACACGTCGCCGTCGAATTGAGTGACAATCCCACCCTGGCGGCGGAGCCTGACGAATTCCGCCTGCACGTTTCGGGCGCGGGACTGATCGCGCCGGGTTTCGCGCTCGGGGGCAGTATCACGGATGTGCAGGGAGAATGCCGGTATTACAAGAGCTGGGGCGAACAGCACTTCCGTGAGACCCTGCACAGCACCATGGTCACCGCGATGGCGGATATCTGGCTCTCGTCCCATGTGGTCCTGCGTGAATCCGCCGGCGGCGGTCGCTATACCCGCAAAGGTGAAACCTGGCTGCAGCCGCAGTACGACGGCGGCATGCTTTCCTTCGGACACGCGCTGCAATGGGAAATCAGTCCGATGGTTTCCTATTCGCACTCGTTGCGCGTGGACAACTGGGAAGATTACCGTCGCGTCATTGATTTCGTCAACACGGTGGAAGTCGCGTTCTCTCCGGCGGTCGTGGGCACCGCGGGTGTGCGTATCGCGGGCTTCTACACGAGAGAGGTGAGTGACCATACCGCCCTCGGTCCCTCGCTTGGCATCCGCATCCACCCCGTGCCGTATCTGTATGCGGAAGCCAGCGCTTCCTCGCTGAGTGTGATGGGACTATTCGATCAACAGGACCAGAAGGACATCCTGCTCGCGGTGGGCACGCGCTTCTGATCCGCCCCGCGTGAAACGCAGGAACAGCGACCGCTCCCTATTGTCTCATCCCATCGTAACGAAAAGCGCCCCGTCAGGGGCGCTCAAAATATTTTCGTGTTTTCGCGCTTTCGCGGTTTTTCTTCACGGTTTGTTCCGATGAATCAGCCGCGGGAAGGGAATCGTCTCGCGAATGTGCTCGAGTCCGCAGATCCACGCAACCGTGCGTTCGACACCGAGGCCGAATCCTGAATGCGGCACGCTGCCGTAGCGACGCAGGTCGAGGAACCACTCGAACACTTCCTTCGGGAGCTTGTGCTCCTCTATGCGCTCGAGCAGGTAGTCGAGGTTGTCCTCGCGCTGCGAGCCGCCGATGATTTCGCCATAGCCCTCGGGCGCGAGCACGTCCATCGCCAGCGCCTTGCTTTCGTCCTGCGGATCGCGCTTCATGTAGAACGCCTTCACCGCGGCGGGATAGCGGTGCACGATCACGGGCTTCTCGAAGTACCAGGTGAGCAGGGTTTCGTCGCTGCCGCCGAGGTCGCCGCCGTGCACGAAATTGCGGGCGGATTCCTTCCACTTCGGCAGGTTGCGCAGCTGCTCCTCGAGTTCCGCGAGCCGCGTGTTGATCTGGATTTCCCGGGCGTCGAATTTCTTCCGCTGCCACTCCTTCACCTTGCCGTACTGCTCACGGTTCGCGGCGAGTTCGGCCTTCAGTTCCAGGGTCTCCTTTTCCGCGGCCGCGATGCGTTCGTCCACCATCTCCGCGGTGCGGTCGCTGTGCAGCATCTCCACCGCTTCCTCATACGAGACACGCGGGAAGGGCGGGAGGATCTTCTCCAGCACCGTCGTGTCGCGCTCGAGTTCGGCGAGTTCCGCCTTGCGTTCCTTCAGCACGGTCTGCACGACGTGCGAAATGAACTCCTCGGCGAGCCGCATGTCGTCGTCGAGATCGAACCATGCCATTTCGGGTTCCACCATCCAGAACTCGGTGAGGTGACGGCGCGTCTTCGATTCCTCCGCGCGGAAGGTGGGACCGAACACATACACTTTGCCCAGCGCCATCGCGCCGGATTCGCCGTAGAGCTGACCGGACTGCGTGAGATAGGCCTTGCCGAGCTTGAAGTACTCGGTCTCGAAAAGCGTGGACGTGCCCTCGACCGCGTTCGGTGTGAGGATGGGTGCGTCGAACAGCGTGAAGCCGCGGTCGTCGAAGAAATTCCGAATCGCACGGATGATGCTGTGCCGGATGCGGAGAATGGCCGTCTGCCTGCGCGAGCGTATCCACAGATGCCGGCGGTCGGCGAGGAATTCAATGCCGTGTTCCTTCGGCGTGATGGGATACTCCTCGGCGATCGCGACGACATCGAGCGTGCGCACGTCCATCTCGTAGCCGCCCGGTGCGCGTTCGTCCGCCCGGATGCGGCCGGTGACGGTGAAGGAGGATTCCTGTGTGAGGGACTTCGCCTTCAGCCAGTCCGCCTCGGACACGCTGTCCTGCGTCGCCACGCACTGGATGATGCCCGAGCCGTCGCGGAGGATGAGGAAGAGGATTTTCCCGCCCTCGCGCCTGTTGTACAGCCAGCCCTTGAGCGTGACTTCCCTGCCGACATGCGCGGCGAGATCCTGAATATAGACGTCGACCATAAGCTCTGTTGATCAGTGGTGATACAGAATTTCAAAATACGAAAATTCGGGAGATGCGGGAACGGCGAGGACGAGCACGAGCACAAGGACGAGCACGAGCACGATGACGAGCACGAGCACGAGGACGAGCACGAGGACGAGCACGAGCACGAGGACGAGCACGAGCACGAGGACGAGCACGAGCACGAG
>CAZWNO010000105.1:0-4068 GCA_964635845.1 uncultured Chromatiales bacterium
TCTTGCCCGCGCCGTCGGGACCGATCAGGCCGAAGAGTTCCCCTGTCCGCACCTCGAAGCTCAGATCGTCGACCGCGCGCTGGCTGCCATAGGATTTCGAGAAATGCTCCACGGCGATCAGGCGGTCGGCCTCAGCGCCCCGACTCTGCGGTTCCGGACGCGCCGCGTTTCCGTCCTGGCCGCCGTTGTCCGGGGGAATCATCATTTCCCCCTGGCGATGCGGACGGTGACGGGCATGCCGATCTTGAGTATGTCGTCGCGGTTGGATACCGTCACTTTCACGGTGTACACCAGCGCCGTCCGCGTTTCTTCGGTGAGTATCGTCTTGGGTGTGAACTCCGCCTTGTCGGAGATCCAGCTGACGCGGCCTTCGAACGCGGCATCCGATCCATCGACCGCGAGCCGCACGCGCTGTCCGAGCCGCAGGGAGGGAAGCTGTTTCTCCGAGACGTAGATGCGTGTCCACATTTCCCCGAGATCGGCGATATCGAACATCGGCGCACCCATGCCGAGGAATTCTCCGACTTCGGTGTAGCGCTGCAGCACCGTGCCGGACAGCGGGGCAACGACGCCGGCGTCACGCTGCTGCTTTCGAATGACATCGCCGCCCGCTTCGATCTGTGCGCGCTTGCTGCGCATGGCCGCCAGAGCCGCCTCCGCGGCGGCAAGCTCGGCATCCGCCGCATCGAGCTGTGCCTTCAGGTCGTCGACCGCCTGCTGCGTGGCTGCCTGCTGGCCGAGCAGGATCTTGAAGCGGTCGTACCTGCGCGCGATGTTTTCCCGCTGCACGCGCGCGGCCTCGCGCCGCGACTGCGACGCAGCGGTCTGGTGCTGCAGCTCCGCCAGCATCGCATCGCTCTGATCCAGCTGATATCCGAGCCGCTCCGTCTCGATGACCGCGAGCAGGCTGTCTTTCGTGACCGTGTCGCCTTCGTCCACCGTGATCGTGCTCACACGTCCGGACACTTCCGCGCTGATGCGGACCGAGCGGGCGTCCATGATGCCGGTGAATGTCATCTCCGCTTCATCGCGGTCCGAGCATGCGGCCAGCAGCAGCAGGGACAGAATGAGTGTGCTACGCAGTTTCATTGTATTCTCCTATATGTCTTTGCCGATGGCGTTCGCGAGTTCCGTGAGCTTGAGCAGGTACTGGATGTCGCTCTGTTCGCGGCGGATCAATGCCGTTGTGCGCGCGGTCTCGGCGTCCACCAGTTCGGTCGCCGTCGCGAGTCCCTGCGCGAAGCGGGCCTGCAGGATGTCGCGCTTGGCGGTCTCCTGCCGGATCTGCTCGTCGAGCATTGCGCGTGTCTCCCCGAGCACGGCGAGTTCGTTTCTGTATCCCCGTATGGCCGCGCGCAGCTGCCGTTCCAGCCGCGCCAGTCGCAGGTCGGTCTCACGCCGCTGGATTTCCGCCTGCTCGACGCGGCCTCGATCGCCGCCCCAGGCGAGGAGGTTCCACTGCAGCGAGACGCCGGCGGTGTAGTAGTCCATCCATTCGTTGCGTACCTGGTCGACGCCCGGCCTGCCGTAGCGGTAAGAGGCGAAGGCGGAGATGCCCGGGAGGAACGCGGCCTTCTCGGCGCGGATGCTCTCGTCGCCGAGCGTCTTCATCTCCCTCAGCGCGGCGAGATCGCTGCGATTCTCGATCGCGAACAGATACAGCGCCTCCTCGTCGTCCACCGCGAACCGCGGTACGTCGTCGATTTCGCCCGCGACATCGAAATCAGGATCGAAAGCTCCGAAATCCGCGACCACGATCCGCGCGTTCCGGTATGCCGTCTCGGCGCCGGCGCGTTCGACCCGCAGCGCGCTCATCCGGGTGGAGAGGAGCAGCGTGTCGTATGGAAGAATCTGACCCTGCGCCAGCAGCTTTTTCAGCGTTCCAAGTTGCCCGGCAAGGTAGAGGAGCTGTTCGTCATAAATGCGGCGTGACCGCAGGGCGAGCTGTGCCTGCCGGTATGCGAGGCTGACGCGGTTGTGGAGGGAAATCTCCGTGCCCCGGAGCTGGCGCTCGGCGAGCGCGACCTGCGTCTCCTGCACGCGCTGGGCCGACTGCAGGCGGAAGCCGGTGAAGAGGGGAACGCTGGCGGTGAGCGCCGATTCCCAGACATTGCCGTCACCGAATTGGATGCTGCGGGACATCACTCCCGGGATGGTCAATTCGATGCCGCCCGTTTCGCTGATATGCGTGTACGATGCGGAGAGATCGAGCCGGGGCAGCCGCCGTGAACGCGCGATGTCGACTCCGCGCTGCGCGTGCTCGACATCGAGCCGCGCCACGGTGATTTCCTCCGCATGCTCGCGGGTGAGCTGCTGTACTTCCGCGAGGCTGCGCACGCGCTGCGCGACGAGCTCGGGCGCAAGTGGCAGCGCGGGAATGCAGAGCAGCAGCATAAATGTGAGTTGGCGTCTCATGAGATCACTCCGTTCGGGGTTTGAGTCCGTAATACACGAGATCGAAAATATGGTCCTTCCGCTCCTCGAGAAGCTGGTTGCGCCGCGATTTCATCTCGGGGAAGAGGGAGGCGAACACCGGGAATCCTGCGAAGAAAAAGACACAGGCTCCGATGATTGAAATGGCAGTCTGCACGGGATCCACCGGGCGTATGGCTCCGCTGCGCACGCCGCGTTCGAAGAAATCAAGGAGGGCGTTCGGCATGTTCCCGGGTTCCCCGTGCGCCAGCTCCGCCAGCCGCCGGCTGAACACCGTGGCACCCTCGGCGATCTCCCGCAGCATGAACATGGGCAGGGCAGGATTCTCGCCGAGTATATCGAGGTAGCGGTTTATCACGCCACGCAGAACGGACGCGAAATCTCCCTCGGAGCGCAGTTCGACGCCCATGCGCTGTATGTACCGGTGGAAGACGTAGGTGAAGACTTCTTCGTAGAGACGGTCCTTGCTGCGGAAATAGTAGTGCAGCAAAGCCTTGTTGAGACCCGCCCGGTCGGCGATGCCCTGCATGCGCGCACCCTTCCTGCCGTACATGCTGAATTCCTCCAGCGCCGCTGCCAGGATGCTCATCTCCGTCTCGGAGAAATTGTGCGTTGTCATTGTTCACCAGACAGATTAACTGGATAGTCAAACCGTATGGACAAACATACGACGTGAAAAGGCGGATGACAAGTGCAGAGTGACAAAATTTTGCTCGCACACGGATTTTCGGGTCGAATCCCGCGTGTGCGGGACGGCTCCCGCGTGTGCGGGACGGCTCCCGCGAGTGCGGGACGTATCCCGCGAGTGCGGGACGAATCCCGCGTTTGCGGGACGTATCCCGCGTGTTCAGATCAGGAGGAGCATCCGCACGGTGAGGCGCGATCCATCACGCACCGTGAGCAGCTGCGGACCCCGCGGCCAATGTCCGCAGGACAGGCGCAGGTCCTGCCCGCCGGCGGGGAGGAGGCGCACGGCGGGCAGGATCGCAACCTGTGTTCCGGTGAGAGAACGGACTTCGATGGTGACAATGCGCTCCCGATCGGTCGAGAGCGGTACGACAATGAAATGCCGGGCAGGATGCGGCCAGGGGGCGCCGATGCGCAGTCCGTCGCAATCCGGGGCAGAGATGACCTCACGGACGGGAGACAGTGTACTGCTGCCGTCGCGATCGATCTGGCGCAGGCGATACCAGAGCGTGCCCGACTCACCCCGCAGACTGTCCGTCCATTCGTACCAGCGCGGTGTGTGCCGGTCGCCGTCGCCGGGAACGAAAGCCAGCACGGCCCAAGCGGCGGTCGGACCCGCGCCGCGACCACCGGCGGCACGTTTCTGGATTTCAAATCCGAAATTCTGAAGCTCGGTCTCGGTCTCCCAGCGCAGCAGCACGCTTCGGTCGCGCAGACGCGCCTCGAAATGTCCCAGCTCGACGGGAAGCGGCTGATTGGGGATCGTATTCGTGTAGACGATGTCGTCAATCGTCAGTGTGCAGGTATTTGCCGGGCTCGCTGCCGTATAGAACATGAACGAGTCGATGTCGATGCTGTCCGCGAGCCCCGCGCCCGCCAGGTCGTTGACGATGAGATGTCCGTCGACCCACAGATCCCAGCTGAAGGGTGCAACGGTCTGTGAGGTCC
>CAZWNO010000105.1:4078-14027 GCA_964635845.1 uncultured Chromatiales bacterium
TTGACATACCCCTCTATATTGCTGGAGTTATTGGCGTACAGCTCAAGCAGATGCACGCTGTCGGGGAGCATCGAATACGGGGCGATGGGAGTCCACCCGCCGCCGCTGCGGATCGAGATTGCCATCCCGACGCTGTCGTGCGCCCAGCGAATTCCCGTGAAGACCTGTCCGGACGAAAATCCGATGTTGTCGCTGAAACAGCTGCCGTTTCCGACGAAGAAGTACACGTCACCGGGGCCGCCGCCGATCGACATCTTCGTACGGAAAGCAAAACGCCTGTTCCCGCTGAAATCGAAGCACTGCAGTTTATTGAGCGACGAGCCGGTGGGCGCGGTGAGCACAGCCTCCGTCGCGCTGCCGAGCCGCGGATCGCCGGGATTGCACAGTGCGATCGATCCGCCCTGCGAGCCGATGCGCACCCTTCCCGTCCCCGATGGGAAGTCCGGCAGAAACGTCGTGCTGACACCGCTCGCATGCGTACCGGTGCCGCTCCCGAAATCGTAATTCCACGGTTGCGCGTGTGCCGACGCGACGATGTCCGCCAGCACGACGCAGAAAAGTACCATGTGCCGCAGCCATGATGACTTCATGATGATCTCCCTGATTATGTTTGAAAAAAGCGTGTTCTCCCTGAACGACGCTAAAATAGGCTCCCCAGATGTTCCCGGCAAGGCAAACAGAAATCCGCGGGCTTGAGATCGATATCCTCCACATAGGTGGAGGAATTCATGACGCAGGGCCGGTCGGCGCAGTGACGGAGACCGTAGGTGTGTCCCAGCTCATGCAGCGCTTCCTTCAGGCAGCGCTCGCCCAGCATTCCCATCGAAGGCGGCATGCCGTAGAATTCGTTGTGAAGGCGGAAGGTGGAGAAAACGGCGCCGCGGTTGTTGAGCTGGGCCTGGCCGAAGACGAAAGTGAGCACCGGCACGAACAGATCGAAGGACGTAATGCCGAGCAGTCGCGACGCTGCGGGGTCGGCCTGCTGGAGCAGGATGGAGAGGACATAGGTCGAGTGATACTGCTCACGCGAGGCATCGAGCGCGGCATCGATATCGAGAGGAAGCGGATGGAGCGTTACCTGAACCGGCAGTATCCGCTCGATGCCGGATTTCAGCTCAATGAGTTCGACATCCCGCGGATGCGTGCCCAACGGTATGACGGTGATATCCCTCATGCGCAGCTTCAGTCGGGACGCTTCAGACCGTACTTCTCGATTTTGTTGTACAGCGTCACGCGGTCGATGCCCAGCTGCTCGGCCGTGCGGGAAATGTTCCAGCTGTTTTCTTCGAGCATCAGCTGGATATGCTCCTTTTCCACGTCGGCGAGCGCACTGCCGCGCACCGGCTGAATGCGCCGGCCCACATGCACGGGCAGCTCCTCGGGAGCGATGACGCCGCTGCGGTTGAGCACGACCGCGCGTTCGAGCGCGTTTTCCAGTTCTCGCACATTTCCCGGCCACTCATGCCGCAAGAGCACTTCCATGGCTTCGGGACTCAATACCGGTACCGGGCGATTCATCGACCGCGCATGCCGTTGCACGAAATGCCTTGCCAGCAGCGGTATGTCCGCGCTGCGCTCGCGGAGCGGGGGGATGGCGATCGTGAAAACATTGATGCGATAGTACAGATCCTCGCGGAAGCTGCCGGCCTTCACTTCCTCCTCGAGGTTCACGTTCGTCGCGCAGATCAGTCGAAAATCGGCCTTGACCGTGCGCTCGCCTCCGAGCCGGTGGAACTCACGGTCCTCCAGCACACGGAGCAGATCGATCTGGGATTTCAGACTCAAGGTTCCGATTTCATCGAGAAAAAGCGACCCTCCCTGCGCCATCTCGAACTTCCCCTTGCGACGGTACTGCGCTCCGGTGAACGCGCCTTTCTCGTGCCCGAAGAGCTCGCTCTCGAGCAATGATTCCGGCAGCGCCCCGCAGTTGACCGGAATTATGGGGAAATAGCGCCTCCGGCTGTTCATGTGGATGGCCCGGGCGATGAGTTCCTTGCCCGTGCCGCTTTCGCCGAGGATGAGGACGGTCGACTCCGTGGGCGCCACGGTCCTGACGAGTTCCAGCACCTTCTGCATCGGCGCGCTTTCGCCGATGATGTCATCGACGAATTGCAGGTGATCGATGCTCTGCCGCAGGGCCTGGTTTTCGCGCTGCAGGCGGATCTTTTCCACTGCGTTCTTCACCAGGTGGGAGAGTTCGTCCGGATCGACTGGCTTGGTGGTGTAGTCGAAAGCCCCGGCCTTGAGCGCGCGTACCGCCGTATCGACGGTCGCGAAGGCGGTGATGATGATGATGATCACGTCCGAGTTGAACTCGCGGATCCTGTCCTGAAGCGCGAGGCCGTCCATTCCTGGCATCTTGATGTCGAGGAGGATGATGTCGACAGACAGTTCCTGCATCCGTTGCAGCGCTTCGGCGGCGTTCTGCGCGGTGGCGATCGAGTAGCCGTCGTCCTCGAACCACGCCGCGAGCGATTGACGGACGCTGGGTTCGTCGTCGACGATCAGTATGGTGATGTCGGTAGGGTCGAAGGCGGTCATATATTCTCCTGTCTGTATGCTGCGGGACCATTGATGGGAATGGAGATGTCAAACGCGGCGCCTTTCCCCGGAGCGCTCTCCACGGTGATGCGACCTTCGTGGCTCTGCACGATGCCGTAGGCGACCGAGAGTCCGAGGCCCGTGCCGTGACCTTCTTCCTTCGTTGTGAAGAACGGCTCGAAGATGTGCCGCTGGTCGGCTTCGGATATACCGACGCCCGTATCCGCTATGCGGATCGAGGCCGTCCCGTCGTCACGCGAGAGCGTCACGATCAGGCGACCGCCGTCGTGCATGGCCTCGATGGCGTTGATGATGATGGCGAGCACCGCCTGCTGGATCTGGTTCTGGTCGCAGGTGGCGAGCACGGTCTGTTCGGGGACGTGGACCTCGAGCTGTATCTCGTATAGGTCGATCTTGTGGTGCACCAGCTTGATCGTTTTCTCGATGACCTCGTTCAGATCCGCCTGGCGGTATTCACCCTGCCTCCCGCGGGCGAAGAAGAGCAGGTTCTTGACGATGTCGCCGCAGCGGCGGGTCTCGTCGGCGATCAATCCGATATCCTTCACCATCACGGCACGCTTCGCCGCGTCGAGTTCGGGCGCTCCGAGCCGCTTTTCGATCAGCCGCGCATAGGTCAGAATCCCAGCGAGAGGATTGTTGAGTTCGTGTGCGATGACGGAACTGAGTTTCCCGAGCGAGGCCATTTTCTCCATGTGCAGTATCTGCGCCTGGACCTTGTTGAGTTCCTCGGTCTTCGCGGCCACCTTGTCCTCCAGGGTGTTCGACCACTCGACGAGTTCCTCCTTCGTGCGTTCGAGTTCCTCCGCCATGCGGTTGAATGAAATGACCAGCTGACCGAGTTCATCCTTCCTCGTGAGCGGGATCTTGTATGACAGCTCCCCGCTGGCCAGGCGGTTCGTGCCGTCGATGATGGAGCGGACGGGTTTGTGGACGAAGAAAAAGACGAAGAGCGCCGTGCCGGCTGCGAGGATGATGAAGGTCACCAGGATCGAGATGATCACGCCCGTGCGCAGCGACTCCGCGTGCTGGTCCATCTTCACCAGCGACATCTGCACGTCGAGCACGCCGAGCACGGTCTGGCCGGGCGGGTGCGCATGGCAGGGCGCGCTGGAGCAGGAGGGAAGGTTGTTGACCGGCGTGATGAGTCCGAGGACACGATTGCCGCCGCCGGCATCGTAGATGCGCACGTATTCCTTGCTGCTGGTCTGCGTGAAGTCCGCGCTCCCGCCGTGACAGGGTGCGCACGCCAGGTCAGAGGTCTCGACGATCCTGTTGATCTGGGCCGGGTCGGAGGAATAGGCGATCCGTCCGTCCTTGTCGTACAGGCTGATCCGCTCGATATCGGGTGCAGTTCCGATATCGTTGATGGTCTGACTGATGACCTCGGGATGGTTCTCCTGCATGCCCTGATGCAGCGCCACTTTCGCGAATGCGCTGGCGCGTTCCGCGCAGTCATGGATGGTCTGCTCCATGAGGGAGTTCTGGGTCTGCACGCGCACGTAGACGACGCCGACGGTGACGACGAGCAGGGCGAGGAATATGAAAGCGATGAGCTTGAATGCGAGCGTGTGGTACAGACGCATGCGGCGAATCTCCTGTGCTGTCCGTCCACAATCTAGCGATCCGGAAGGTCCCCATCAAGGTTCAGGACCTTAATCTCCGGCAATGAAATGGGCGATGAGCTTCCAGTAGCGCTCCGTCCCGAGCATCTGTTCGAGCGAGGTTACCGGTTGCCCGCCATCGTTGAGGCAGACGCCGAGTTCGGGTTTCGTCATCGCGCGGGAGACGCGTGCGGCGAGAGAGCGGCAGTTGCGCTGGACCCGCTTGCCGTGGGTGGCGGGGGGATAGACATGGGCAGTGGCGAGCGCACCCGCTCCCGGCGAGAGCGTGAGCAGGGCTCCGTCGCGATAGGGACTCCTGCGAAGCACGCCGATGCTGTCCACCCGTATGCCGTTTCGGTGGACGACCTTCCCGGAAACGGGAGTGGGGAGGGGAAGCGTTCGGTTCCACGCGTAGATCCATCCGAAAGCATCCCCTTCCCGCAGGAGGGTGTCGTGGGCGACGGTTACGAGCTGCGCGTCATCCGGCAGAAGGGCGGCGGCGAAGCTGTCCAGACCGATTCGCAGCATGCCCGAGGTCAGGAGGCGCACCCAGACATGGTGCGCGGAGTACCGGGCATCCTGACAGAGCGGGAGAGAGCGCAGGGGATTCAGAAACGGACGGTTCTCCTCCGGGAGCTGTTCCCACTCCGGGAAATCGATCCGCGTTTCGGTCAGCGTCGCATCGTCATCGATGCACCCGCTCTCGTGATCGCGGAGTGCGGCGTCGAGGGGACAGTGCTCGCAGTCGAACGAGCGGTCGCAGAGCCTGTAGCGGAGCACGCCCGCGCCAACCCAGACGCAGTTTTCACACGAGGTATCGATAATCACGCTCATAGCCGATCGCCTTGTCTCATTCGGAATCGTGAATATGAGGGAAGAAGGACGGCGCCGGCTTTCTGCCACCGGCGCCGGATCGAATCAATGACGCCGCAGCTCGGGTGCGGGCGTCGGATACATCGACGGCGCGGACACGGGCTCCTCCGCGGCGTCGAGACGCAGGACTGTCTCTTCTTCGTGCTGCGGGAAGATCGGGAGGTACTTCACCGCGAGACCGAAGATCACGAAGCCCAGCGTGACGATGGCGATCGTGACCGCGAGTTCGCCGATGCTCGGGAAGTAGGACATGCCGAAATTCTCCCTGTAGTAGCTTTCCAGCGAGGTCGTCGTCACGTTCAGCCGATTGGTGATGAAGCCCAGCACCACGGAGAACGCGGTGAAGAACAGGCCCTGGCGCGAGCGGCCCCAGCCGCGAAGGTTGAACAGCAGGAGCGGGATGATGAGCATGAAGGTCACCTCGATATAGAGCATCGTCGTTTCGAAGCTGCCGTCGAAGAGGTAGCCGAGCGCGTCGCGACGGAAGAGGTCGATCCCCCGCATCAGGAAATACACCGCCAGCACTCCGATCATGATGCGCGCAAGATCGCGCAGCAACGGGGTCTCGAGAGTTTTCTTGAACGCGCGCGCGCTGAGATACGACTCGACGATGGTCATGCCGAGGCCGACCGCGACGGCGCTGATGAAGAAGAACACCGGGAGCATCGGGGAATACCAGTAGGGGTGCATCTTCTGCGGGACGATGAGATACAGCGTGCCGAGCGAGGACTGATGCAGCATGGAGAGCAGTATGCCGACGATGATCAGGGGGATGGTGATCGTCTTGATGAACTTCAGGAGCTTGTGCAGGCGGAAGCGCTCGAGCACGGCGGGCGAGAACTCCAGTGCGAGCACCGTCGTGTAGAGCATGACGCACATGGCGACCTCGAACAGGACCGAGCGCGTGTTCGGGTAGATGATCGCGTGCCAGATGTACCAGGGGCGGCCGAGGTCATAGAGAAGGCCGACGATGACCAGGCAGTAGCCAAGGAACGCGGTCAGGATCGCCGGGCGCACGATCGGCTCGAAACGCTTGATATGGAATATATGGACGAGACCGGCGAGCGTGAAGCCGCCCGCTGCAAGCCCGACGCCCGTGACGACGTCGAAGCCGATCCACAGTCCCCATGGCGTGATATCGCTGAGATTTGTCACGGCTCCGAGTCCCCATCCGAAGCGGACGATCGTGCCGATCACCCCTCCGAGGAAAAACACCGCTGCGATCGCTTTCCAGAATGTTATGCGTGGCAGGGAAAAGTTCATGATGTCCTCCTCAGGATTTCGGTTGTGAGCGTTGTTTCTTCAGTTCATCCTCGTACATCCGCACCTCTCCACGGCGGTTGGTGATCCAGTACACCGCGCCGAGCGCCACGCCGGCGGTCACGACGATGTCGGGAATCTTTTCCAGCACGCGCCAGGTGCGTTCGGGCAGCGGTGTCATATCGAGTTTCGTGGAGAAACCCAGCTGCTCGAAAGGGACACTGGAGACGTAGAAGACGGATGTGCCGCCCACTTCCTTCTCTCCATACACTTTCTGGACATAGGCATCCGGATTTTCTTTCAGACGGCGATGCGCTTCGGCCAGCATGGCCGAGCGTTCTCCGAACTGTGTAGCCCCGGTCGGGCAGGCGACGCTGCATGAGGACGCGCGCTGACCGTCGGCGTTGGTGGTCATCTCGATGATCATGTCGCGATCCTCGGAGGTGATCTCCCTGCCGTCGATTTCAAGGCGCTCACCGTTGCGGTCGAGGACGTACCCCTTGTCGTCCGTCTTCATCTCGGCCGTGAGATGGCGTTCCTGATGGCACATCGTGCACTTGCGCACCTTGGGATTGTTGCTTTGCCATTCGTACTTGGGGACGTCGAACGGGCAGGCGAGCATGCAGTAGCGGCAGCCGATACATTTGTTGATATTCCAGGTCACCGCGCCGTCGCGCGTTTTTTCGAGCGCGCCGACGATGCACGCGGATGCGCATGCCGGATCCTGACAGTGCCTGCAGAGCTGGCGGACGAACACTTCCGTTCCATCCTTCGTTTCGACTGTCTTGAGGGTCGTGAAATTGTGGGCGTCGAGCGCGGTGCTCTCCACCTGCGGAAAGTGGTGCACCTGCTGACAGGCGTCGCGGCAGGCGCCGCATCCCACGCATTCAGTCAGGTCAACGAGAAGAGCGTGTGGCATGAATTTGTCTCCTGAATTCATTTATAAAGAAAGAAGTGAACACATGAACCCTGGCGATTACCGCAGGAACTGCTGCTCGAAGTCGTGCAGATGCTGGTCGTCGAGCTGCTCGAGCACGCCGGCCATCGGCGCGCCGCCGTCGAACATCGCCTCTCCCACGAGCGCCGGCTGCGCCATGCTGGCGCCGAGGAACTCGCGGAACCGTTTCACCTCTTCTCTTATCCACGTCACCGCACTCTCCGCGACGCGCAGTGCGCCGAGATTGTGCGCCAGCTCCGCCGGCTCGATCATCATGAGCCAGCCGTCGCGATACGGATTTTCACTGACCATTCCGGGATTCTCCACTGCGTCATGGTTGAGGGAACGCACGTACCCGCTCGCGGGAGCGACGAGAGTGAGCTGCTTCCCGTTGTGTCCGAGCGTGATCACGGGTTCGCCCTGACGCACGAACTGCCCGATCGAAGGGAGTGCGACGCTGTCGATGCCGCCGAGAGCCTTCTGGACGAAATCGTCCACGCCGATCTCGAGGGAATCTCCGTTCTGCAGCCGCGCCCAGGTGTGGCCGGGGTGAAAGAACACGCTCTTGGGGATGCGCAGCGTTTCGCGGTTGTTCGCGTGCCCCTGCCCGGCGTGCACCGCCGCCATGATGGGGTATTGCTTGCTGCGGGCTTGAATGACAAGATCGATTCCCAGAAGCAATACGACGAACAGAATGACAAATAACGCGACCATGACATACTCCAGTTTTCTGGTGGTGAGTTGTTGTGCGATTCTACAATCAACTGTTGAAATACACTACAACAATCCTGCCATATTCCTGTCTCCGTCGCGCAGCGATGCGAAATCGTTATAAATTGTTTGTTTACAAGGGATTCCATGGAGCATATCGCCCGCTGCACCATGAAGGTAGAAATCCATCGTGTTGAAAAATTCACCAGTACATTTCTGACCACCCCGGTTGCTGCTAACATAAGTAATTGATTTAGAACGATATAGGTGATGTTGTGTTTTTCTACACCAACTGTCGGGATTTTCACCAGCCTGTTGAAACTTTCGTCAGGACCAAGGGACGAGGCATCCCCGCGGTTTTTGGCGGATTTCAGGCCGGGATGGAGTGCATGCATACCCCACCCCGGAATTCTGACAAAAAAATAAGGGAATTTTTTCCCTGTAGATATTGAAAAAGATACTTCGCTCCCGTATGTTAATGCATACGTTACAGCTGGAGTCCCCGAATGGATGGGCTTGAGAAATATCGTGGAATGAAAATCCTCATCGTTGACGATGAAGAGGATATGTGCATCCTGCTAAAGCGATTGTTTGAGCGGCAGGGATTATCGGTGATGATGGCGATGGATGGCGACACGGCGCTCGACCTGTTCCGGAAGGACGTTCCGGACGCTGTTGTGCTCGATGTGCTCATGCCGGGGATGGACGGAAGGGAGGTCATGCTCCGGATGCGACGCATCAATCCGGAAATTCCCATCATGTTCATGACCGCGCTTGCGGGAGTGCCCGGTGCGGTCGATGCGATGAAGTCCGGCGCTTTCGACTACATCGCAAAGCCGTTCGAAACCCAGGAGATGATCCAGTTTCTCAGCCGTGCGCTCGACGAACGCCTGATGCGGCGCAAGTACCAGGAGCCCCGGATGGAGCCACAGCAGGAAAAGGACGAACTGCTGCAGCGCATGGGAAGCAGTGACGTGGTCATGGAACTTGCGGCCACCGTCAAACGCGTCGCCGGGACGAAATTCGATATTCTCATAACAGGAGAGCCCGGCTCGGGGAAAGCGCTTGTCGCACGGGCGATTCACGACGCGGGCCCCCGCGCCCAGAAACCCTTCATCACGATCGCCTGCGACGCGCTGTCCGAGGCGATGATGGAGCGCGAACTCTTCGGCTACGAGCGCGGTGCGTTCACCGGCGCCACCGGATCGCAGCAGGGGAAATGGGAGCTTGCCAACGGCGGTACCCTGTTCCTCGATGAAATCTCGGCCTTTCCCCAGCGACTGCAGGCGCGCCTTCTGCGCAGTCTGCAGAACCGCAGCGTCGTGCGCCTCGGCAGCGAGACACCGATCTCCGTCGACGTGCAGCTGATCGTCTCGACGAGCCGCGATCTCCAGGATCTGATCGAGAGCAGGGAGTTTCGACCGGACCTCTTCTACCGGCTCAACGAGTTCAGCCTGCACGTCCCATCGCTGCGCGAACGGAAGACCGACATCCCCTACCTCGCGACGAGATTCATCCAGGAGAGCAACAAGGAGCTCAACAAGACAATCAACGGGTTTTCTCCGAAATCCCTCGACAAGATGCTGGCCTACAATTGGCCCGGAAACGTCTCACAGCTCCGCGGCGTCGTGCGTCGGGCGGTGCTCTTCGCCGATGAATACATCACCACGGATCACCTCGATCTCGAACTCGATGCCGAGCGCCGCGCCCGGGCCGCGATGACCGTCGCGGAGATCGACGAGGCGGACATCGAGCAGGGCGTGCCGCTCAAGGACCACGTGCGCAAGCACACTGCGCATATCGAGCGCCAGATCCTGCTCGAGACGCTCAAACGCACGGGATGGAACAAGGCCAAGGCCGCGCGCATCCTGCAGATCGACTACAAGACAATGCAGACGAAGGTGAAGGAATACAAGCTGATGGATCCGCAGATGTAAGAGGCTGTTGGCCGTTGGCCGTTGGCTGTTGGCCGTTGGCTGTTGGCCGTTGGCTGTTGGCCGTTGGC
>CAZWNO010000106.1:0-13724 GCA_964635845.1 uncultured Chromatiales bacterium
CACGGAGTTCACCCGGCGGCTGTTGTCGAACAGCGAATCGACGGCCTCCTGCAGCATGCGCTTCTCGTTGCGGACGATGATTTCCGGCGCCTTGATGTCGATCAGGCGCTTGAGGCGGTTGTTCCGGATGATCACCCGGCGATACAGGTCGTTCAAATCGGAGGTCGCGAAGCGCCCGCCCTCCAGCGGCACGAGCGGACGCAGCTCGGGCGGGATCACGGGGATCACGTCGAGTACCATCCATTCGGGACGGTTGATGTACTCCGTCTCGCGCTGCGTGAGGAAGGCCGTCACGACGCGCAGACGCTTGATCGCTTCCTGCCGCTTCTGCTGCGAGTTCTCAAATCGGATCTGATAGCGCAGCCGGTCACCGAGCTTCTCGATGTCGACGTTGCGCAGCAGCGCCTTGATCGCCTCGCCGCCGATCATGGCGACGAACTTGTTCGGATCGTCATCGTCCAGACCGTGATTCTCCTCGGGCAGGCCATCGAGGACCTCGAGATACTCTTCCTCGGTCAGCAGCGTGATGTCGTTGCGGAAAAACGCCTTGTCGACTTTATCGCCGGATTCGTATTCGGGAATCTCGTCGTTGAGCGCACCGAAGGGACGGGGAAAACTGGTCGGGCCCGGATTGATGACGACGTAGTTTTCGTAGTAGATGATGCGTTCAAGCTCCTTCGACGAGATGCCGAGAATATTGGCGATCTTGCTCGGGAGCGAACGGAAGTACCAGATGTGCACGATGGGCACGGCGAGGGAAATGTGTCCCATGCGCTCGCGGCGCACGGACTTCTGCGTGACTTCCACGCCGCAGCGGTCGCAGATGATGCCCTTGTAGCGGATGCGCTTGTACTTTCCGCAATGGCATTCCCAGTCGCGTACCGGACCGAAGATCTTCTCGCAGAAAAGACCGTCCTTCTCCGGGCGGAACGAGCGGTAGTTGATCGTCTCGGGTTTGGTGACTTCACCATAGGAACGGGAAAGAATGGCGTCCGATGAGGCGAGGCTCACCGCGATGCGCGAGAAATTCTTTTTTACTTGCTCCTGCGGTTTGAATGGCATCTTTTATCTCCAATCAATTCTGTTTCATACAAACGGGGAAAACAGGACATTTCGCGCTGGAGCGGATGTCACTCGATCTTGATTTCAAGTCCCAGACCCTGCATTTCGCGCACGAGCACGTTGAAGGACTCGGGGACGTTGGGGTCGGGCAGGTTCTCGCCCTTGACGATGGCTTCGTAGACCTTGGCGCGGCCCTGCACGTCGTCACTCTTGACCGTGAGGATTTCCTGCAGCACGTACGCGGCGCCATACGCCTCGAGCGCCCATACCTCCATCTCGCCGAAACGCTGACCGCCGAATTGCGCCTTGCCGCCCAGCGGCTGCTGGGTGATGAGGCTGTACGGGCCGATGGACCGGGCGTGGATCTTGTCGTCGACCAGGTGGCTCAGCTTGAGCATGTAGATGTAACCGACCGTGACCTGCTGGTCGAATCTCTCGCCCGTGCGGCCGTCGAACAGTTCGATCTTTCCGGAGGGATTGAGTTCGACCGAGGTCATCAGGTCCTGGATCTCTTCCCATTTCGCACCGTCGAAGATCGGGGTGGCGAAACGCACGCGGTCGCCGAGACGCTTGGCGACCCAGCCGAGCGCGGTTTCGTACAGCTGTCCGAGATTCATGCGCGACGGCACGCCGAGCGGATTGAGCACGATGTCGACGGGCGTTCCGTCTGCGAGGTAGGGCATGTCCTGCACGGGCACGACGTTCGAGACCACGCCCTTGTTGCCGTGCCGGCCCGCCATCTTGTCGCCGATCGACAGCTTGCGCTTCTTGGCGATGTAGACCTTCGCGAGCTGCACGATACCGGGCTGCAGTTCGTCGCCCATCTGGATCTTGCCCTTCTCGCGCTTGTAGTCTTCCTCGAGGTCGCGCCGGGCGTATTTGTGGTTGTCGTAGAGACGCTGCACGAGCGCGTTGACGCGCTTCGTGTCGCTCCAGGGTTGCGTGGGATCGAGCGTGTCGAGCTGGTCGAGGATGTTGAAGAATGTCTCGTCGCCGATGACCGTGCCGCCGCGGATGACGCTGGAGCCCTGCATGTCGCGGATGCCGAGCACTTTCTCGCCCTTGAGCAGCTGCGTGAGCTTCTGGGCGAAGAGCCTGGCCAGTTCGCCGCGGCGCTTCTCGAATTCGGTCTCGAGAGCCTCCATGCGGCGCTTCTCTTCCTTCTTCGCGTCGCTCTCCTTCTTCTTGCGGCTGAAGAGCTTGGTCTTGATCACGACACCTTTCATTCCGGGCGGCGCCTTCAGAGATGCGTCTTTCACGTCGCCGGCCTTGTCTCCGAAGATGGCCTTGAGCAGCTTCTCCTCGGGAGTGGGATCGGACTCGCCCTTCGGCGTGATCTTGCCGATGATGATGTCGTTCTCGCGCACCTCGGCGCCCACTCGCACGATGCCGTCTTCGTCGAGATCCTTGGTGGCTTCCTCGCTCACGTTCGGGATCTCGCGTGTGAGTTCCTCCTCGCCGCGCTTGGTGTCGCGCACCTGCAGTTCAAATTCCTCGATGTGGATCGATGTGTACACATCCTCCGCCACCAGGCGTTCGCTGACGATGATCGCGTCCTCGAAGTTGTATCCGCGCCAGGGCATGAAGGCCACGATCACGTTGCGGCCGAGCGCGAGCTCTCCCTGATCGGTGGAGCTGCCGTCGGCGAGGATGTCGCCCTTTTTGAACTTCTGTCCCGGCTTGACAACCGGACGCTGGTTGATGCAGGTATCCTGGTTGGTTCGGAAAAACTTGATCAGTTCGTATTCCACGACGCCGTTCGAGTCGAAGGCGACCAGCATGTCGTCCTGCGAACGGCCGAGATTGTAGCGCACGCGGATGCGCATGGCGTCGACGAACACCACCTCTCCGTCGTGCTCCGCGAGCACCATGGCGTAGGAATCGCGCGCGACTTTTTCCTCGAGACCCGTGCCGACGAGAGGCGCCTCGGGACGCAGCAGGGGCACGCCCTGACGCTGCATGTTCGATCCCATGAGCGCGCGGTTGGCGTCGTCGTGCTCGAGGAAGGGAATGAGCGCCGCGGCGGGACTGACGATCTGGTTCGGTGCGACATCCATGAACGCGACTTCCCCCGGAGCGACCACAGGGAATTCGCTGCCGAGACGGGACTTGACGCGATCGAGCTTGAACGTGCCGTCGGTGTTGAGCGGCGCGTTCGCCTGCGCGATGACGACATCGTCTTCCTCCTCGGCCGTGAGATACACGACCTCCTTGCTCACCTTGCCGTTCTTCACCAGGCGGTACGGCGTTTCGATGAAGCCGAACTCGTTGATGCGAGCGTGGATGCAGAGTGAGGAGATCAGGCCGATGTTCGGACCCTCGGGAGTTTCAATCGGACACAGGCGTCCGTAATGTGTGTAGTGCACGTCGCGCACCTCGAAGCCGGCGCGCTCGCGGGTGAGACCGCCCGGGCCTAGGGCCGACATGCGGCGCTTGTGCGTCAGCTCGGACAGCGGATTCGTCTGGTCCATGAACTGCGAGAGCTGGTTCGTGCCGAAGAATGCATTGACCACGCTGGAGATCGTACGCGCGTTGACCAGGTCGGCCGGTGTGAAGTTCTCGACGTCGCGGATGTTCATGCGCTCCTTGATCGTGCGCGCCATGCGCGAGATGCCGACGTTGTACTGCGATGCGAGCTGCTCGCCCACGGTGCGCACGCGCCGGTTGCCGAGATGGTCGATGTCATCGACGGTCTGCTGGCCCTGCATCAGATCGATCAGGTAGCGCACGATGGCGACGATGTCGTCGCGGGTCAGCGTGGTCATGTCCGGATCGATGTGCAGATTCAGCTTCTTGTTGAGACGGTAGCGTCCGACGATGCCAAGGTCATAGCGCTTGGGATTGAAGAACAGCCGTTCGATCAGGCCTTTCGCCGTCTCGAGGTCGGGCGCTTCGCCCGACCGCAGCTGCTTGTAGATCATCTCCAGCGCTTCCTGGTCGTTGCTCGCCTCGTCCTTGCGGATCGTGTTGGCGATCACCAGCGCGTTCTCGTTGTCGGTCTTGTAGACGCGCACGACCTTCACGCCGTGCTCGCTGATGGACCGTACGATGTCCTCGTCCAGCTCGGTGTCGGCGCTCACCAGCAGCTCGCCGGTGTTTTCATCGACGACCTCCTCGCAGAGGATGCGTCCGTACGACGCGTCGACATCGGCCTTTCCGAGCTTCACGTCCTCGACCAGATCGAAGAGTTCGAGCAGTTCCTTGTTCGAGGAGAAGCCGAGGGCGCGCAGGAGCGTGGTGACCGGAAATTTCTTTTTCCTGTCGATGTAGGCATACATCACATGGTTGATGTCCGTGGCGAATTCCACCCAGGAGCCGCGGAACGGGATGATGCGGGCGGAAAACATTTTCGTGCCGTTCGGATGCATCGATTCGCCGAAGAACACGCCCGGCGAGCGATGCAGCTGGCTGACGACGACCCGCTCCGCGCCGTTGATGATGAAGGTCCCGCGCTCGGTCATGTAGGGCAGGTTCCCGAGGTAGACTTCCTGCTCGACGGTCTCGATGTATTCGTTGCTGTTCGGTTCTTCCGATTTGCTCGATAGGCGCAGGCGCGCCTTCAGCGGCACGGCGAAAGTCAGGCCGCGTTCCTGGCACTCGGCGACGGAGTATTTCGGCTTTTCGATGAAATACTCGATGAACTCGAGAATGTAGTTCTCACGGGCGTCGGTGATCGGGAAGTTGGTGGCGAAAACCTGCTGCAGGCCGTAATCCCTGCGCTGCGCGGGCGTGGTTTTCTCCTGGAGAAACTGGTCGAAGGATGCGCATTGGACGTCGAGAAAATTCGGATACTCGTAGAGGTCCGAGATCTTCCCGAAGCTCCAGCGTCCGTTGGGCGTCTGCGTCAGATCCAGCTTCCGGAATGTATCGTTGAAACCGTTCGCATTAGAGGTGGTCAATTCCTGGCTCCTTAACATGGTGCGTACGTGACGTGAACCTGAAGTGGTGAGGCCGAATGCCGGGAAGCGATTGCGGCGGTCACGCGACGGTATGGGTGGCGGCGATAAAACGACAAGTGCGGGTCGAATGGAATTCGACCCGCTTCCTGTCTTTCACATCGATGAATCGTCGTTGTCGTAAAACAGAACGTTCTGTCGGATGGTGAGAAAATGTCGCTGGTTGTGCAATCTTATTTGAGGGTGACGGTTGCGCCGGCTTCCTCGAGTTCCTTCTTCAGCTTGTCGGCTTCATCCTTCGAGAGCTGTTCCTTCACGATGGAAGGGGCGCCTTCGACGAGGTCCTTGGCTTCCTTGAGCCCGAGGCTGGTCACGGCGCGCACAACCTTGATCACGTTGATCTTGTTGGCGCCGATCGTGGTCAGCTCGACATCGAATTCGGTTTTCTCCTCGACTTCGGCGGCAGGTGCGGCACCCGGCATCATGGCGCCTGCCATCATCATCGGAGCGGCGGCGGTCACGCCGAATTTGTCCTCGAGCGCTTTCTTGAGCTCGGAGGCCTCGAGAAGCGTCAGTTTCTCAATTTTCTCGACGATTTCTTCAATAACGGACATTGTATGACTCCTTGGGAGAGATGAAGTATTTGTTTCGTTGTTCATTCAGGCCGGTGTTCAGGCCGCCTGTCCCTGTTTCTGTTTCTCGATGGCATCGATGGCATACACGATGCCGCTCATGACGCCGTGGATCGCACCGACGATGCCCTGAGCTGGAGCGGCTATCGTGCCGATAATGCCGGCGATCAGGTCGTCGCGGGTCGGGAGCGATGCAAGTTCTTCGAGGCGTGAACCGTCAAACACGTCTTTGCCGAGCACACAGGCCTTCACCGACAACATCGATTCGTTGTCCTTGACGAAGGTCTTGAGCAGGCGCGCGGGCGTCACGGGATCGTCGTATGCGAAGACGATGCCGGTCATCCCGACGAGATAGGAGTACATCTCGTCGTATCCTCCGACCTCCTGCAGCGCGCGTTTGAACAGCGTGTTCTTGATGACTTTGTAGTCCACACCGACCTTGAAGAACTCGCTTCGCAGCTGATTGGCCTTTTCGACCGTCAGGCGCGAGAAATCAGCCAGGTACAGTCCGCTCACGCGCTGGAGGCGCTCGACGGTGTCTTCGATCACCTTGGCTTTTTGTTCTTTGGTCATTCGATTCTCAACAGGATTGTTCGAATGGGAGCACGTGAATTAGGGTAGAAGCATTAGAGTGCGTATTCCGACCGGATGCGGGTCGGAGGATCAATCCAAATTCTGTATCAGTGGAGCTGGGCGGCTTCCGCCTTGTCGATCCGGATGCCGGGGCCCATGGTGCTGGACAGCACGACGCCCTTGATGTACACGCCTTTCGCGGCGGCGGGCTTCATGCGGTTGAGCGTCGAGATGAACGACTGCACGTTCTCGACGATCTTGTCCTCGCTGAAATCGACCTTGCCGACCATGGCGTGCACGATGCCGCCCTTGTCGACGCGGAAGGAAATCTTGCCGCCCTTGACGTCCTGCACAGCCTGGCCGATGTCGTTGGTCACCGTGCCGGATTTCGGGTTGGGCATCAGGCCGCGCGGGCCGAGCACCTTGCCGAGCTTGCCGACCTCGCCCATCACGTCGGGCGTGGCGATCACGACGTCCACGTCGGCCCAGCCTTCCTGGATCTTTGCGAGGTAATCCTCGAGACCGACATGTTCCGCACCGGCGTCAAGCGCTTCCTGCTGCTTGGCGGGACGCGTCAGCACGAGCACGCGGACGGACTTGCCGATGCCGTGCGGGAGCGACGCGGTGCCGCGGACCATCTGATCCGATTTTTTCGGATCGACGCCCAGGCGCACGGCGATGTCGATCGATTCGTTGAACTTCGCCTTCGAGGTGTTCTTGAGCAGGGTCACACCTTCGCTCAGGCTGTATTCCTTCTGCTTCTCGACGAGAGATGTGGTTGCTTTCATGCGTTTCGTGAGTTTCATTTCCTGCACCTTATCCTTCAACAGTGAATCCCATGCTGCGCGCCGTGCCGGCGACCATCTCCATGGCTGCTTCGACGGTGTGCGCATTGAGGTCCGGCATCTTGGTTTCCGCGATCTCGCGCACCTGCTCATGCGTGACTTTCGCAACCTTGTTGCGGTTCGGTTCGGCCGAACCCTTTTCGTTCTTGGCCGCCTTCTTCAGCAGCACCGCCGCCGGCGGGGTTTTGGTGATGAAGGTGAACGACTTGTCGGAGAACACGGTGATGACCACCGGAATGATCAATCCCATCTTCTCCTGCGTGCGCGCATTGAACTGCTTGCAGAACTCCATGATGTTGACACCCTTCTGACCGAGCGCCGGACCGACCGGCGGCGCGGGATTCGCCTGCCCGGCGGGAATCTGGAGTTTGATGTACCCGACAATTTTTTTCGCCATGGGAATATCCGCCTATGCTATTACGTATCGAATTCGACCTGACTGAAATCCAGCTCCACAGGAGTTTTGCGTCCGAATATCGACACCATGACCTTCAGCTTGGTCTTCTCCTGGTTGACTTCCTGCACGAAGCCGCTGAACGTGTTGAACGGCCCGTCCACCACGCGTACCGGATCGCCGACGCGGAACTGGACCTCCGGCACTTCCGTATCCCGGCGCTCTTCCATGCGCCCGAGGATCTTGTCGACCTCGTCCCTGCGCAGCGGCGCGGGAGCGTTCTTCGGTCCGACAAAGGAAATCACGGAGGGAGTGTTGAGAATGAGGTGCTTGGTGTCCTTGTCGAGCACACAGTGGACAAGGACATAGCCGGGGAAGAAATTGCGCGTTTTCGTGCGCTTCTTGCCGTCACGGACTTCGTAGACCTTCTCGGTCGGCACGATCACGGCCAGGATCCTCTCGCTCATCCGGAGCTCGGGATCGGCCTGCTTGACCTCGTTTTCGATGTACGCCTTTACCTTGTTCTCATGGCCGGAGTACGACCGAATGGCATACCATCGAAGGTGTTCTGTCTGAGTCTCTTCTGCTTCCGAAGCCATGGACTACCGTTCATATCCTCCGCCTGGCGTGGGGCCGATCCCCTTATGCACCGAGCAGCAATTTTATTATTTGCATTAACACTGAATCGACAAGGAAGACGAAGAGCGAAATGACGATGGTCGAGACCAGTACGACGGTCGTCGACTCCTTGAGTTCGTCCTTCGTGGGCCACGTCACCTTTTTCATTTCCTTGGTGACGCCGTTGATGAATTCGGTAATCTTTTCTTTCATGACCCGGCTGTCTGTGTACTGAAACAATTCGCACGAGAGGAGGGACTCGAACCCCCAACCTGCGGTTTTGGAGACCGCTGCTCTACCAATTAAGCTACTCTCGTAGAAACGTACGCTACTCTTGTAGAAACTCGCCCGCTTGGAAAAGCTCGCCCGGATGGAAGGTTACTTGGTTTCCTTGAAGGGCACATGCTTGCGCACCACGGGATCGTACTTCTTGTATTCCACGCGCTGGGGATGCAGCTGCTTGTTCTTCTTCGTGGTGTAACGGTAGCCCGTACCCGCGGTGCTCTCCAGCGTGATATTGATCCGTCCTTTGTTGCTCTTGGCCATTGTCCTGCCTTTTGTCTCGAATACGAAGAAAAGGTACGCATCTGTACCTTGAGCTCACGACCGGATTCGAACCGGTGACCTCTTCCTTACCAAGGAAGTGCTCTACCTGCTGAGCTACGTGAGCCTGGAGCGGGAGACGGGACTCGAACCCGCAACCAACAGCTTGGAAGGCTGTGACTCTACCAATTGAGTTACCCCCGCGTAGGGTCCGCCTGCTCTGCCATTCGGGGCCGGTGCACCCTGCCGTGTGGCTTCCGCGGCGGCTTCCGCCTGCGCTTCGGTCGCGGCCGGCACCTTGCGCATCAACGGATGAACTCTGTGGTGGGGGTAGGATTCGAACCTACGAAGTCGTGTGACAACAGATTTACAGTCTGTCCCGGTTGGCCACTTCGGTACCCCACCGTCGGATCGCGATTTTCACCAGAGCTGGCGACCAGACTTGAACTGGTGACCTGCTGATTACAAGTCAGCTGCTCTACCAACTGAGCTACGCCAGCAGGCTGTCCCGTAAATGCGGACAGGATCACAAATATAGTTGTCTTTTTATTAAAGTCAAACCTTCGTCGCGGACGGAGGCTAAAAATCGGGAAATATTTTTACAGGTTTTTTTTCAGGTATGCGAGAATGGCGCTGTCGAGCCCGACCTTCGCATCGAGAATATCAGTGCCGTGTCCCGCGTTTTCGTAGATCTTCATCTCGATTCCGGGCGCGGTCTTCCGGTAGGCCTCCACCGTCTCGACGGAGCGTATATCCTCGCTGCTCGCCACGACGAACATCGACCGTCCGCGGTATTTCCGTACGGCGGCTTCCGTGGGCAGCTCGTTGAAGTAGTTCAGGCCCGGGCTCAGCAGTACGACCGTGCGCACGGACGGATCATCCGCGGCATAGATGATCGCGTTGCTGCTGCCGTACGATGCGCCGATGATGCCGATGCGCGCGGCGTCCACCGACGCCCGACCGCGGAGAAAACGCATGGCGGCCGCGATGTCGGCGCCGGCCTTGCGGTCTGGACGCACGTTCTTCCCGTCGGCGGTCCTGGTGCTGCCGCCGTAGCCGCGCATGTCGATGGCAAGGACCGTGAAGCCCGAGCCCTGCAGCATCTTCGCCAGGGGTGCGAAACTCCCGCGGTCGCTGCGCCACTGGTGCAGACAGAGTACGGTCGGCGCCTTATCCCCTGCCGCGTACAGCGTCCCGGTAATCACGATCCCGTCGTCGGTCGTGAAACGGACATCCTCGGGACCGGTTCTTACCGCGGCGGCGGCGCTGGCCTGTTCCCGTCCGGCGACCGCTGCGCCGCTGTTTCCTTCGGACTGGCAGTTGGCGAACAGCACGATGGTGATGACCGCGATGACGATATTTCTGCCTTTCATGACACTCTCCTGCTACCGTTGGCAATTGGCTGTTGGCCGTTGGCTGTTGGCTGTTGGCTGTTGGCTATTGGCCTTTGGCTGTTGGCCGTTGGCCGTTGGCTATTGGCCGTTGGCTGTTGGCTATTGGCCTTTGGCTATTGGCCGTTGGCCCTTGGCTGTTGGCTGTTGGCTGTTGGCTATTGGCTGGACACCGGATTCGGCACGATTACTTTCTTTCCATCTTTCCTTCTTTCCATCTTTCCATCTTTCCTTCTTTCCATCTTTCCATCTTTCCTTCTACCCCCCTACCCTCCTTCCCTTCTTCCCCAATTCTCTCACGATCCTTTCCGCGATCTCCTCCGGAGCCACTGACTCGTCCACATCCAGCCATTCCATCCTGGACTCTTTCCTGAACCAGGTCATCTGCCGCCGGGCGTACTGTCGGGTGCTGCGCTTGATCGCATCTATCGTCTGTTCGAATGATGCCAGCTTTGAAAGATATGCGATGACTTCCTTATATCCAACGGTGCTGAAAGCAGGCCAGGAGGGCTCGGCGCCGGCGGCGAGCAGCTGTTCCACTTCGGCGATCAGACCTGCGTCGATCATCTCGTCCACGCGCCGGTTGATGCGCGCGTAGAGGGCGGACCGCTCCCATCGAAGTCCGAACATGCGCACGTCGTAGGGCACGGTCGGCATGCGTTCGACCCGAAGTTCGGAAACACGCCCGCCGGTCAGCATGCACACCTCGAGCGCACGGATGACGCGCACGGGATTGTGCGCGTCTATCGTCTCCGCCGCGGCAGGATCGAGCCCGCGCAGTTCCTCGACCAGTGCGGGCAGTCCTTCGCTCCGGATCCGTTCTTCGAGCGCCCTGCGCAGCGGTGCATCGGCTTCGGGCGCGTCGAAGATGCCGTCGGTGACCGCGCGCACATAGAGACCGGAACCGCCGACCACGAGCGCGCGGTGGCCACGCATATGAATGTCGTCGATCCATGTCCGGGCCTCGCCGAAATAGCGGCCGACTGTGTAGCTCTCGGAAGGCTCGCAGATGTCGATCCCATGATGCCGTGCGGCGGCGCGTTCAACCGCGGAAGGTTTCGCGGTTCCGATCGTCATGCCCCTGTAGACCTGTCGTGAATCCGCGCTGATGATTTCGGCATCCAGCGCGCCTGCCAGACGGATGCCCGCCGCGGTCTTGCCGGAGGCGGTCGGCCCCGTGAGAACGATGATCGTATGACGCCGGCTCACTTCCTCCAGCCTTCCTTGCCGACGAGCGGAACGAACTTGAATCCCGCATGCTTCGTGTGCACGAAGCCGTCTCCCTGCCGCTGAACGACGATCATGTCCTGCAGCGCCTGGTCGCCCACGGGGATCACCAGGCGGCCGCCGTCGCTCAGCTGACGCAGCAGCGACGGCGGGACGTCGGGCGCTCCCGCCGTGACGATGATGCCATCGTAGGGGGCGAACTGCGACCAGCCGATGCTCCCGTCGCCGACCTTCGAGGCTATATTGTACCCCAGCGCGTCCATCCGCCTGCGCGCGTGTTCGAGCAGGTCGAAATGCCGCTCGATGGTGAAGACCCGTGCGCCCATCTCCGCGAGAATGCACGCCTGGTATCCGCTGCCGGTACCGATCTCCAGCACCTTGTCACCCCGGCGCACATGGAGGAGCTGCGTCATGAACGCCACGGTGAACGGCTGCGAAATCGTCTGCCGGCATTCGATGGGGAGGGCCGAGTCGTCGTAGGCCTTCGGGTGGAACACCTCCTGCACGAACGCGTGACGGGGGATGCTGCCGATGGCGTCAAGGACTACCGGATCGGAAATGCCTTTTTTCTTGAGGAGGCCCACCAGCTGTGCGCGGGCGAGGTCAAACTGCCGGCTGGAAAATGTCGTGCTCATTCCTTCGTATTCTCGCTCCCCAGGTCCTGCTTGAACGGTGCTTCGAAGATGGATTTGACGTTGACGTTGAGGCCCTGGCGCAGATGCTCGCGGAGCTGCTCGGGACTCAGCCCGCGGTGCAGGTGGCCGTCTTCCGCGATGGAGATCAGTCCGGTTTCCTCCGAAACGATGACGACCAGCGCATCGGTCTGCTCCGTGATGCCGACTGCCGAGCGATGCCGCATGCCCATGATGAAACCGTCGATCCGCAGCTGACTGCTCAGCGGCAGCGTGCAGCGGGCGGCTTTCACCACGCGGTCCTTGATGACGACGGCGCCGTCGTGCAGCGGGGCTTTGGGATTGAAAATGGACAGCAGCAGCTGCTTGCTTACCTCCGCTTCGAGCGCGATCCCCGACTCGATGATCATGCGGATGCCCGTGCTGCGGGGAAGAACGATCAGCGCGCCGATCTGTCGCTGTGCCATCTCGTCACAGGCTTCCACGATGGCTTCGACAGTCTCGTCCATGCTGCGGTTCATCAGATTCGCCATCAGCCGGCCCCGGCCCAGGAGCACGAGGAGTCGGCGCAGTTCGGGCTGAAAAAGGATGATGAAGGCGACGACCCAGATGTCCGTCAGGGTCTTCAGGATCCACGATACCGCCTTCAACTCCAGCGATGAAGCGACGAAGGAGCCTGCGAGCACGATCAGCAAACCGGCGAAAATCTGGATCGCGATCGTGCCGCGCATGAACAGGTACAGGCGGTAGAAAATGAATGTCACCACGACGATGTCGAGAACGTCGATCCAGCCTATCTCCAGGAAACCGATTTTAAACAGCATGGGGCGATGCCTCCCCGTGAATGATCGCTTCCGTGATTTCGATTGCCGCACGCATCTCACGCACATCATGCACGCGGAGGATGCATGCCCCGTTGGCGCAGGCGAGGACACTGCTCGCAATCGTCCCGGGGAGGCGTTCCGCCACCGCCGCCCCGGTTACAGCGCCGATGAACGCCTTGCGCGAGGTTCCGACCAGGAGCGGAAAGCCGAGCGGCAGAAAGGCGGGCAGGCCTCGCAGAAGCGCGAGGTTGTGCGCCACCGTCTTGCCGAAGCCGATGCCCGGATCGAGAATGATCTGGTCGATCCCCGCTCCCCTGCAGAACGCGACGCGTTCAGTAAAAAAGAGTTTTACCTCCTCTACGACGTTCCGGTAGGACGGCTCGCGTTGCATCGTCTGCGGCGTTCCCTGCATGTGCATGAGCACGACGGGAGCGCCGGTACGGGCGGCCACGCCTGCCATCTCCATGTCGTGACGAAGCGCGCTTACGTCGTTGATGATGTCCGCACCCGCGTCGATCGCCGCCGCGGCAACCGCGGCCCGCCTCGTATCGATGGAAATCGGGACATCGCTGCGCGCGCGCAGACCTTCGATCACCGGCAGGATCCGCCGCAGTTCCTCGGATGCCGCCACGGGCGCGGCTCCGGGACGCGTGGATTCTCCTCCGATATCGATGATGTCAGCCCCGTCTGCTACCATCGCGACCGCGCGTTCCACAGCCTCGCCCGTGCTGTGATAGGCGCCCCCGTCGGAAAAGGAATCCGGCGTGATGTTCAGGATGCCCATCAGCAGGCAGCGTGCTGTCGTATCCAGTGCGCTCTTACGCAGTCGCAGTATGCGCTGAGGTTCTGGTTTCTCGTTCATGGATGCGCGCCGTCCCGGGTATGATCCGGGATTGTGATCTGATACATTATGATATCATACAATCAACACAAGAAAGATGCAATGGGAAACAAAAAGGGGCGGCAGAAAGATATCTGCCGCCCCACCGCTTTGGGGCGCCTGCGCATGCAGGCCCGGGTCTCGGCGTATTCTACTTCGTGAGCGTCATGCGGCGGGTCTGCATGAAATCACCCGAGAGCATCGTGT
>CAZWNO010000107.1:0-460 GCA_964635845.1 uncultured Chromatiales bacterium
GCGGACATTATCCGATAATCGCCGCACTGCTGCTGTTCACGGTGACATCGGTGCTCGACCGCCTGCTGCTCACCGACCTGCGGCTTCGTCCCGTTCCGATGATGGCCTTCCAGCAGCTGTTCTACGCCGGGTACTTCATCCTCTTCGCCATCATCGCCCGCCGCGGCGTGCCGGCACTGCGCTCGGCCGTCCGCGGCAGCGGCCGCTGGATCCTGCTCGTGGCGGTACTCACCTTCGGCTACCGCTTCGCCCAGATCGAAGCCACGGCGCTCGCTCCCGTCGCGCTGGTGCTCGTCGTCAAACGCCTCTCCGTCTTCATCGGCGCCATGGCCGGCGGGCGGCTCTTCAACGAGAGCCACCTCATCCGCAAGGCGATCGCGATCGTGATATTGCTCGTGGGCGTGACGATGGTGGTGGGGGTGGGGTAGGAGGGTAGGGGGACAGGAGGGGAGGAGGGTAA
>CAZWNO010000107.1:470-5324 GCA_964635845.1 uncultured Chromatiales bacterium
GATCGACACGACGGCACTTCGCGATCCGCAGCCGTTGTCGAAAACGCTGTGCGTTCGGCTTCCCCGGCGGTTCGCCCGGTGGAATGGGAGATAGCGAGGCGAGAGAGAGGAGGACGATTGGGACACAGCGGCACAAATCGTACATTTAGAAATTGCGATATTATCACTCCGAAAGGTTACGGATCGCTGCCGCATGGGACATGACGATCGACATAGTGACGAGCACGAGGACGCCTGCCCGCCGGAGTCCTCCGAAGGCGGACGGCGGCGGGAGCACGGGCACAGCGATCGGAGCACGCTCGGACACAGACACGACCATGCGCACGGGCAGCAGCAAGGGTACGCGCACGACAGCCTGGGCGACATCGGATTCGCCTTCCTTCTCAATCTCGTTTTCGCAATTGCGGAAATCTTCGGCGGATTGTGGACGAACAGCCTTGCGATCCTGTCCGACGCGCTGCATGATGTCGGCGACTCGCTGATTCTCGGATTGACCTGGCTGCTCGAACGCTATTCGCGGCGCCAGCCGACACAGCGGTTCTCCTACGGCTTCCGGCGCTTCTCCCTGCTCGGCGCGCTGATCAACGCCGTGGTGCTCATCGGCGGATCGGTGTTCATCATTTTCGAAGCCATCCCGCGTCTGGCGAATCCCGCGGCACCGGACGCGCAGGGAATGATGTGGTTCGCCGTCGCGGGCGTGCTGCTCAACGGCCTCGCCGTGCTGCGCCTGCGCCGCGGCACGTCGATGAATGCGCGCGTGGTGTCGTGGCACCTGATCGAGGATGTGCTGGGCTGGATGGCGGTGCTCGTCGTGAGCATCGTGATGCAGTTCTGGCATCTCCCCATTCTCGATCCGATACTCTCGCTGCTCATCGCGTCCTATATCCTCTACTACAATGTCGTGGTCAACATCAACAAGACGATTCAGCTGTTCCTTCAGGCCAGTCCGGACAGTATCGACGCAGCGCGCATGGAGCGGGAACTGTGCGCGATTCCGTCCGTGCGATCGGTGCACCACCTGCACGTGTGGTCGCTGGACGGCGCGCACCATGTCGTCAGCGCGCATATCGTCGTCGATCGCGACGTGGGCAAGGAGCAGGTCGTGATGATCAAGAAGCAGGCGAAGTCGGTGCTGCTGGGCAACGACATCGAACACATCACACTGGAAATCGAGTTCGAGGACGAGGATTGCATCATGGGAAACACCTGGAAAAACGGAGCATAGCCGCATGGATAGTCCGCACATTCTGTTCGCCTTCGCGCTGACCCTGTTCGCCGGTCTCTCGACAGGGATCGGCAGCGCGCTGGCCTTCTTCGCTGATCACACGAATACGAAATTCCTCTCCGTCTCCATGGGATTCTCCGCCGGCGTCATGATCTACGTCTCCCTGGTGGAGATCATGGTCAAGGCGCGCGACTCGCTGTCCGTCGCCCTCGGGCCGGTCGCCGGAAGCTGGACGACCGTCGGGGGCTTTTTCGGCGGCATCGCGCTGATTGCCGTCATCGACAGACTCGTCCCGTCCCGCGAGAACCCTCATGAAATGCGAATGGTAGAGGAGATGCCCGCACAGCATGGCGGCGCGGCGACAGTAGGCGCGGCGACAGTAGGCACGGCGACAGTAGGCACGGCGACAGTAGGCGCTGCGACAGTAGGCGCTGCGACAGCCGGCGCTGCGACAGCCGGCATGGCGACAGCCAGCGCGGAGAACCGGAACGGGCTGTACCGCATCGGCCTGCTCTCCGCCATCGCGATCGCCATCCACAATTTCCCCGAAGGACTCGCGACATTCCTCTCAGCGGTGCAGGATCCGAACCTCGGCATTCCCATCGCCGTCGCGATCGCCATCCACAATATCCCGGAAGGGATCGCCGTCGCGATTCCGATCTTCTACGCCACCGGAAGCCGCGGGCGGGCGTTCTTCCTGTCGTTCAGCTCAGGACTGGCCGAACCGGTCGGGGCGCTGATCGGGTATTTCATCCTCATACAGTTTTTCAGCGACGCTATCTTCGGAATCGTCTTCGCATCCGTGGCCGGCATCATGGTCTTCATTTCTCTCGATGAACTCCTCCCCGGCGCCCGGGAATACGGGGAGCATCACCTCGCCATCTACGGACTCATCGCCGGCATGGCCGTCATGGCAGTCTCGCTGCTCATGTTCCTCTGATCGACCGGAGGGCCTGTCCGCCGAAGCCGTCTTGTATGGATACCGGAAAGGTTTAACCGATTAGCGGGCGAAGGCGGATGCGATTTCCCGGGGATTTTCGTATTTTCGGGTTTCAGATCATATTGTCAGGTACGCGTTCATCACTGCGGAGCGACTGCCATGAAAACCCCACTGGAAGAGTACCCTCTGTATGACGTCCCGGAATTGCGCGGGCTGCAGGACATTCTCCTGCGTGGCGTGCGCTCGCATCCGGACAATATCGCCCTGGTGGATTTGAACCGGACTCCGATGCAGCAGCTGACCTATGCGCAGCTGTACCACGCGGTCGTGCGCTTCGGCGCGGCGCTGCGGCGGATGGGACTCGGGGAACGCGATCACGTCGCGATCGTCTCGGAGAACCGCGTGCAGTGGGGAGTCGCCTATCTCGCGGCGGCGTGCTTCAATCTCGTCGTCGTCCCGATCGACAGGAATCTCAAGGACAACGAGATACTCACCATCCTGTATGCATCGGATGCGCGCGCCGCCGTGTTCTCGGAGAATTTCCGCGACATGTTCGAGGGATTCCGGCACACCGTAGGCAACCTCGAGTTCCTTGTCGACATGGATCTGCCGACGCAGCGCGGCGATCTGCGCAGCATGCGCGAGATGATCGATGCCGAAGCGATCAGCAGCGAGGCGGATCCCTTCCCCGCGGTGGATCCGCAGGCAATGGCGATCATCGTCTTCACTTCCGGCTCGATGGGGAATGCCAAGGGTGTCATGCTGTCGCATGCGAACATCTGCGCGAACCTCATGGGAATGCTGCAGATGGTGGATATCCCGCCCACGGATCGCTTCCTTTCGGTGCTGCCCATGCACCATACCTACGAAAGCACGTGCGGATTCCTCTGCCCGCTCGTCACCGGAGCCTCCGTGCACTACGCCCGTTCGCTCAAATCGGTCGCCGACGACATGCTCACCGTCCGTCCGACCATCATGCTCGGCGTGCCCCTGCTCTTCGACAAGATGTACCGGCGCGTCACGCAGGCGATCGCCGAGAAGAAGATCGCATCCGCGGTGATGAAGCCGCTGATGGGCATGATGACGATGCTCGAGAGCATGGGGGTGCAGGGTGCGCGGCGCAAGGTCTTCCATGAGGTGCATGAGCGCTTCGGGGGAGCGATCCGTATCCTCATCGTGGGCGGCGCGGCGCCGGATCCAGCCGTCGCCCGCGGATTCCGCGCGCTCGGTTTCCAGTTCATCCAGGGTTTCGGACTGACCGAGTGCGCGCCCATCCTCGCGCTGAACCGCCTGCGCAAATTCAAGGACGAAGCCGCGGGCCTTCCCCTGCCGGGAGTCACGGTACGCATCGATTCGCCCGATCAGGAAGGACGCGGAGAAATCCTGGCTTCCGGTCCGAACGTCATGCTCGGGTATTACAAGAACGAGCGCGTAACGCAGGAAGTGCTGCGGGACGGTTGGTTCTACACGGGCGATATCGGTTCGATCGACGCCAACGGTTTTCTGCTCATCAATGGCCGCAAGAAAAATGTGATCATCGCGCGCAACGGTGAAAACGTGTTTCCCGAGGAGATCGAGGACCACGTCAACAGGATTCCTTTCGTGCTCGAATCCGTCGTTTATGGAGACCGTTCGGCCAAAGGGGACGAGATCATCGCCGTGCTCGTCGTACCCGACGCCAACGCGGTCTATGAATACGGCAAGGCGCACGGGAAGGAAATCACGCCGGAACTGGTCGGTCAACTGATCCAGGGCGAGATCGACAAATTGAACCGCCGGCTGCCGGTCTACAAGCAGATCCGCAGCGTGAGGATCAAGGATTCCGAGTTCGAGAAAACGACAACCCAGAAAATCAAGCGCTTCCTCGTCGACACGACGGAAGGTGCCAAGGCATAATCGTATCCGTATATCGGGAAATTCACACGCGGCTGTGAAACCGCGATGGCGCGGTTCCGTGGTCGCGGGGAATTTCGTACCTTGTGCCGATCATACGCAACCATCGGAGTCATCATGCACTACAGGATACCGGGTCTTCTGTTTCTCGTCGCCACATTCATTCTCACCGGCTGCATCGAGACGCAGATGCTGGTCACCGTGAAGAAGGACGGCAGCGGCACGATCCGTGAAACGCTGAAAATGAAGAAGGCGATGCTCGAGCCGCTCAAGGAGATGGCCGCGGCAATGAAGGAAGCCACGGAGGAGATCGGCGAAGAGCCCAGCGACGCCCCGCGGAACGACGCCCGGCAGGACGAGACCGACCAGGATGCGACACCTCCGTCCCTGGATATCTTCTCTGATCAGGAGATTCGCGGCAACGCGGCAAAGCTGGGCCGCGGTGTGCGCTACGTCTCGCACGAGATGCATGACGACGATGAAATGCAGGGCTATACCGCGCTGTATTCCTTCGACGACATCAATACCGTCCACGTGAATCAGAATCCCGGCGCATCTGTGCCGACTCTCCCGGGCGGCGAGGAGATGATGGAATCGGACGAGGAACTCGTACTGTTCTCATTCACCCCGGGGAATCCCGCCACTCTGGTGATCCGTCCGCCCAAGGGCGACGAATCGGAATCGGCCGCGGCGCAGGGCGAGCCCGAGGAAGAAGAGACCGATGAACAGCAGACCTCCGATGAACAGCAGACCACCGAGGGAGAGCAGTCGGGCGAGGAAGGCTTCGAACAGATGA
>CAZWNO010000107.1:5334-13507 GCA_964635845.1 uncultured Chromatiales bacterium
GAAGGAGTTCCTCCGTGACATGAAGGTCCTGGTGCAGGTCGCCGTTGAGGGAAAAATCGCGCAGTCGAACGCCACGTACATCGACGGCTCCACGATCACGGTCATCGACCTGAACTTCAACAGCCTGATCGACGATCCGGAGCTGCTGAAGAAGCTTGAGAAGTCGGATGAGATGGGTCCCGCCGCGGCGAAAGAAATGTTGAAGAACATTCCGGGAATCCGCGTGGAGACCGAGGAAGAGATTACCGTCACATTCAAATAATCGCGTGCGGAAGGGGGGAGGATGAAGCCACGGCGCCACCGGCCCGGCCGCTTCCGCATGTCATATCGAAGGAACCCACAGATGACCGATCGAATGATTCAGCAGTTCATGGACATGGTGCGCATTCCCAGTGAATCGGGGAATGAAGCCGCGATGATCGAATACCTGAAAGCGGAGTTCGAGTCCCTCGGTGCCCAGGCCTGTCTCGACGCCTATGGCAATCTCGTCGCCAGGCTGCCGGCGAAAGGCTGCGAGGGGAAGGAGCCGGTCCTGCTCTCCTGCCATGCCGACACGGTGAAACCCGGAGTCGGTATCGAGCCCGTACTCGCCGACGGTGTGATCCGTTCGGCCGGCGCCACCATCCTCGCGGCTGACGACAAGGCCGGCATCGCCGAGATGCTCGAGGCGCTGCGCATCGCCGATCGGCGGCCCCCGGTGGAGATCGCCATCAGCCGGCAGGAAGAAATCGGTCTGCTGGGTGTGAAAAATCTGGATTACAGCCTGCTCAGCGCGAAGCGCGGCTTTCTCCTCGACAACGACACGCTCGACACGATCGTGATCGGCGGTCCGTCGTATTTCGCCATCGACGTTTCCATCACCGGACGCGCCGCGCACGCGGGCATGGAGCCCGAGAAAGGCATCAGCGCAATCCAGGCGGCGGCGCGCGCGATCGCCGCTCTCCGACTGGGACGGCTGGATCACGACACGACTGCGAATGTCGGTGTCATCGAAGGCGGGATCATCCGCAACGGCGTGCCCGACCGCGCGAGCTTCCTCGCCGAATGCCGCAGCCTCGTGCACGAGAAGGCCGCCGCGCTCGCGACGGAAATGGAAGGGATCATCCGGCGCGAAGCGGAAAGCAACGGCGCGACGGTGGAGATCATCATCAACAATCTCTGCCGGGCGGTGGACATTCCAGCGGATTCGTGGACCGTGCTTGCCGCGGTGAAGGCCCTGAAAACCGCGGGCGTCGATGCGCGCACGACCTTCATCACGGGCTTCACCGATGCGTCCATCTACAACAACATGGGTATCGAGATGGCCGTCGTCGGCATCGGCGCCCGCCTCGAACATTCGACCGACGAGCACATATACGTCGAGGACATGGAAAAAGCCGTGGTGATGATCGTCGAACTCCTCCGCCTCTCGGCTGAATAAAAAACCACGAAGAAAAAACCACAAAAACGCAAAAACACGAAGAAGAACACGAAAATTTTTTAGAATAGCTCCATATTGAATCAGGAGCGATGTTCACCAGTTTTCGTGTTCTTTTTAGTGTTTTCGTGTTTTCGTGGTTTTTTCTTCCTGCGTTTTCGTGGTTTTTTCTTCGACTGCGTTGGGGCAGTAGCGGCGGATGACGCATTCGGAGCAGCGTGGGCGGCGCGCGATGCAGGTGGTGCGGCCATGGAGGATGAGGAGGTGGCTCGCTTCCGTCCATTCCGCCTCGGGCGTGATCGCGCACAGGTGCTGCTCGATGACGTCGGGATTTTCCGAGTCGGTCAGTTCGAGCAGGTTCGCGATACGCCGCACGTGCGTGTCGACGGGGAAGCCCGGGATGCCGAATGCGTTTCCCAGCACGACGTTCGCCGTTTTTCTCCCGACTCCGGGCAGGGCCGTCAATTCCTCCATCGTGTGCGGGACCTCACCGCCGTGGCGCTCGACGATGGCCGTGCAGCATGCCGCGATATTCGCCGATTTATTCTGGAAAAATCCCGTGCTGCGGATGATCTCCGCGATGTCTCCCACGTCCGCCGCGGCCATCGCCTGCACGGTGGGATATTTCGCGAACAGCACCGGTGTGACCATATTCACGCGCTGATCGGTGCACTGCGCCGAGAGAATGGTGGCGACGAGCAGCTGGAACGGGTCGTCATGCACGAGCGCGCAGGCCGGCGCGGGAAACTGCGTGCGGAGTGCGTCGAGAATCCGCCGCATGCGGGCGCGCCTGCGGCGGGGGGATTCGGAGGCGAATAACGAAACAGCGTTCATTGCGGTCCTTTCGTAATTTTCATATACTTGCGCCATCACTCCTCGCCTGTCGTTGCCACGAAACGCCTGGACATCGGCAGGCACGAACCCTGTTTCAATCTAAGAGTTTTTCATGAATCGCATCGTCTTTCTCATCGCTGCACTTTCGGTCATGCTCGTCGGACAGCAGGCGGAGGCGCAGATGCCCGGCCTGCCCTACGCTCCCCGTATGCGATCCTGGCGCATCGGTTTCGAGGGAGGCGTCGGTGTGCTCGGCAGCGATCTGACGAAGGAATCGGAGAATTACCACTTCCGTCCTGTCGCCGGCCTGGAACTCGTCTACATCCTGCACCGCAACTTCGCCATCGGTCTCTGCGGCGGTGGCGGATTCATGCGCTCGACCGCCGGGGACATGGAATCCAACACCGCCTATCTTTCCGGCGGCGCGCTGATCGAGCTGCGGATCCCGCTGCTGCGCGGCAGCGTGTTTCCGGTCCTGCAGCTGCGCGGCGGCGGCGTGATCATCGATCCGGAATTGCGGGATGGAATCGATGAGTACGATTTCAATTCCTCGAATCATCTCTTCTTCTCCATGGCCGCGGGCATCGAGGCGGTGTCGTGGCGCCGGCTCGGGATCCGCGCGCTGTTCGGCGTGACCTACACGTCGACGGACAGCTGGGACCTGCTCGTCCGTGGTGACGACAAGGACGGCTACTCATTCGCCACACTCTCCCTGCTCTACTATATCGGCCGGAGAAGGTGACCCATGTCCGCTCACTGGTTCTTCGTCTCCGACCTGCACGGACAGCAGCAGCGATACGAGCGGCTCTTCGACATGATCGCCAGCGAACGGCCGGCGGCGGTGTTGCTCGGCGGCGACCTGCTGCCTGGCGCGCATCGCTCCGCCTCCGCCCGGTTCCCGGGAGTAACGGACTTTATCGACGACTACCTCGCCGCGCGCCTGCGGGGAATAAAAACAGACATTGGAGATGAATATCCGGTAATCTGCGCCATCCTGGGCAACGACGACCCCCGGAGCGTCGAGCCGCGGATGACGGATGCACGCCATGGCGACCTGTGGACCTACGTGCATAACTGCTGTGTCGAGGTCGGCGGTTTCAGGGTGTGTGGTTACGGCTGCGTGCCACCGACGCCGTTCCAGTCGAAGGACTGGGAGAGGTACGACGTGTCGCGCCACGTCGAACCGGGCTGTATCTCCCCGGAGGAGGGGAGGCGCAGCGTGCCCGCGGACCTGTCGGAGATCAGGTACGCGACGATACAGGGGGATCTCGAATCGCTCGCGGGGGAGGCGGATCTCGCCGATGCAGTCATGCTGTTCCACGCTCCGCCGTACGACAGCATGCTCGACCGGGCGGCCCTCGACGGCCGCCGCATCGACCACGTGCCGCTCGACGTGCACGTCGGCAGCGTGGCGATCCGCAGGTTCATCCTGCAGCGGCAGCCGCGGGTAACGCTGCACGGCCACATCCATGAATCCGCGTCGATCACGGGAAACTGGAAGGAAAAACTGGGGGACACGTGGTGTTTCACCGCCGCGCATCGCGGACCTGAACTCGCGGTCGTCATCTTCGATCCCGCCGATCCCTCGCAGGCGACAAGAGAACTGCGGTAATCGGAGCGCGCATGGCGGAGGGACGATCGGGCGGGCTTCCAGCGGGGAAGGCTCGCCTCCAGCGGGAAATGCGGGCTGCGCGACGATATGAAAGTTTTCCGCGCCCCGCTTGCGCTCTCGCGGTCCCCTCCGTAGATTGATTCACCGCCATTGGTTCACATCACGGATAACCGCATGAAACGCAAGCGCATCAAGCGCGACGAGCTTCGCGATCTGATCGTCGATTCGGGATTCTCGGACAGGGACATCAGCCAGCACGATCTCGATTTCAAGGATCTGATGCGCTTCCGGGTCAACAACATCCTCCTGGTCTCGAGCCGCTACGATTTCTATACGCTGGTGGACGACGGACAGCTCACCGAGGCCATCTTCAGCGAGTACCTCGAACTCAACCTGCATTACGCGCCTTCGATAACGCGGGTGTATTCGGGCGAAGCGGCGCTCGCCGCGCTGGAGGAGAGCCGCTTCGACCTGGTGATCACGATGATGCGTCTCGGCGACATGCGCCTGCAGGATTTCTGCCAGGCCGTGAAGGACGAGCACGACGACGTCCCGGTCGCCCTGCTCGGATACCAGAGCCGCGAGCTGCAGGTGCTCCTCAACCAGGGCGCGCTCGAGTTGTTTGACCGCATCTTCATCTGGACGGGCGACCGCAAGCTGTTTCTCGCGATCATCAAGCAGGTGGAGGATCTCGTCAACGCGCGCGTGGACTGCAAGGATTTCGGCGTTCGCGCGATCATTCTCGTCGAGGATTCCCCGCAGTTCTATTCATCCTTCCTCCCCCTGATCTACACCGAGCTGATCAAGCAGGGACAGATGCTCATCGAGGAGGGGAAGAACTTCGCCGAGAAGATGCTGCGCCAGCGCGCGCGGCCGAAAATACTCCACGCCACCAATTTCGAGGAGGCATGGCGGTATTATCACAAGTACCGCAATGAGCTTCTCGGCATCATCACCGACCTGAAATTCCCGATCAACGACATCGAAGACGAGAGGGCGGGACTCAAGTACATCCGGCGGGTGCGCGAGCACAGCCCGGAGCTTCCGATTCTCGTCCAATCCTCGCGGGAGGACCTCCGCGAGGAGGTGTACTCCCTCGACGCGGATTTCGCGGACAAGAATTCGCGCACGCTGCTCGGGGAGGTGCGCGAATTCATGCTCACCAATTTCGGATTCGGAGAATTCATCTTCCGTATGCCTGACGGCACGGAAGTAGACAGGGCGCGCACGGTCCGCCAGCTGCGCCAGCGTCTCCACACCATTCCGGACGAATCCCTGCTGTTCCACGCCTCGCACGATCACTTCAGCAACTGGCTGCTCGCGCGCACCCGATTCCGTCTGGCGCAGGAACTCAAGCCGGTGAAGATCACGGAGTTCACGACCGTCGAAGGTCTGCGCCGCTACATCATCCGGAAGATCGACGAACTGGTGATCTACGACGAGCGCGGGATGATCGCCGACTTCACGCATGAGGAGAGCGATTCGCGCGCGACCTTCCTCCGCATCGGCCGCGGGTCGCTCGGCGGCAAGGCGCGCGGCCTCGCGTTCATCGACAACATCCTCAAGAACTACCTGCATCCGTCCTTCTTCCCGAATGTCCGCATCAAGATTCCGCCCAGCATCATCCTGTGCACCGAGGTGTTCGCACAGTTCATGGATGCGAACAACCTGCTGCCGCGGGTCATCGAGAACATCCCCGACGAGGAGATCGTCCGGCTGTTCATGAACGCGCACTTCCCAACGGCCGTCGAGGAGGATCTCCGCGCCGTCGTCCAGCGAAACCAGCATCCGCTGGCGATCCGCTCGTCGAGCCTGCTCGAGGATACGCTGTACCAGCCCTTCGCCGGCATCTACGCGACGGTCATGCTCCCGAACAGTAATACGGATCCGAATCTCCGCTTCAGGGAGCTCGAGCAGGCGATCAAGTATGTCTATGCCTCGACCTATCTCCGCGGAGCGAAGAACTACATCGAAGCGACGGGCCACCGTCTCGAGGAGGAGCAGATGGCCGTGATCATCCAGGAAATGGCGGGGAAACGTTACGGCCACCATTACTACCCGCACTACTCCGGGGTCGCCCGTTCGTACAACTACTATCCGTTCGGCGATGCGCGGCCGGCCGACGGCATCGTCAATCTCGCGCTCGGGCTGGGGAAGACCATCGTCGACGGCGGGCTCAGCGCGCAGTTCTGCCCCGTGTACCCGTCCGTCATGCCGCAGTTCGCGACTCGGAAGGATTATTACACGAACTCGCAGCGCAGCTTCTACGCGGTGAATCTCGAATCGCATCCGCTCGAGGAGAAGCCCAGCGAGGATGAGAATCTCGATCTCCTCGACATCAGGATCGGCGAGGAGCACGGCACGCTCGAGTACATGGCATCGACATTCTGCACCGAGGACGATTCCCTGTACGAAGGGACATTCCGCAAGGGACTCCGCGTGATCAACTTCGCGCCGATACTTCAGTCGGAATACATCCCGCTGGCGAAGGTGCTGCGCATGCTGATGAAGCTCTGCGAGACGGCGATGAACTGTCCGGTGGAGATCGAATTCGCGGGTTTGCTGGGCAGGCATTTCGACGACATCAGCGAGTTCGATTTTCTCCAGGTGCGTCCGATGGTCAAGGAGGAGGGCACCGTGGAGATCGACTTTTCCGCGCTGCGGCAGGAGGACATCCTGCTGAAGAGCGAAAGCGTGCTGGGCAACGGAATCTACCGGCTGCGGGATATCGTGTACGTGCGGCCGCAGAGTTTCGACAACGCGCGCACGAAGGAAATGGCGGCCGAGATCGCGGAGTTCAACCGCGGCCTCGTCGGCGACAAGCGTCCGTACCTTCTTCTGGGTCCCGGGCGCTGGGGTTCGGCGGATCCCTGGCTGGGGATCCCCGTGCGCTTCCCGGGCATCTCCGGCGCCCATGCCATCGTCGAAACTTCACTGCCCGGCATGCTTCCGAATCCCTCGCAGGGTTCGCATTTCTTCCAGAACCTGACCTCGTTCCATATCGCCTATTTCACGACGCGGCATTACAAGGCGGAGGATGCCATCGACTGGGAGTGGCTCGACTCGCTGGAAGTCGTCGCGGAGACGGCCTACGTGCGGCACGCGCGCGCCCCCGGTGATCTCGAGATACAGGTCGACGGGAAAAGCGGCACGGGTGTCGTATACAAGCAGATACCCGGGAACGAACAGGGTACAGGATGAGCTTGTCGTAAAAGGAAACACCCGGCCGCATGGCCGGGTGTTTCGTCAATGAAGGAGGAGGGAGGATTATACGATGCCCTGCGCGAGCATCGCATCGGCCACTTTCGTGAACCCTGCGATGTTCGCACCGGCAACGTAATTGCCTGCCATGCCGTATTGAGCAGCGGCGTCGAGGCAGGATTGGTGGATGTTCTTCATGATGCGATGGAGGTGCTGATCGACTTCCTCGCGCGACCAGCTCATGCGGAGCGAGTTCTGCGACATTTCGAGACCCGAGACGGACACGCCGCCCGCGTTCGCCGCCTTGGAGGGACCATAGAGGATGCCGGAGTCCATGATGACCTTCGCGCCTGCGGGGGTGATAGGCATGTTGGCCGCCTCGCAGATGCAGGTGCACTTGTTCGCGAGCAGGTTCCGCGCGTCCTTCTCGTCGAGTTCGTTCTGCGTCGCGCAGGGCATCGCCACGTCGCACTTCACTTCCCACGGACGCTTGTTCGCATGGAATTCCACGCCGAATTTCTCCGCGTACGGTGCGACGATATCCTGGTTGCTGGCGCGCAGTTCGAGCATGTAACGGATTTTCTCGCCCGAGATGCCGTTCGGATCGAAGACGTAGCCGTCGGGTCCGGAGATCGTGACGACCTTGCCGCCCATTTCGCTGACCTTGGACACCGCGCCCCATGCGACGTTGCCGAAACCGGAAATGGCGACGGTCTTGCCTTCGAAGGACTGTCCCTTGGTCTTGAGCATCTCATTCGCGAAATAGGCGACACCGAAGCCGGTGGCTTCCGGACGGATGAGCGAACCGCCCCAGCTCAGACCCTTGCCGGTGAGCACGCCGTCGAAGGAATTTCTCAGCTTCTTGTACTGACCGAAGAGGAACCCGATTTCCTGACCGCCGACACCGATGTCGCCGGCGGGAACGTCCGTGTTCGGGCCGATGTGACGGAACAGTTCGTTCATGAAACTCTGGCAGAAGCGCATGATCTCGTTCTTCGACTTGAATTTGGGATCGAAATCCGATCCGCCCTTGCCGCCGCCCATCGGGAGCGTGGTGAGGGCATTCTTGAAAATCTGCTCGAAGCCGAGGAACTTCAGGATGCTCAGCG
>CAZWNO010000108.1:0-4557 GCA_964635845.1 uncultured Chromatiales bacterium
CTATCCCCCTACCCTTCACCCTCTTCCCTATTACCACATCCTTCCCCATTGATTCACAATACACTGGCAGGAGGCGGTTCTCCAGTCCCTCCTGCCGGGGGATGGCAACGCGGACATAGTTCTCCGAAAATCCGCTGGCCATGTCGCCGCCGCCGGATTCGAAGAGCACCTGCAGTGTGCGGCCGAGCTGGCGCTCGTAATAGGCGCGCCGCTTGCGCTGGCTCAGCGTGCGCAGCATCGCGCTCCGGCGGGCGCGCTCCTGCGGCGGCACCTTGCCGCCGATGGCGACGGCGTCGGTGCCGGGACGCTCGCTGTAACTGAACACATGCAGATAGGTGAAGGGCAGGTCGACAAGGAACTGGTAGGCATCGCGGAACATTTCCCCGGTCTCCCCCGGCATGCCGACGATGACATCGATGCCGATCGCGGCCTCGGGCAGCGCGGCAAGGACGGTCTCGACGCGCTCGCGATAGACGCGCGTGTTATAGCGGCGGCGCATGAGGCGGAGCACGGCGTCGCTGCCGCTCTGCAGCGGGATGTGGAAATGCGGCACGAGTTTCGGATTCGCCGCGGCGAGCGCGATGATGTCGTCGCCCAGGAGGTTCGGTTCGATCGAGGATATCCGTATCCGGAATTCGCCGGGGAGAGCGATCAGCCGCGACAGGAGTTCATGCAGCGAGCTGTCCGTGCCCGCGCCGTAGTCTCCGACATTCACACCGCTGAGAACGATCTCGTGGAAGCCCTGTGCGACGATGTCCCGCGCGTGTTGGAGCGTGCGCTCGATGTTCTCGCTGCGGCTCGCGCCGCGCGCCATGGGAATCGTGCAGTAGGAGCAGGCGTAGTCGCAGCCGTCCTGGACCTTGAGAAAGGCGCGCGTGCGCGCTCCGCCCTCGGCGGAATAGGCCATGCCGAAATCCGCGGCATTCGCGATCTCGCCCACGGCGATGCGCGCCTGGTCCTTGCGCCAGGCGGGATCGGCGTGCTCCATGATGTGGAATTTCTCTTCCGCGCCGAGCACGAGATCCACGCCCTCGATGGAGGCGAGTTCGTCGGGACGAAGCTGCGCGTAGCAGCCCAGCACGATCACATAGGCACCGGGCGAATGCCGCAGCGCCTGCCGCACGGCCTTCCGCGCGTCGCGGTCGGCGTTCTCCGTCACCGAGCAGGTGTTGATCACCACGACATCCGCCGTGTCGCGGAAATCCACCGTCGAGAATCCGCGCTCGGCGAACTGCCGCTGGAAGGTCGCCGTCTCGGCGAAGTTGAGCTTGCAGCCCAGGGTATGGAAGGATACACGATGCATGGCCGTGTAAAAAAGGAAATTTCCGTGGAAATAGAAAGCCACGGCCTTCGGCACTTTGGCTTTTGGCCTTCGGCACTTTGGCTTTTGGCACTTCGGCTTTTGGCCCTTGGCCAACAGCTAACAGCTAAAGTGCCGCAGGCCGAAGGCCGCAGGCCGAAGTGCAAACAGGGACGGCTCCCGAAGGGGCCGTCCCTGTTTGTGGTCTCTATCGACGGTACTAGCGGGTGATGACCATCGTCTTCGAGAGGATCTGATTTCCCGTGCTGAGCCGGTAGATGTAGGTTCCTGGCGCGAGCGGCGCACCGTTGCTGCCGAGTCCGTCCCATGCGATGTTGTTCTCGCCCTTCGCCCGGAGGCCGTCGGCGACACGCGCGACCCGCTGTCCGAGAGTGTTGAAGACATCGAGCGTCACCGTCGATGCTTCGGGCAGGGTGAAGGAGAACATCGTTCCGGTGTGCACGGGATTCGGCGCATTCTGCGCGAGTGCGAGTTCGAATCCTGCGATGTCGGCGCCGGACTTCGGCGCGCTGTTGTCGATAATCCGCATCACGTCGGTCGCCGAGAACGGCGTGCCGTCGTAAAGGTTGCCTGTCATGGTGACTTCGATGCAGTCGCCGTCCTGGACGGAACCCACCGCCGCGACGATATCCGACTTCCTGAATTTGAAGTGGAGGTCCATGAATCCGTCTGCACCGAGCGTGTTGCAGTCAAGGCACTCCATGACCGAACAGCCGCCGAGGAACGGCGTGGCGCTGTCCTGCAAAGTGGCCTGGCCGATAGGTGCCACGCCTTCGAACAGTACGGTACTCGGATCCACGTCGGCGACATCGAACCAGCTCGTGCCGAGAATGTCGACCGGGAGGACTCCGCCGCCTCTGAGATCAAGCGGATTGGGACAGGAACCGGCTTTGACATCGATGAATGCGTTGAGCGACGATTTCACGGAGATGACATGCCCGCCCCAGGTGATGCAGTCACCGCCGCCGCCGGCGGTCGCCGCGACATTTGCGGCAGTGGCGACGCCGTCGGGGAAGAACGAGCTGACATCCAGCGTGTGGGTATCCCAGAGACCGTCCGTCGCGTTTATCACCAGAAGTCCATCGGCGCCATCGAAGGCGTCAGCGGTTTTCACCGCGGTGCCCGGACCGCTCGTCAGCGTGGCATTGAAGCTGGTTCCGTCGCCGAGGAATCTCCCCTGTCCGTCAGCCATGATGAAGGTCGTCTGTGCGGTCTGATCGGCAGGATTTCCGCCGCTCCAGCCGGTGTAGGAACCGAACGCGTTCGGAGTTGCCTGCAAAGAGAATGTCTGCGCGCCGACATACACGGCGATATCATTGTAATCCCATGCCGGATGGCAGAACGCGACGACAAGCGTGGCTCCTTCCATCAGCGGAAATACGACGTTCCCGACCGGAGGCGCGTTGTTCGTCAGTCCGCTCGGGAAATTTGCCAGCGTGTTCGCGCCGTTGTTCACGAAGCTGTAGACATTCGCGTAGTAGAAATTGATTCCGTCACCGCCCCAGCAGGGACTCCCGGAAGTGCCGATCAGCGTACCGTTGATCGCATTGCCGTTGAACATGCCGACGTTCGACGGTTGGACGCCTTCCCATATGACGGACCAGAAAAGAAATGCGTTGCGCACTGTCGCTCCGGCGGGGATCGTCAGGTTTATCGTGCCGGATCCGATGTTGCGCATGCCGACGCCCGCGGCGACGTAATCGCCCTGGATTGTTCCACCCCAGATGAAGCTGAAGGGAACCTGGTTGCCGATCGTGAGCTGCGACTGGAGTCCGGTCTGTCCGCCGTTCTGCGACTGGACGGGAGCGGTGACGAGAAGCGCGACGAGCGCGACGAGAAGAGAACTGCGAATTGCTTTATATGAAGGAATCATCTCTGTTTCTCCTGATATTGCTACACATGACAATAGTGCGGAATTGCCGGCATGGATTTTCCGTGCAGGCGTCGAGATCAGGGTTTGCGGGTCCTTCCAATCTGCATGCGTCAGCCTGCCGATGGCACGGCATGACTGTCGCATGACGGTTGCCTCGATGGAGGGACGGAGCATGCATGCATGCAATCCCGTCCTTGACGCGAATCACCGGCCGCGGTATGTCTACAGCGCGTCCCGATACTGTCCGGAACCAATCAGGAGGTAACTGCACCCCGCGCGTTATTGCGTGATAAGGATACTATGTGTTGTGACGCTGACCCTATGATACGACTTAGATTCAATATTGTCAAGTCTTTGAAATTTTTTTATTTATACGTTTTCAGATATTTGTGTTTCTTTATCGTACATGAAGGACGCGAGTTTCCGCGTATGCTCCCGTATGCCGGCAGGCCAGGAGGCGGTGTGCTCTTCGAAGCGCCGGGGATCGCTTGCGAACAGCGCGCGAAGCGCTTCCTCGTACCCGCGAAGGTCGCCGGCCATGGCGTTCATGAAGCGGTAGGCGGACTCCTGCGCGGAGCGAACGCGGTCTCGCTGTCCGCTGTTCTTACGCGCTTCCTCGACGAGCTTGCGGAGCGTGACCGACGCGCCCCCGGGCTGCTGTTCGAGCCATTCCCAGTGCCGCGGCAGCAGCGTCACCTCGCGAGCGACGACCCCGAGTTTCGGACGTCCGGGTCCCCGATGCTCCTCCTTCCCGCCCCCGGGCCGGAGTCCCGCCGCGACGAGCCGCGTCTCCACGCTCTTCAGCACGTCGTCGATGTCTCCGCGCAGATCCAGTTCGACGATGTTCGATGTGACGCTGTCGAAGATCAACACCGAGGCGTCGTCCTTTCTGTCGACAAGTGTTTTGACTTTGCGTGCCACGTCGACGACATTCCCTTCCGCGATGAGCCGGTGTCCGTCGAAGGCGATGCAGGTTTCGGCAATCTGGGTGTACATTTTTTCTTCCTTCGTGAATATTGCGTACACACAAATATACCCGGGTAATATTACAAAAGCAATATTACCCGGATAATATTTTGCAGACATGGCAGCGTTCGAATCGACAGGATGAGGTCCCGGAATCAGTAGTGATAGCGAAGCTGGGCGATGAAGACGGTGTCCTCGGTCGCCCGGTAGACGATGCGATGCTCCGCGGTGATGCGGCGGGACCAATAGCCGGCCAAGGCATGGCGCAATGGTTCGGGTTTGCCCGCTCCGGAATGAGGTGTCCGCTGGATTTCACGGATGAGCGCGTTGATGCGGCGAAGGATTTCCCTGTCCCGGGCCTGCCACCAGAGATAATCCTCCCAGGCATTCTCCGAGA
>CAZWNO010000108.1:4567-13286 GCA_964635845.1 uncultured Chromatiales bacterium
AGTTTCACCCGGCGAGTTCCCTCTCCCTGCCGCCTCCATCCTCGAGCTGGAGGATGGCTTCGAGAAGCCGGCGGGCGTTTTTCGGCGACTGCAGCAGATGCGCGGTTTCTTCGAGGGACTCAAATTCCTCCAGCGAGAGCATCACCACGCTTTCATTGTTCGCCCGTGTGACGATGACCGGTTCACGGTCGCTGCACACGCCCTCCATGACTTTCGCGAGGTTCTGTCTTGCGCTGGTATACGTGATCGATTTCATCCGACGTCCTTCATATGTACAGGATATTGTACATCTTTTCCCCATGACATGCAATGCCAATCGGCCACTCGATCGGACCTGTCATACACTTCCGTTCAGTGCGCGGATGACAGGTCCATCATGCTACAAGACCACCACGGGGAGGAGAACGAGAATGAGCACCGCTTCCATCCTCCCCGCCTCTCCCCGCCGCTCCCCGCCTCTCCCCGCCTCTCCCCGCCTCTCCCCGCCTCTCCCCGCCTCCCCGCCTCTCCGCCTCTCCCCGCCTCTCCCAGAAAACACGAAGCCGGACCCTCTCGGATCCGGCTTCGTTCAATGCCGTCGGACTGCCGCGCATGCGCGCGTCATTCCGGTTTTACAGTTCGTCGAACAGGATTACAGTTCGTCGAAGTTCAGCTCGTCGGGCTTGACCTCGGTGTTCTCGGCGTCGGCCGCGTTGAGCAGGCCGTGCGAGGCGAGGTAGGCATCGAGCGCCTCGGTTTCCTTGCTCTTGAAGTACTCGACGACGGAGAGCACGATCTTCTTGTTCTCCTTGTCGAACTCGATCACGCGGAGCGGGAGCGTGTCGCCTTCCTTGAAGCTCTCGGGAATGTTCTTGACCTGCTTGGTCGCGAGCTGTGAGGAGGGAACGAAGCCGTCCACGCCCGCGGGCAGTTCGACGATCACACCCTTCTCGATCAGGCGCACGATCCTGCCTTCGCTGTCGGTGCCGAGAGCGAACAGGTTTTCGAAAGTGTCCCAGGGATTGTCCTGCACCTGCTTGTGGCCGAGGGAGATGCGGCGCTGATCGGTGTCGACGCCGAGGATCACGACGTCGATGCGGTCGCCCTTCTTGACGAGTTCTCCCGGGTGGCGGATTTTCTTCGTCCACGACAGGTCGGAAATGTGCACGAGGCCGTCCACACCCGGTTCGAGTTCGACGAAGACGCCGAAGTTCGTGAGATTGCGCACGGTGCCGGTGTGCTGCGATCCGACAGGGTACTTGGCGATGAGATTCGACCAGGGATCCGGCTCGAGCTGCTTCATGCCGAGCGAGATCTTCTTGTCCTCGACGTCGAGATTGAGGATGACGGCGTCCACCATCTGTCCCATCGACACGACCTGCGAGGGATGCTTGATGTGCTGCGTCCAGCTCATCTCGGAGATGTGGATGAGGCCTTCGATGCCCTTCTCGATCTCGATGAACGCGCCGTAGTCGGCGAGGGAGACGACCTTCCCGCGCACCTGCGTGCCGGAGGGATACTTCTGGTCGATGTTCTCCCACGGGTGCGGCTGCAGCTGCTTCATGCCGAGGGAAATGCGGCGTTTCTCCTCGTCGAAATCGAGCACGACGACGTTGACGGTCTGGTCGAGCTTGACGATTTCGGTCGGGTGGTTGACGCGTCCCCACGACAGGTCGGTAATGTGCACGAGACCGTCGACGCCGCCGAGGTCGATGAACACGCCGAAGTCGGCGATCGCCTTGACGATGCCCTCGAGGATCTGACCCTTTTCGAGGCTGTCGAGGATGGCCTTGCGCTGACCGGCGATCTGCTCTTCGATGATCGCCTTGCGGCTGACGACGATGTTCTCGGCGGGCTGATTGATCTTGACCACGCGCACGTCGAGCGTGCGGCCGAGGTAGGCATCGAAGTCGCGCACGGGACGGATGTCGATCTGCGATCCGGGAAGGAAGGCGTCGACGCCGAGCAGATCCATGACGATCCCGCCCTTGATGCGGCGGATGCAACGGCCCTGCAGGATCTCGTCGGTGTCGAAGGATTTCTGGATGCGCTCCCAGATGCGCACGAAATCGGCGCGCTTGCGCGAGAGAATCACGTTGCCGTCCCTGTTCTCGACGGACTCGAGGAAGACCTCGACCTTGTCGCCGACACTCAGTTCGGAAGCGTGCGTGAATTCATTGGTGTCAACGATACCCTCGGACTTGAAGCCGATATCAATCGTCACGTAGTCCTTGTTCATATGCACAATCGTGCCCTCGATGATCTCGCCCTGCTTGAGGGTGCTGAGGGTGTTCTCGTACATCGCGCGCATGTCGGCGAATTCGGCGGGACCGTAATCCTTCTCTTCGATGACGGTGCCGACGGTCCGCACGATCACGCTGTCCTTGCCGGCGTGTGGTGCGGTCTCGACCGGGGCTTCAGCGACGGGGGTGTTGGTTTCTTCAGACATTAAAACTCCTTGGTTGAACAATCTCTTCTCCGTCTCGCTCGCGCATGTGCCACCGGCATGAGGTCGACGACGGGAAGCATGAATTATGGATTTGTTGGTACTTGCTGTTGGTTATGGGTGGCAGCAGCACGGTCCTCGCTTTCGGGGAGGACCATTTTCTCGATATGGATTTTTATCTCGTTCATGAGCCAGTGCGGCGTGCTCGTCGCGCCGCTGATACCTACGCGTTCCGCGCCTTCGAACCATGCGGGTTCGATCTCTTTCACGTCCTCGACGAAATGCGTGCGCGGATTCGCCTCGAGGCAGATGTGAAACAGCACCTTGCCGTTGGAGCTTTTGCGTCCGGCCACGAAGACCATGACGTCATTTTCCGCGGCGAATGCGCGCAGTTTTTTGTCGCGTCCCGACACCTGTCCGCAGATGGTGTCCTTCGCATGAAAGGTCGTCGCGATCTCTTCCATCGAGCCTTCATGGAACTCCGTCACACGCGAGCGAAGGAATTCGCGGATCTCCTGGAAGGTCGCCTTGTCCATCGTCGTCTGCGAGAAAAGCACGGTGCGGCGTGTGAGGTCCACCGTCTCGCGGGCTTCGTCCAGCGTCTGTATCACGACGCATTCGTCGTTGCACACGCCGCGCAGTCCGATCACCTCGGCATGTTCTTTCTTGCCGAAGATCACCACCTGCCAATCCTCGAGGTAGTACTTGCGGATGCGCTCCTGCAGCTTCGTGACGATCGGGCAGGTGGCGTCGATCAGCTGGAGACCGAGTTCACGGGCCCGGCGGTAGGTGGAAGCCGGTTCGCCGTGCGCGCGGATCAGCACGCGGGTGCCGTCGGGCAGCTGCTCCAGCTGTGCGTGATCGACCGTGCGCAGTCCGAGGTCGTCGAGGCGGCTGATCTCCTTCGGATTGTGGATGATGTCTCCGAGCGAGACCATCGAGCCGCCGCCGCGGAGTTCCTCCTCCGCGATGTCTATGGTGCGGACCACACCCCAGCAGAAGCCGGCGGTGGGGTCGATGCGGACGTTCATTCGATGCTTCCTTTCTGGAACTGCTCGATGCGCCGGACGACCAGACTCAGAATCATCGAAACCTGTTCTTCGATGGTGGTATTGGTGGTCTCGACCTCGATCGCATCCTTGGCCTTGCGCAGAGGGGAATGCTCGCGCTCGGCGTCGTTGCGGTCACGTTCCTCGATCTCCTGCCTGATGGTTACGAGATCGGCGGCGATGCCTCGCTCCTCCAGCTGCAGTTTGCGGCGCAGCGCCCGCGTGTCGGCATCGGCGACGAGATAGATCTTGCATGGCGAATCCGGGAAGACGACCGTTCCGATATCGCGGCCTTCGAGCACGGCGCCCTGCGCGCCGCGCGCCGCATTGCGCTGCAGTTCCACCATGGCTTCGCGCACGCAGGGAATGGTGCTGATGTCGCTTGCGGCCCTGCTCATTTCCTGCGTGCGGATATGCGCTTCGACATTCTCGCCGTTGAGCAGCGTGCGCTGCTCTCCGTCGATGCGTTCCAGGCGGATATCCACTTCGCGGAGAAGTCCGCAGACGGCCTCCCGATCCTCGAAGGACACGCCGCGCTGCATCGCGTACAGCGCCACCGCGCGGTACATCGCGCCCGTGTCCACGTAGATGAACCCGAGATCACGCGCGAGCGCCTTGGCCGTGGTGGTCTTACCCGACCCGGCCGGTCCATCGATTGCTATGATAAACGGACGATGCTCCTGCGCAATTTCCATAAGCTGTTAAAATTACTGCGGTTTGTGGATAAATGCAAGCGGGAATCGCCGGGAGGTATCCGGCAGGGACCACGCGCGTTCCCGGATCCGCATTCACCGCCTCCTGCCCTTGACATCGGACGCTATTATGCATAACTTCAATCAATTGGTGTAATAGCCATAGATAGCACTGCATTACGCTTTCCCTCCATTGCCTCGGAGTGCGAAGATGTACAGGAATCGCTTCTCCCTCCTCACGCTTTTTATCGTCATTGTATCGGCCGGCGGACGCCTCCACGCGCAGCCGCACGCCGCGTTCACGGTAGACGTCGACTCGGGGGCGGCACCGCTCTCGATACGGTTTTCCGACCAGAGTACACCGCAGGACTCCATTATCGGCTGGGCGTGGGATCTCGACGGCGACGGAGTGACCGACAGCGGTGAGCGCAATCCGCGATGGACCTACGAGGTGCCGGGCAGTTTCACGATCACGCTCATCGTGCGGGACAGCACGACGAGCGACACCGCGCGGTATGCGGGTTTCATCACCGTCGCACCGGTCGAGGAAAACGACATCGCCTGCAGGATCCAGCTCGTGGAGTATTCCGCGCCGCTCGCTCGGTACATCGAACTCTGGGGGTATGCAGGAAGCGGATACCCGGCTCCGATTTCTCCCGTCTCCATCCGCATGCCGCTCGACAGCAGCGGCTGCGCCTGCTTCTACAAGGCGAAATTCCTGCCGGTGCTGTCCCAGAACATGACCGATCTGCTGGTGCTGGATGCCGATTTCCGCGTCCTGGGAAAAGCGGGCTTCTCCTATCCCTACAAGGATCTCGTCGCCGGACGCAGGAGGGATGCTGTCGTGTTCCTGCATCGCGACCTGACCTCGTACCAGGAGCATCCGGTCGAGAAGCTCGATTTCTCGGAATGGATATTCCCGACGCGTGTGCGTTTCCCCTGGCTGCCCGGCGTGCCCATCTCCGCGGCCGCGGCCGCGGGAGATACGCCGAACGGCCCCCTCTCCCAGACCACGGTGCTCCTCCCTCCGGCATCGCATGACAGCGGCGCGGCGGGTTACGCGCAATACCGTCTCGCGAACATCCGTCCCGACCGCATCCCGCTGCTGCTGCTTCCGGAGATGGATCGCATGCGTGACGCCTGGGGAGCAGACACGGATATCATCACACCCGCGGATACCCTGCAGGCCGGATTCAACGGGAAGCGGGATTATGTGTTCACGTCCTACGGCGGACGCCTCCAGCGATTCGACCACAGTCACGCCGACCGCTTCGATGTCTGGGAATACTACTATCCCCCCGACCAGGACTGGCGGGAATCTGCCTTCCTCTTCGCGCGCGACCTCGACTGGCTGCTCGATTCCTACGACACCTCGCAGGCCGCTATCGCCGCGCACGGAATGGGGGGACTCGTGCTGCGCTCATACCTCGAAGGCACGGCGAGGAATTTCACCTATTTCGGCGATCCCGCTTCGCCGCTCGCCTACCGCGGGGACGTATACAAGGCCGTGCTGCTCGGCACACCGCATGCGGGACGCCTGCGCTCCGGACTCGCCTACGCCGCGCCCGATGTGCTTCCTCTCCCGGACGTCACGGATCGCCGCGCACCGGCGCTGCGCGAACTCATGCCCGGCCGCAATGCGCTTCGGCAGCTCGATCCCCTCGCCCTGCCGGGTGGAATCCAGGTTCTCAACATCGCCGGATCGGTTCCCCTCGCGGGTAGCACGCTTCTTCCCGTGGAATCGGCGCGCCACGACGACGGCCGCACGGCGCTGAGTTCCGCCATGTATCCCGCGCCACGCACGATCAACGCCATACTGGGCGCATATGCCTCGCATATGCTGCAGTCGCCCGACGACGAAGGCGGCATCGGCCTGCGCGCGCCGGATGCGCAGCTTGTTCCCGAGCTTCTGCATGCGTTTTTCCTGAGCGATACGACGCTCGAACCATATCGGCAGCGATTTCTCATCTATAATCCGCCGGACACGCTGCAGTTCGCACAGCAGGAATACCCGGGCGCGGGTGTACTCCCGCTGCGCGTCGATGTCGGGATTCCATCATTGCGCCTGACCGCGGGCGGAGTACCGTTTCCGGTCTCGAACCGCATCCGCCTGCGGCTGGACCTGTCCCTGGGCAACCGGCTGCGCTTCGAAGCGGTTGATGCTTTCGCCGATCTCGACGATGCCGGTCTGTTTTTCTATCCCGCGTCCCTCTGCTTCTCCGACAATCCCGTGGTACGGCAACTCGCATGGCAGGATGCCGTTTTTACGGGCGTCTCGCGGGCAGGCGCCGCGCATCCTTTCCGCAGCGGTGCGCTGACGCTGAGCGGACTCGGCTGGCAGCTGCCCGTGCAGCAGTTGAGCATCGTTCCGGATCCGATACTCTCCCGTACGGACGATCTCGGCCGCGCGTTCGATATCGCACTCGGCGCCGGTGACCTGCTGCTCGCATGGTCCCGTGAAAAGCGGAGCGCGATCAGCATCACCGCGCATGAGGGGATGCTGCTCGAACCGCAGCGGACCTTGCGCGGCGTCGTGCCGGACAGCGGCGCGGTCGTGGATTTCGCGACCGACTGCCTGACGGATGAGCTGTCCGTTCTGCTGGACTATGGCAACGGCAGCCCGCCGCTGCTCGCGCTCATGGCGCCCGATGGAACACCAATTGCCGCGGCCGATGCCAACGATACGACAGTGTTCTTCACGCACAACGTGCAGCTGCACAGCAAGTTCATCACGATAAGGAATCCCGCTCCCGGCGACTGGCGACTCCTGGTGGACAATGCACCGGCACTTCCACCCGGCTGCCGGCTGTCCTACATCGCCGGGGCGGCGAAGAACCTTTCGCTCACGCTCTTTCCTTCCGAGCCGCTGAGCCGGCAGGAGGTGACCGTTTCGCTCACGCTCGACGCCGCCGGCCCCGCTCCGACCGGGACCTCCGCCACCTGCGTGCTGGTGGACAGCACGGGCAGCCGCGCTTCGGTTGCCGTCGTGGACGATGGCACGGGCCCGGACCTGACTGCCGATGATGGAGTGTACACCGGCACCGTGCGATTGGGGCGCGCGGGGCATTACCGCATCGAGGGATTCTATTTCGCGACGGCCGGCGGATGCAGCATCCGCCGCAGCGCGGTGCGGAGCCTCACCCTCCTCCCCTCACTCGAGCTGCTCGCGCCGGCCGGCGGTGAAGAGTGGCACAGCGGCACGCTCCAGCGCATCCGCTGGCAGGGCGTGGCCGCGCAGCAGGTCGTCCTGGATTTCAGTGCCGACGGCGGTGCGACATGGACCGAAATTACGGGGCCCCTTTCCGTATCGGATTGTGAGTACCTGTGGTCCGTACCCGGCTTCACGTCCACCCGCTGTCGGATACGGATTCGTGAGGTCGGCGGGACGCTTTCAGATCTCTCGCCTGCGGATTTCACCGTGTACCTCAATCCGGTGCTCACGCTCACCGCGCCGAATGGCGGGGAGGCCTGGCAGGTGTCGACGACACAGTCGATCACATGGACATCGATCGCCGTTGACCGCGTCGACATTTCGTACTCGACCAACGGCGGAGCGAGCTGGGGACCGATCCAGAGTTCCGTGCTGGCGCTCCTGGGCGGCCACTTCTGGCAGGTTCCGGTCACGCCCTCCGATTCCTGTCTCCTCCGCATCGTCGCAAGCGAGAATCCCGCGGTGCATGACGTCAGCGATGCACGCTTCCGCATCACCGCGATTCCGGCGTTGTCGCTGGTCTCCCCTGACGGCGGCGAGCGCTGGCGCGTCGGCAGCAGCCATGCCGTCCGCTGGCAGAGTGCGGAGATCGACAGCGTGCGGATCGAGTTGAGTATCGACGCGGGCGGCACCTGGGCTCACCTCGCGACCGAGGCCGCGGATGTGGGTGAGTGGTTCTGGACCGTCCCGACAAGCACATCCGAGAACTGCCTGGTCCGCATTACCGCCACCGACCGCCCTCTCCTCACAGACGAGAGCGACGCGGTCTTCGCCATCACTCCCGAACCTTTCCTGCAGCTCCTCGCGCCCGTGGGCGGAGAGAGCTGGGAGATCGGCAGCATGCAGGATATTCGATGGGCGAGCGCGGAAATCGCGCGCGTGGATATCGACTATTCGCTCGACAATGGACAGACCTGGATCGCCGTGGCGGTGAGCATCGGCGCCGCCGCCGGAAACTATACCTGGCTCGTTCCGAACCAGCCGTCCGACTTCTGCCGCATTCGCCTGACCGACGCGTTCAATCCTGCGCGGTCCGCGGTCTCGCCGCAGATATTCAGGATAAGTGAATCCGAAACACGGCCGACGCTGTTCGCGCCGCAGGACGGCGCGGAAGGGGAATCGACGCGGCCGATCCTGCGATGGCTCCCCTTCAACGGCGCACTCACCTACCAGCTGCAGCTGACGAACGACGCGACGCTCACCACCTGGGTGATCAATGAGAGCGGGATTCCAACGACACACTTCGATGCCCCGGAGCTGGCTCGCAATACGAAATATTTCTGGCGCGTGAAGGCCTTCCGCAGCGGCTGGGTGAGCGAGTGGAGCACGATGTGGGAATTCA
>CAZWNO010000109.1:0-13245 GCA_964635845.1 uncultured Chromatiales bacterium
CACGATCAAGCTGCACGCGATCCAGATGAAGTACCGGCACACCGACGGTGAGGAATACACGCTCAACCTGATCGACACGCCGGGACACGTCGATTTTTCCTACGAAGTCTCGCGCTCGCTCAACGCCTGCGAGGGCGCCATCCTGGTGGTGGATGCCACGCAGGGCATCGAGGCACAGACCATCTCGAACCTCTACCTCGCGATCGAGGCGGGCCTCGAGATCATACCCGTCGTCAACAAGGTCGATCTCGCGAGCGCCGAGGTGGAGAAAGTCACCCAGGGCATCGTGGACCTGCTCGGCTGCAAGCCGGAGGAAATCATCCCCGCCAGCGCGAAGAGCGGTGTGGGCATCGACGAGGTCCTCGACGCGGTGGTGAAACGCGTTCCCCCGCCCTCGGGCGACGCCGAGGCTCCCCTGCAGGCGCTGATGTTCGACTCGGTCTTCGATCCCTACCGGGGCGCGGTCGTGTATATGCGCGTGGTGCAGGGCACGGTGCGCGAAGGCGAGATGATCCGCTTCTTCTCAAACGGAAAGGAATTCGAGGTCGAGGAACTGGGCGTGCTCAAGCTGCGCAAGCAGCGCACGGGCGAACTCTCGGCCGGTGATGTCGGCTACATGATCGCCGGCGTGAAGACCGTGGCCGACACCAATGTGGGCGACACCGTCACGCATGCGAAGAATCCCGCCCCGCATCCGCTGCCCGGATACAAGGAAGTGAAGCCGATGGTCTTCAGCGGACTGTATCCCACGGTGAGCGAGGAGTTCGAGGAACTGCGCGAAGCGCTCGCGAAACTCCGGCTCAACGACTCGTCGCTCGTCTACACGCCCGAATCCTCGGTCGCGCTGGGTTTCGGCTTCCGCGCGGGTTTCCTCGGCCTGCTGCACATGGAGATCGTCCAGGAACGACTCGAACGCGAATTCGGGATGTCCATCATCAATACGGTGCCGAACGTCGAGTACATCGTGGAAATCGCGGCGACCGGCGAACGCGTGGTGGTCGACAATCCCGCCGATCTGCCCGACCCCGGCAAGATCGATCACGTGGAGGAACCGTACATCGTCGCGCAGATCATCACGCCCGCCGAGTACATGGGCAACATCATGAAGCTGTGCATGGAGCGGCGCGGCGTGTACCTGAACACGACGTATATCGATCCCACCCGCGCGGATGTGTCATTCGAACTCCCGCTCTCCGAAATCATCTTCGACTTCTACGACAAGCTCAAATCCGTCTCGCGCGGGTACGCTTCGTTCGACTACGATTTCAAGGACTACCGCGAATCGGACCTCGTCAAGCTGGACATCCTCCTCAACGGCGAACCCGTTGACGCGCTCTCCAGCATCGTGCACCGTTCGAAGGCCTACGACTGGGGCCGTCGGCTCTGCCGCAAGCTCAAGGACCTGATTCCGCGGCAGATGTTCGAGGTCGTCATCCAGGCCGCCATCGGCACGAAGGTCATCTCGCGCGATGTGGTCAAGGCCCTCCGAAAGAACGTGACCGCCAAGTGCTACGGCGGCGACATCTCCCGCAAGCGCAAGCTGCTCGAGAAGCAGAAAGAAGGAAAGAAACGCATGAAGCAGGTGGGCGCCGTGGAAGTGCCGCAGGAGGCCTTCCTCGCCGTGCTCTCGATGGAAGATTAGGCGCGTCGGCGCAGCGCGGTGCAATTGCGCGTCCCCGCGCAACAGCTTCTCCGCGCTCCCGTATGTTCGCGTTCACGCTCTTTCTTCCAAACCGGATTCGTATTATTATCACAGACGGAAGACCATGAAAAGCTCCTTCAAGGAAACACTCAAATCGCTGGGCTTCGCGCTCGTCGCGGTCATCATCCTCAACAGCTTCGTGCTGGCGTCCTTCCAGGTACCGACGGGCTCGATGGAGAATACTGTTCTCGCCGGTGATTTCCTCTTCGTCAACAAGTTCATTTACGGCGGCACCACGCCGCCGACCATCCCGCTGATCGGCATTCTCTTCGGCAAGGAAATCGAAATCCCCTACGTGCGCACGCCGGGATTCAGCGACGTGGAGAAAGGCGATGTGATAGTCTTTATTTTCCCGGGCTACCGCGACGACATCAAGGCGCAGGAATTCCAGTACTACCTCAAGCGCTGCGTGGCCGTATCGGGGGACACGATCCGCATCGACGAGAAGAAACTGACCGTCAATGGAAAACCCTTCCCGAAGTACGACGGCATTCAATTCTACAACGATCTCATGCCGGCCGAATATGCCGATCCGAAGATCTTTCCCGCGGGCAAGCCCTGGAACAAGGATCACTACGGTCCGCTCGTCGTTCCCGGCGAAGGCGACGTGATCCCGCTGTCGATCGACAATATCGCCGAGTGGGCGACGTTCATCCGCCGCGAGGGACATACACTCGAGATCCGCGGCCAGCAGATCCTCATCGACGGCAAACCGGCGAAAAAGTACACGGTCGAACGCGACTACGTCTTCGGCATGGGCGACAACCGCGACGATTCGCTCGACAGCCGCTTCTGGGGATTCATTCCCGAGGAATATGTCATCGGCACTCCGATCATGGTGTACTGGTCGATGGATCCGCTGATCAGCAGCCTCGCGAAGAAGATCCGCTTCTCGCGAATGTTCACCTTCATCAATTGAGATGCCGGAGGATCGCAAAGTCACGGATGGGCTGGAATCTTCCGCCGGCAGTGATGCCGCGGAAGGGACGGTCGGCGGAACCCCGGAAGGGACGCCATCCGGCGGAATCCCGGAAGGGACGCCATCCGGCGGAATCCCGGAAGGGACGGTCGGCGGAACCCCGGAAGCGGCGCCATCCGGCGGAATCCCGGAAGGGACGCCATCCGGCGGAACTCAGGATGCGACAGGCGGCGGCGTAGCGAACGGAGCGGATGACGGATCTCCGGAGAGCGAGCAGCCCCGGCGCGGGTTTTTCAGAGAATACGGTCGCGTTGTCATTTACGCGCTCTTCATCGCCCTCTTCCTCAAAGTCTTTTTCATCGAGGCCTTCGGCATCCCCACACCCTCCATGCGCGGGACGCTCATGGTCGGCGACTTCCTCTTCGTCAACAAGTTCATCTACGGCGTCCGCACACCGCGCGCGATTCCGCTGACCGGCATCCGCATTCCCCACGTGAAAATCCTCCCGGGCTACGCCGCACCGCAGCGGGGCGACGTGATCGTGTTCGAATATCCGGGCGACGGCGGCACGCTCGAGCAGCCGGATGTGATGAACTACGTCAAGCGCTGCATCGGCGTGCCGGGCGACACGGTGGAACTTGCGGGCAAACGGCTGTACGTCAACGGTGAGAGGCAGGCGCTGCCGCCGACGGCGGTGACCGGTTCGCGCACGCTGGGACGAGGCGATTTCGACATCGCCATTTATCCCAAGGGCGCGAGTTTCAACCGCGACTGGTGGGGACCGATCGTCGTGCCTTTCGAAGACATGGAAATCGAACTCACGCTCGAGAACATCGACAGCTGGCGGCTGTTCATCGAGCGTGAAGGCCACTCCGTGCGCTTCACCGCGGAGGGGGACATCCAGGTCGACGGCAACGACGCGAACACCTACGTCGTGGAAAACGATTATTACTTCATGCTGGGCGACAACCGCGACAACAGCGAGGACAGCCGGTACTGGGGATTCGTGCCGGAGAAGAACATCATCGGCGCGCCGATGCTCATCTACTGGTCGTGGGATTCGCACATCCCGTTCAGCCGCCCCTTCGCGCTGATCGGATCGATACGCTGGGACCGCATCTTCAGCGTCGTACGGTAGCGTGGCGGGACTCTACGTCCATATTCCCTTCTGTGAAAAGAAGTGCCTCTACTGCGATTTCTACTCGATTGAATCCTTCCGCAATTACGACGACTTCCTTTCCGCCCTGCACGACGAGATCGACCTGCGCGCCCGGCTTCTGCCGGCCGACCTGCGCTTCCACAGCATCTTCTTCGGCGGCGGCACGCCGTCGCTGCTGACCGACGTGCAGCTCGGCGGCATTCTCGAATCGCTGCGTGCGCGTTTCCGCTTCGATCCGAGCGTCGAAGTCACGGTCGAATGCAATCCGGGCACGGTGAACCCGGAAAGGCTGCGCGGCTATCGGCAGGCCGGCGTCAACCGACTGAGCTTCGGCGTGCAGAGCTTTCACGCCGACGACCTGCAATTCCTCAGCCGCATCCACACCGCAAGCGAAGCCGAGGACGCCATTCGCATGGCGCAGGAGGCGGGGATCAAGAACGTGAATCTCGATCTCATGTTCTCCTTGCCCGGCCAGTCACCGGAGCGCTGGATGTACAATCTCGAGCGCGCCCGCGCGCTGGGCACAACGCATCTGAGCTGCTACTCGCTCACCGTCGAGCAGGGCACGCCGCTGGCACGCATGGTGGAACGGGGGATGGTCGCAATGCCGCCCGACGAGAGCGACGCGGCGCTGTTCGAGCTGACGATGGAGACGCTCGGGAATTGGGGCTTCCGGCAATACGAAGTCTCGAATTACGCGATCGAAGGCTACGAATGCCGGCACAATCTCACCTACTGGCGGCACGAGGATTATCTCGGTTTCGGACCTTCGGCGCACAGCACCATGCACGGCCGGCGCTGGTGGAATATCCGCAGTCTCGATGGCTACCTCGACCGCATCCACGCAGGAATGCTGCCCGAGGCCGGCGGCGAATTCCTCACGCCCGCCACCCTCCGCAGCGAATACATATTCCTCCGCCTCCGCAGCGAGGGAATTTCCCTCGGCGATTTCTCCCGCCGCTTCGCCGCTGATATATATTCGGATAACAAGCTCTTCATTGACCGCTGCCTTTCACAGGGCATGCTACAGTTGGATCGACAGCACCTGTCGCTCACCAGAAAGGGATTGCTTGTGTGCGATGAGATCTGCGCGGAATTGAAATGACAAGATGACAAGATGACAGAATGACAAGATCCGACCATTGAACCCGTCATCTCTCCATCTTGTCATCTTGTCATTTTGTCATTTTGTCATTTTGTCATCTTGTCATCTTTCCCTCACTCCATCCCCAACCTCTCCCTTATCCTGTGCCACGCATCGACATATCGGGTGAGGCGATCCGAGTCACTGTTATTGAAGCGTGAGATCCGCGTGGTATCCATGTTCTGCTCGAGGTCGAGCAGTTTGAGACGCATGGCGGATTCGTGCTGCATGACGCGATCGATGTAAGGCTCCCATTCCTCCTCCCTGCCGTCGATCTCGAGCTTGGTGAGATGGTCTACGGTGATCACGATCTCGTCGGGGAAGCCCATGGCGCGCAGCATGTCGAGCGTGACCTCGACCTCTCCCCTGCCCCGGCTGTCTTCCACGGCATCGTGCAGGAATCCCGCGATCATCTCGACGTCATTGCGCGCGCGTAGTCCCACCCTGAGCGGATGCAGGATATACGGCGCTCCGTGCTTGTCCCTCTGTCCGCGATGCACCCTCAGCGCAAGCTCTATCGCACGTTCCACCAGCTCCGGAATCGTATTCCCCATCCGCTATCTGCTACCTTTCATCATCCATTTTTCCTTTTTCCATCTGCCATCTGCCATCTGCCATCTGCCATCTGCCATCTGCTATCTGCCATCTGCCATCTGCCATCTGCTATCAGCCATCAGCTATCAGCTATCAGCCATCTCCTATATTACGGAACCTGCGTCACTTTTTCATTCCCGATATTCACTCCTCCGATATTCCTCAGCACGATCGCGCGGTCATTGCCTGCGCCGGAGTACTGGACGATCCCGTCCATATCGGCATCCTCACGGAAGTAGCCCGGGACCGTGGCTGTAATATCGGTGCCGCCTATCCGCTGCTCGATTGCCACGGGGTCGCCTGTGGCGCCGGTGTACTTGAGCCGGCCGTCGGCGTTCGCATCGCCGGCCCATTGCGCGCAAGGCGTACCGTTGAAGGCGAGATCGCACATGGGTTGCGATCCCCAGGCCTGCCCCTGCGCCGTGGTGAAGTCATAGCGCGGTGTCGCCGAAGAGATCTGCAGGGGGTTCGCGCTCATCACGGCGAGATGATTGCGATGCCGCACGACGACATGATAGTACCCGGTTGAAATTGTGGGGAAGGACAGCGGGCTCGTCGCGTCGAGATCCGTAACCACACCATTCGACAGGAGAAAACCGGCGCGGCGCGCGACAGCGGTACCCGCCGGTGCGCTGCGCAGTTCGATCAACACCCAGTCGACGACGGCGCTGGAGGGAATCGCCGTCACGCTCTCGGTACCGGCATAGTTCCACGGCGCGGTGTTGTAGGGCTGCTGCAGTGGAACACGGCCGTTCGCATTCAGCGCGGTCGTCATCGTTCCGCTCGAATCAATGGCCGGTCCCTGCAGCAGCACGCGCAGGTCGAGTGTGCAGGTTGGGGGAGGAGCGAAATCGTAACCGGTGAAATCGCCGTCGAGCGCCACATTCGTCGCGCTCAGCCGGTTCGCCAGCGTGTCCGTCCTGTCGCGCTGCAGCCATTGTCCGCCGGTCCACTGGCCGGTGTACATGTCGATTTCGGGACCGACGACGTCGGCATGCACGTAGGTGAACGTCGCGCTTCCGCTGCGCTGCGCGGTGGAGACGATCTCCGCTGCCCAGTAACGCGAGATGAACGACGCCGCGCTCGCGTTCTGCGGATGCTTCGCGTCCACGACCTTGATCCCCGCGGTGAACGTGCCCGAGACGTTGGGAAAGGTGAGCGTAGCGGGAGTGTAATCCGCTGAACCCGTCAGTTCGCCGATGGGATAGGTGAAGCTTCCGCCGGAGCTGAATTTCTTCACGAGCGCGCCGCTCCCCATCGTCGCGACCATGTTCGACGCGGAGAAGATCGCGGCGCCCGCGCCGATGGATCCCGTCGGACCGATCACCGCATCGGAATCATTGATCACGAGCACGGCCTGGCTGAGCGTCATCACCCCGTTGGAATTCATCACACCCGTCAGTGTCTTCGTGCTGTTTCCGAGAATCAGGTCGTCGTCGTAGGTTCCACCCGGAATGTACTGCGGCACGGTGGCGTAGAATTCCACCACGCCCTGCCGCATCGGCATGTTCGAGTACCAGCGCATTCCGGCGGGCAGGGGCGTGGTGCTGGTATTGGCCGTGCGGAGCTTCCCGGTCACGTAGGTGTACTGTGGCGTGCCGAGCAGCCGCCATGCGCCGAGGTCGAAGATCGTCTGGTTCGTGTTCGTGAATCCCTCGACGTACAGTTCGTGGGTGATCGTGATGTCCCCGCTTACGGAAACGGTGCGCGTCGTCCCCGATGCCGAGGTTTTCAAGGTATAGTACGTGCCCGCGGGAACGGTCTGGACGCCCGTCCCGCTGAAGAACACGTAGCTGCCCCAGGTCTTGCCCGCGGGCAGTGGGGCGATGGAGGCGGATTCCGTGTAGATGAAACCGTCGTTCGTCACCGTTCCGGAGAACTGCAGCGCGTACTGCATGAGCATGAAATTGACGCCGGTGTTGACGGTGAGCGTGCCGAAAGTGTAGACCGCGATGTTCTCGTCCACCGTGCAGTTGGCGGCGATGATCACGTCGTCGCCCGTGACGGGTTTGAGCGAACCCTGCCAGTTGGATGCGAGGCTCCAGTTTCCCGCGGTCTGGAAGGTGCGTGTGGCCGCTTCGAGATGTCCTGCGAGACAAAGCAGCGCGATGCCGGAAATGATGAGTATGCGCGTTTTCATGATGACTCCTGCTCCTGTCTGCCGGTCAAGGATTCGAAATCAGGACAAACGGGATCGTAATCACGCGCGTCCTGCCGCTCATCACGATGAAATACCGGCCGTTCGCGAGTCCGCTGACCGCGTACGTTCGCGCATGCTGTCCCGCCGGCAATTCCTGCTCCGCGGCAAGCTGTCGCAGCTCGCGGCCGAGGATGTCGATGAGTCGCAGCGAGACCGCATCTTCGGACGGGAGGAAGAGAGAAACCCCGATCGTGCCTGAGGCCGGGCTCGGGTAGATTTCGCAGCGCATGTCGCGCGGTGGCGCGGCATCGAGCTGGACCCGGATTTCCGCCGAATGCCGCGTACTGCCGTCCGCGTCGAGCAGCTGCAAGCGGTACACAAGCGTTCCGGTGAAAGTGAGTGCCGGCGGAAGTGCATCGACGAAGGAATACCATACTCCGTCATCCGTTTCCCGCGTCGGCACCATTCCCGCGGACATCCATTCTCCGGCTTCCTCGCGGCGCTCCACCACGAAGCCGATGCCGTCGGTGACGCCCGCGGCCTGCCAGCGCAGCAGCACGCGACGGTCCCGCACGGAGGCATGGAGCGCGGTCACCGTCAGGGGCAGCGGCACGCCGTTCACGCTGCCCTGGTAGATCGCGCCGGTAACATCACGTCCGGCAAGCTCGGCATAGTAGGAGGAATTGTTCGCGGCGGTCCAGGCATCATTGACGAGCTCGAACGTTCCCGTTCCGTTGCCGCTCTGGAGCACGGGAACGGTCATCAGCACGAGTTCCACGTTCGCGGACCAGGTTACCGTCTGCGCCGTGGCGGCGGCGAACTTCTGGTACCGGTAGCCGGCGGACAGCTGCACGCCTCCCTGTTTGCTGACGGAATAGATCGCGGATGACGGGCTGCCGAGGTTCACCCCGTAGCTGTCGAGCCATCGCAGAGTGAACACGACGTTGGAAAGCGGCAGCGCCGTGACGGTCGAAGCAGGCCGGAGGCGGATTTGGAGTGTGCTGTCGGATGCATTGAATATTCCCGCATCCACCTGCTGCGCCCGCAGCGCCACGCTCATCAAGAACACACAGCCCGCGGCCACTGTCAATGGGAGTGCATACTTCTTCATGGAATCCTCCGTGCGCATGCCGATGGCACCGCCCGGGCGGGCGATGCGGCAGGATGCCGTGCAGTTCGGAATTATGAGAATTCGTAGACTTCTATCTAGCAATTCGCCGAATGGGAATCAAGGCATTACTGAAGCACGACACTGCCGAGCACCGCATCGCGCACGAGTTCGATCCGATGTCCGGCACCGGCGAAGGATTCTTCATGGCTTATGACGAACAGCTGGTCGAACCAGGGATCGCCATCGGTGGTGAGCTGTTCGAGATTCTGGATGACGTCGGCGAGATGGCGCCGCGTCTCGCGGTCGAGATGCGTGGTTGGTTCGTCGAGAAAACCGATGCGGCACTGGGAGTACCATTTGATCAGCGCGAGCTTGACGGCGAGGGAGACGCCCATGAGCTGTCCGCCCGACAGTTCGCGTCCCCGTACCGTACCCTGCGCGCCGCGCAGTTCCACGGCGTAGGTCTGCGCATCCCAGTACAGGGCGAGATCCTGTTCCGGGGCGATGCGCGTGTACAGCTCCGCCGCGAACGCCGACAGCGCGCTGACGATGCTGGCGCCGACGCTGCGCGCGAGTTCGCGTACGACATGCTGATGCACCTCGCCGATGAACGCCGCCTCGGCCTTCGCCTGCGCCGCCTGCGCGCGGAGGCGCTCGTACGCGCGGAATTCCCTGCGCAGTTCCTTCACCCGGCCCTGCTGTTCCGATTCGAATGCCGCCGCCTGTCCATGCGCGGCCGTGGCGGCGTTCTCTTCCGCGAGCACGGCGTCGAGCGCGGATTTCGCTTCGACGAACTCATCCTCGGAGAATCCCGCGTCGAGCGCCGTCAATTCCTTCGCGAGTTCCGAAAGCAGTATCCGTGTGCTTTCGACGGCAGCGGACGCGATGCGCAGGGACTCCTCCCTCCGTGCGAGCATCGCGGCCACGGCCTGCTGTGCGAGAAAGGATGCATGCGCCTCGCGATTCTCCTCGACGAGGATTTCCTCCGCGGCGATCATGGAATCGAGATCACCGTGCGCATCGAGAGTCGTGCGGAGCGCAGTCGCACGCATCCGCCAGTCTTCGGCGAGCCGCTCCAACTGCCCGGCAAGATCCGCGAGCGAGGCGGTGCAGTCATCACGCTGTGTCTTCAGTTTCTCCAGTTCCTTCTCCCGCAGTCCGAGCTGTTTGCGCTCACCCTCGCCCTCCTCCTTCTTCCGGCTCGCCAGGTCCGCGGCCTGGGTTGCCGCTTTCTTTGCCTGCGCTTCAATGCGCTTCGCCTCGTCATGCATGCGCGCGAGCGCATCGGCTTCCGCCGCACCGCCCTCTTCGGCGGGATAGCGCGCGTACATCGCCTCGGTTTCGGTACGGAGTTCCGGAATGAACGAAGCCTCGAGTTTCTCCGCCTCGATCCTGACGGCGAGGGAGGTGAACGTCTCATGCAGCGACCGCATCTTTTCCCCCGCGTTCTGCAGCGCGTCGCGGGTGCTGCGCAGGTCCTGCACGTAGGAACGCAGGTCGGTCGCAAGCGCGGCGCGCGCGTCGGCCGTCCTTCGTGCCTCGTCCAGCGTCCGGTATTCGATGCGCAGCAGTTCCAACCTGAGATTAATCTCCTTTATTATTTTTTCCCTGTCGCCGATCTCGGTCGCGATGCGATTGTCTTCCTTCCGCATCGCCTCCATTTTCGTGCTCAGCCCGGTGTTCATTTTCTCGAAACCGGTCGTCTCCTCCGCCAGCATGCGTTCCGTGGCCTCGCGCGACTTCGCGGACTGCCGGAGCGACTCGAGCCGCTTGCCGGCCGCGATGAATGCGTCATGTCCCGCGCGCGCGGCCTCGAGCGACACCGCCGCCATCGCCGCCTCATCACGCAGTCCGCGCGCATTCGCTTCGGCCGCTTCTTCGCCTTTCAGCTTCTCCGTGATTCGCGCAGTCTCCGACCGGGCACTCTGCAGGGCGTCGCGTTTTTCCGCGAGCGTGTCGACCGCCCTGCGCGCCGTCGCGGTCCGCCCGCCGATCTCCTTCAGCGCAAGAGCGGCCTCCTTCGCTGCCGCCTCACGCGCGGCGAGCAGGGATTCCGCATCCCGGAGTTCATCGGGGAGCGCCGCGCGCTCGCCGAGACGGATCGCCAGCTCCCTCGCCTGTCCGTTCTGCCACTTGACGAGCTGGTGGAATTGCTTCTCGTAATCCTGGAAATCCTCGATGCCGAGAATTTTCTCGAAGAGCTGCCGGCGCTCGCTTTCGATGCGCGTGAAAGGTTCGTCGAAGGCTCCCTGCTCGGTGCCGATGATATCGCGGAACAGCTTCTCGTCGTCGATGCGCGCCTCGCCCAGCAGTTCGCGGCGGAGGTCTTCCTGGAATTCCTTCTTTCGTCCGGCGCTTTTCGCGATCTCCCCGCCCTGCGCGTCAAGCAGCGTGCGCTCATAGTCGATGCTCGCCTTTCCGCCTCTCGTCCGCTGCGCGAGATCGCAGTGCACCGTGAATGTCACGCCGCTGCGCAGCAGCGTCACATCGATGCTGCCCTCGCGCGTGCCGTTGCGGAGAAAGCCCGCACGGGCGTTGCCCTCGCGGAAGCGCTGCGGCCAGGCGTCGAAGAGCGCGAGTCCCGCCGCCTCGATGACGGTGGATTTCCCCGCGCCGTTGCTGCCCGCGATGATGTTGATGCCGCGCGCGAAGCGCAGCTCCCCGTCGATGAAGGATTTGATATTCCGCAGCCGGATCGAAGTGATGATCATGCGCCGCTCTCTCCAGCTTCGAGTGTGCGCGTGTCCGCATCGTCATCGTCCGCAATCAAGCCCGGGATTGCCGCGTCCTCGCTTTCCACGAAGGGACGCAGCTGTTCGCGCATGCGCTCGAGCACGGGATCGGACGGAATCTTCGCGGAACCGTGGAGCTGCTGCTTGAGGTCGAGCAGGACGGCGGAGAGCTCGGCTTCGCGTCCGTGGGCGATGCCCCGCGCACGCAGGAGATCCGTGGCGATGGCGCGCGCGCGATCGGCCACCTGTTCGAGTCCCCCCTCGTCACCGAGCAGCAGCGACGCGCCCGCAACACCCAGCAGATCGCGGTCCATCACCTCCACATGGAGCGCGGCGAACTCCTTCTGCAGCAGCTCCGCGATCGCCGCGCGCGGCATGCGCGCGCGCGAGAGCGCCGGCGCACCTTGAAGACGCACGATCACGATGGGACGCCGCGCGCGAAGCGCTTCGTCGAGTTCCGCCTCCGCCGCGCGGCGCACGGCGGCGAGAACGTCGTCGGGCGCGGCACAGCCGGTGACATCCACGTGCAGCGTACGGGCGGGACGCTTCTCCGTCGGCACATGCCGCACGGTCATACGGCGGCCTCGACGTCGCACGTGCAGCAGTTCGTCTGCGTGAGCGAATTCCACGACGGGCATCGGATCGGTATCCGCTCCGGTCGAAGGGCCGGCCTTCCCGTCCGGATCATCTGCGAATCCGCTTTCCACTCCGTCCTCGCCGAGCGTCACATCGTAGAAACCCCGCAGTTCCGCGGGCTGATGGTAGTCGAGAGAGTTAACGTATTCGAGGGAGCCGGGATTGAAGATCCATCCATCCGTTTCTCCGCCGATGCCCATGCGCGTGTGGCGGTGTCCCAGCGCGAGATACGCCACGCGTTCGCGCAGCGGCGCGAGATCGTCGAAGGCAATGCAGCCGTACTCCAGCGCGTCGCCGTCGCGCGCGGCCATCACGTGCGCCAGCAGGATCACGGCTTCGTCCGCGGGCAGCTGCGCCGCGGCCTGCGCATAGTATTCCTCGATGTTATGCGGGAGGAAGCCGAGACCGGCGATGACCACTCCGTCGCATGGACGCCAGAGCGCACCCCCACTGCCGGACGCGTACTCGTCCAGCGTCAGCGTCTGCTCCTCGATGCGCGGACGCAGCAGGCGGACATACCCTTCGCTGTCGAGCAGGTCCAGCGCACCCGCGGGCTCGGTGCGTTTTCGGCGGTCGTGATTTCCCTCGATGGCGATGACCTCGACACCCTCTTCGCGCAGGGGACGCAGCGTCTCCATCGTCCGCCGCAGCGTCTCCGCCGAGGGCTCCTGCTCGTCGAAGAGATCCCCCGCCACGAGCAGCGCATCCGCATTCTCACGCAACGCATATGCCACCACCGACGCGAGCGCAGCGAAATAATCCGCGTAGCGCTCCGCGCTCGCATGCTGATGACGGCCCAGGTGTACGTCGGCGATATGGAGGAAACGGTAGGGCAGTTGGCTAGTGGCTGTTGGTTATTGGCTGTAAGCTGTAGGCTGTAAGCTGTAGGCTGTAGGCTGTAGGCTGTAAGCTGTAAGCTGTAGGCTGTAGGCTGTAGGCTGTTGGCTGTTGGCTGTTGGCTGTTGGCTGTTGGCTGTTACAAAGGATTTAGGATATAGGATGTAGGATTTAGGACATTGAATTTCATTCGGCTGTAGGGCACTGCTCCTTCTGATAAGTTACGGGACTCGTCCTCGTCCTCGTACTCGTACTTTAAGATGGCGCGCTG
>CAZWNO010000110.1:0-12449 GCA_964635845.1 uncultured Chromatiales bacterium
GAGCCTGCCCTTTCTCGAGGCCATGCGCCAGTTCGTGATGAACGTCGGAAAGCGGAACGCGATCATCGTGCACCTGACACTCGTCCCCTACATCCCCTCGGCGGGCGAGCTGAAGACCAAGCCCACGCAGCACTCGGTGAAGATGCTGCTCGAGCTGGGAATCCAGCCCGATCTGCTGCTCTGCCGCTCCGACAGGCCGCTGCCGCGCGCGATCAAGGAGAAGATCGGGCTCTTCTGCAATATCCAGCCCGAGTATGTGATCGAGGCGCTCGACGTGGAAACGATCTACGAAGTGCCGATCGTGTACAGGAAAGAGGAATTCGACAGGAAGGTCGTCAGTCTCCTGCATATGCGTCCCAAGGATGCCGATATCGAACGATGGACCCGCGCGCTCAAGCGCATCAAGGAGCCGAAGTTCGAAGTGCGCATCGGACTCTGCGGCAAATACGCCGAGTATCACGACGCGTACAAGAGCATCATCGAATCCTTCGTTCACGCGGGCGGCGAAAACAACGCGCGCGTGAAGCTGGACTGGGTTCACTCCGAGGACATCGAAAAGCATGGCGCCGCGCGGTACCTCAAGGATTGCGACGGCCTCCTGGTCGCGCCGGGCTTCGGCGAACGCGGCATCGAAGGGAAGATCAAGGCCGTGCAGTACGTCCGCGAACACGGCATCCCCTTTCTCGGCATCTGCCTAGGACTGCAGTGCGCGGTGATCGAGTACGCGCGCAATGTCTGCGGTATCGCGGACGCCAACAGCACCGAGTTCGGAGAAACGAAGAACAATATCATCGATCTCATGCTCGAGCAGAAGAGCATCCAGACCATGGGCGGAACCATGCGTCTCGGCGGATATCCATGCGTGCTCAAGCGCGGGTCGAAGGCCTACGAGGCGTACGGTAAGAAACAGATCACCGAGCGGCACCGACACCGCTACGAGGTCAACAATGCCTATCGCGAGATTCTCGAGCAGAAGGGGCTGGTGTTCAGCGGCACCTCGCCAGACGAATCGCTCATGGAAGTGATCGAGCTTCCCGATCATCCGTGGTTCGTCGCCGCCCAGTTCCATCCCGAACTCAAATCGCGCCTTATCGAGCCGCATCCGCTGTTCACCCAGCTCGTCAGGCATGCCCTGCTGCACCGACAGCTGCGCGAACTTGCGCGGGAGCAGGCCGCGGCGCAGTCAGCGGCGGAAGTGGAAACAGCGGATGAGCTTCGATAAATGACAAGATGCCCGGATTTTCCGTATCTTTGCTTTCTCGTGGATCAGAATTTACAGGAGACAGCATGAAATATCTCGCAACGCTTTTTCTCTATTGCTGCCTGTGGACCGCGGCCTCCGCGCAGACGGACACGCTGCAGTACGATGGATTGACGGAGATCAACAACGGCACTCTCGTGGCCGTGACGCGCTTCCCGGGCGAGCTTGACGTGATATTCAATACCCGGTTCACGCCGGCGGAGAAATGCACGCTCCACACCGTGCTTGTCGGTTTCAGTGTGGTGAAATTCCAGGCCCTGACCGGCAACGATACGCTGGTGGTGTACGTGTTCGAGAATGGCAGCGTCCCGCCGACGCTCGTGAGCCTGCAGCAGACCTACAAGGTACATCTCGGAGATGCGGGCTTCCCGAGTCCCAACATCCGCTTCAGCGACCCGCTTGAGTCCGGCGCGCGCGATGTGCTCGCCGTCAAGCTCAATCCGCCGATCATCTTTTCCCCGCGGCGCGATTTCATCGTGGGTGTCAACCTGCTCTCGACACAGAAACTTGCAGTGGGGCAGGGACTCTGGAACGGATTCAGCATTCTCCTCAGTCCTGGTCAGCCGCAGTACGATCGCTCACGGCGCTACATGATTGCGGTGCGCGAGAGCGAAAATCGCAACAATCCCGCCACGCAGGGTGCGGAAGCGGCGCTCTTCATCCGCGCCATCGTCGGTTACAATCCGAACCTGCCCGTCACCGATGTGACGGGAGTCGACGCCGAGCCCATGCCCGCGGATATCGCACTGGAGCAGAACTATCCGAATCCCTTCAATCCCTCGACGGTGATCGCATATCGCCTGGACCAGCGGCGGCATGTGCGTCTCACCGTGACCGATGCGCTGGGCAGGGAAGTGCGCGTGCTCGCCGACGGTGCGATGGACGCCGGACGCCAGGAAGTCAGTTTCGACGCCGCGGACCTTCCCGGAGGGATGTACATCGCGCGCCTGACCACCGACGGTCTGACACTGACGAGGAAGATGCTTCTGTTGAAATGACGGATGCGCTGAGATCCCCGATCCCGGTGCATCGATGCTCTTCACGGATCGAGTCCTGCGCATGAAATGAGAATCCCGGAAGAGAAAATCGAGGAAGTGCGCGCGGCCGCTGACATCGTCGACATTGTCAGCGGCTTCGTGCGTTTGAGGAAGTCCGGCCGGAATTACACCGGCCTGTGTCCTTTCCATCGCGAGAAGACACCCTCCTTCAACGTCAATCCCGAACGCGGCATTTACAAATGCTTCGGCTGCGGAAAGGGCGGCAACGCCTTTACCTTCCTCATGGAGATGGAGAAGGTCTCTTTCGTCGACGCCGTCGAGATGCTTGCCGAACGCTACAGTATCGTACTCATGCGCGAGGGTCCGGCGCGCCCGGAAACCCGCGAGGAGATCGAGCAGATGTACGAGGCCAACCGTCTCGCCGCGCGCTTCTTCTACGACACGCTGCAGGGGGCCGCGGGCGCCGCGGGACGCGCGTATTTCGACAAGCGGGGATGGAACGCCGACACGCGGCGCACCTTCGGTCTCGGTTACGCGCCCGACGCATGGCACGATTTCCTCAACCATGCCCGGGCACAGGGCATCAGCGACGACATGCTCGAACGCACGGGACTGATCGTGCGCAAGGAGGGCGGCAGCACTTACGACCGCTTCCGCGGGCGAGTGGTCTTCCCGATTTTCAGCGTATCGAAGAAAGTGCTGGGTTTCGGCGCGCGCACATTGAAAGGGGATGAGCAGCCGAAGTATCTCAACTCGCCCGAGACGCCGATTTATGTCAAGAGCAAGGTGCTGTACGGACTCGCGCAGTCGCATCGCGCGATCCGCGATGCCGACGCGGTCATCCTCGTCGAAGGCTATGCCGATCTGATCTCGCTGTACCAGGAAGGCATCCTGAACGTCGTCGCCACCAGCGGCACAGCGCTCACTCCCGAGCAGGTGTACCTGCTCTCGCGCTACACGCGCAATTTTTTCTTCCTCTACGACGCGGACTCCGCCGGCATGAACGCCATGCTGCGCGGCATCGACATCATCCTCGAATCCGACTGCGACGCGCGCATCGTGCAGCTGTCGGCGGGAGAAGATCCGGACTCCTATGTCCGCAAATACGGCGCCGACAGGGTGCGCGCGCGCATGGGTGAGGCTGTGTCGTTCGTCGATTTCGTCACCGCGCGTTTCCAGGCCGAGGGCGGGCTCGACTCGCCCGAGGGCAAGGCGCAGGTCGTGCATCGCGTTGTCGAACTCGTGGCGAAAATGGACGACCCCATCCGCCGGGAATTCTACATCCATGATATCGCGCAGAAATACGGCATCTACGAAAACCTGCTCTACCAGGAACTGGAGAAGGAGCTGCGTGGCAGAAAACGGGAGCGTCCCGCCGCGCGTCCTGCCGAACTGATCCTCCAGCCGGAGGTGGAAGTCCACACCGTCGGTGAGGTTCCGAAGGAAGAAAAGGATTTCTGCACCCTTTTATTGCAGGCACCGCCGGAACTCCAGGGCGAAGTGCTGCACGGTGTCCGCCTCAGCCATTTCCGCGATCCGCGCATGCAAAAACTGCTGGCCGTGCTCTGCGAGCAGGAAGAACACGAGGGACGCCTCAGCACCGACGCGCTGTGGTCCTATGTTGCGGACGACGTGGACATGCACGGCCTGCTCGCCGACCTGCTCATCGAGCGCGCGCCGATCAGCGCCCGCTGGGCCGAGGAGCAGGTCGTGCGGCCTGTTGATGAACGAAGAGTGCTCCTCGATGCGTATAAAAAGCTTCTGCGTAGACACTTGCGTTTCAGGAGAGATCGGGTTAAGGAGTCGCTTAAGAGAGAGACTGATGTCGATCGGCAATTCATGTTGACAAGTCTGGAACAGGAATTGGAGCGCCTCGAAGATCGCCTAAAGAACAGTACTTCATTCGCTGATCTTCCCGAGGTTGAGGAGTAATCGTAGAGTACTGGATCGATCAAGAATGTTTGTGTAAAAGATGGTGGCGAATGGGAATGATCGACGGACTACAGTGTCAATGTTGCATGTGAGGTTACCAATGGAGGACCCATGCGCCCAGTATGTTACGGATGTGTAATCGTCGTGCTGCTCTCATTGACGACGGTGTGTGCGTGTGCACAGTGGCACGAGGTGACCGGGATTGCACGGTACGGATTGAGGACGCTGTTTACAAGCGCAGACGGTACGGTCTACGCGGCATCGAGTTCCCGGGTGTACAGGAGCACGGATGGAGGGGCATTCTGGCAGCAGGCGTTGATGGAAGGTTTCCCGGCAGGTTCGCTCTACTGGGTGATCAGGCAGCATCCGCATGATCCTTCCATTCTCGTCGGCGCGGCGACAGGAATGGTGCTTCTGTCTTCCGACGGCGGCGATCATTGGGTGGTCTGGGGTGAAGTGGCGGGATGCAATGCCGCCGATGTCTGTCCTTCCACACCCGGATGCTATTACATCAACTGCGGTCGCGCAAGCATTGACTTCGGATGCACAGACAGCTGGCATCCGGTCAACAAAGGTATTCCTTCGGGATATTTCGGGAACCTCCGGGAAATCTGTTCACGCAAGGATGGTTCGGCCCTCCTGTACGCCCTGTCGGCCTCCGTGCTTTCCACCACGAACAATGGACAGCAGTGGCTCCCCGCCAACGCCGGGATAGAGGACAAACCGGTCAACTACCTATACATGCCGGGAGATACAGCCTGGGTGGGAACAGACCGATATGGAATCTTCCGGTCGACCGACCTCGGACAATCCTGGGAAGCGGCCTCTGGAGGGCTGGGAGACGAAGGCGTTCCTTCCATGTCGATTCTTCGCATCACCCACGATCCGCGCGGACCGCTTGTAGCACAGACGAGAGGTGGGGTGTTTGTATCGGACGATGGCGGAACGTTTTGGCGGTGGGGCTCCGATCAAACCTCGCAGGGGCGGTACGATAAAGCCATCGCTGTGGATTCGCTCGGACGCTACTACCTGCTTTGCGAAGGGGATAGCGTCCTCGTCTCGGATGATGATGGGGCGACTTGGATGCTGCGCAATTCCGGGATGCGGCTCGCTCGTCTATTTGGCGTGCGTCTGGCTGGAGGTAAGATTTTCGCTCTGGGAGAGGATTGCCTGTATCTGGACAGCGGGCATTCGTCCGAAGCCTGGTATCAACCCACGTATGGTCTCCCGAACAGGGAAGTCGTCGAACTCGTCCAATGTGGCGATTCCATGCTCTTTGCCTTTGACCGGGATGGGTTCGTCTGCGCGCGCTCACCTATTCTGAATCAGTGGCAGATTGTCAGCACGCAACTCGCCGGCTTTCACATCGAATGCGCCGTCGGTCTGCCGGATGGTGTACTCTGGGCTGGATCCACGGAGGGGACCGTCTGCAAAAGCACGGACTGGGGTGTAACATGGACACAGTCGCAACCCGGGTCCGCAGGAATACCAATCCGTGATGTACTTCCGGTGAAAGACAGTCTGGTGTTCTGCGTCACGTTCGGGGAGGGGGTGTTTCGCAGCAAGGACGCGGGCCTGACCTGGCTGCGCTTGGACAACGGCATCACTCATCCGAATATCACCGACATCATCGCCACCACTGACGGTATGCTGTACGTCGGCAGTTACGGGGATGGCGTGTATCGTTCGTCGAACCACGGCGACGTATGGGAGCATGTGGGTGCGGGCATGCAGGGGAAATACATCACATCTCTCGTGGTGAACCGCGTGAACTTCATCGGTGCTGCCAGCTACGACGCGGGCGTCGAGTATTCGCCTGATCAGGGACGAACATGGAGAGACCACAGTCGCAACCTGACGGATCGGCGTATAATCGATCTCCTGATCAACACATCCTACTATGATGAGATGTGGGCCGTCACGGCCGATGGACGCCTTCTTAAGTCGACTGCCAGTCTCCCTACAGCTGTCAGTCTGACGCCGGATCCTGCGGTTCCCACGATCGATATTCCCGTCCCTCATCCTTTCACACCGAATTCCACCGTGTCAATTACGCTGGACAATGCTGCCACCGTCGAACTTGCACTTCACGATGTTCTTGGGCGACAGGTCTGCACAATCCACAGCGGGCACGCCGATGCCGGCACCAACGTCTACTCGATGTCCGTCACGTCGGGACTCCCGTCGGGAGTATACACGCTCGTCCTGCAGAGCCCGGACGGTAGGAGACTGAGAACGGTCTCTCATCTGGGAACACCGTGAGCGCGGAGCAAGATCGATCGTGAAATCGAGGTCGCGTCCAGGCACGAGGACGGTATCGAACTCTGAAGGCCTGGTGCGTGTTGTGGAGCGACGAGTCATTCTCTTCAATTCGGAGATACATACATGCCCTTGCTCACACCCGAACAGCTTGACGCAGAACTGGCCACGATGTCCGGCTGGTCCGTCGAACACGGCCAGATCACGCGTCGCTATAAGGCCTCGAGCTTCCATCGCGCGGTCGGCTTTGTCGTGCAGATCGCAATACTCGCCGACAAGGCGGACCATCATCCCGACATCGACATCCGCTACGACACCGTCACCATCGCGCTCTCAACACACAGTGAGGGAGGGATCACGCAGAAGGACATCGCCCTCGCGCGGGCGATCGACGCGACGTATTTATGACAGGATGACAAGATGACAAAATGACAAGATTGCGGTACAGGCATCATGATCGATTTTCAAGATCGTCGTGTCTGTTTTATCTTTCCATCTTGTCATCTTGTCATCTTTCCATCTTGTCATTCCCATCCGGAGCCCCCATGCCCAAATCCCAACAGCAAATCCTCGACATGTTCAAATCCTGCGGCGCGTTTCTCGAGGGACATTTCGTCCTGACTTCGGGATTGCACAGCCCGCATTACGTGGAGAAATTCCGCGTGCTGGAACATCCGGCGCTGACCGCCCAGCTCTGCGCCGAGTTCGCGGACGAGTGGCGGGAGGATCAGCCGACCGTGGTGCTGGGTCCTGCGACGGGAGGCATCATTCTCGCGCATGAGACCGCGAAGCAGCTCGGCCTGCGCGCGATGTTCACCGAGCGCGTCGATGGCGCGATGGTGCTCCGCCGCGGTTTCACCCTCACACCGGAGGACCGCGTCCTCCTCGTCGAGGATGTCGTCACCACGGGCGGCAGCGTCTTCGAAGTGATCGAATGCGTCAAGGCCACCGGCGCGCAAATCGTCGGCCTGGCCTACCTCGTCGACCGCAGCGGAGGCAAGGTCGATTTCGGCATCCCCGCCAGTGCGCTGATGACACTCGACGTTGTCACATATCAGCTGGACGACTGCGAACTCTGCCGCCAGGGTATCGAGATCCGCAAGCCCGGTCGTTCGGGAAAGAAATAGACGCATTGCCTTTCTCGTCCCCCTCTTCGTAAATTCTTCCCGAGCACTCCTCTTATGTCCACCAACCGCAGGACACGCCATGGGTCTCGCAGTGACTTTCGCCACGATCCCCGAAATGTTCCTGAATCTCACGGACAAGTACATGCGCGACAGTCGTCCGCTTTTCCTTCGAAAAGTGGACGGTGTCTATAAGCCGCTGCGCTACGGCGAAGTGCGGGAACAGGTCGCGTGCTTCTACCACGGGCTCGCGAAACTGGGCGTCGTCAGGGGCGATCGCATCGGCATCCTTTCGGAAAACCGTCCCGAATGGGTGGTGACGGACCAGGCGACATTGTTCCATGGCGCGATGGACGTGCCGATTTTTCCGTCGCAGACCGCGGCGCAGCTCGAGTACATCATGAACGACGCGGGCGTGTCGGTGATGGTGGTCTCCAACCGCTTCCAGCTCGCCAAGGTGCAGAAAATCCGCCGGGACGTGAAGACGCTCAGGCATGTCATCATGATGAGCGATGTGGATGAACTCCCCGCCGACGTGCACCGCTTCCGCGACGTGCTGGAATCTGGACGTGCGCAGCACGCCGCGGAACCCAACGCCCTGCGCGAAGCCGCGATCAGGATCGCTCCGGAGGATCTGTGCACGATCATCTACACTTCGGGGACGACAGGGAATCCGAAAGGCGTGATGCTCACGCACAACAATTTCGTCTCGAACGTCCGCGGGGCTGCGGAAATTCTTCCAATAGACGATAAGGATGTCCTGTTATCCTTCCTCCCGCTCTGCCATGTGTTCGAGCGCATGGCCGGGTACTACACCGCGACATCCTGCGGCGCCACGACGGCCTACGCGGAAAGCATCGAAACCGTCGCCGAGAACATGGTCGAGGTGCGGCCGACCATCGTCATCGCCGTGCCCCGGCTGTTCGAACGCATCTACAACCGCGTCGCGCGCATGGTGGAAAAGGATTCCGGCATCAAGAAAAAGATATTTTACTCCGCTGTGGCGACTGGGCGGAAGCACATGCTGGCGCGGAAGCACCGGGGCGCGGGAATGCTCCTGCGGGCGCAGCACGCCCTGGCGGACAAGCTGGTGTTCTCGAAGCTCAAGGCGCGAACGGGCGGACGCATCCGCTACTTCGTCTCCGGCGGCGCCGCGCTGCCGCGCGAACTGGGCGAGTTCTTCGAAGCCGTGGGATTGCTGATCATCGAAGGATACGGCCTGACGGAGAGCTCGCCGGTCATCGCCGCCAACCGTCTCGACAAGCACCGCTTCGGCTCCGTCGGTCTCCCGCTGCCCGGGATCGAGGTGATGATCGCGGAAGATGGTGAAATCCTCACCCGGGGTCCCCACGTCATGAAGGGATACTACAACAACCGGAAGGCCACCGAGGAAGCCATCGACAGCGAGGGCTGGCTGCATACGGGCGACATCGGCACGATGGACGAGCAGGGGATGCTCTACATCACCGACCGGAAGAAGCATCTCTTTGTCAGCTCCGGGGGAAAGAATATCGCGCCGCAGCCTATCGAGAGCCTTTTCGCAGGCAACGAGTACATCGACCAGTTCGTGCTCATCGGCGACAGGCGCATGTTCCTCACCGCCCTGATCGTGCCGGATTTTGACGCGCTCAAGGAATACGCCGACGCGCACGGGATTCCCTACAAGGACACATCCGAGCTGGTCAGCAACGCGGAGATCAACGGCCTGATCGAGTCGACAATCCAGGCCGCGCAAAAGGATCTCGCCAACTACGAGAAGGTACGCCGATTTACCCTGCTCGATCAGCCCTTTTCCATCGAGAACGGCCAGATGACCCCCAGCATGAAGCTCCGCCGCAAGGCGATCGAGGAGCGCTACGGCGACCTGATCGATTCGATGTACCGTACGTGAGGCCATCCGCGACTTCGGAATCTGAACGGTAGAGGGTACCCCTACTTTGGCTGTTGGCTATTGGCTGTTGGCAGTTGGCAGCAGCCAAAAGCCCATGTCGCCGCCGCAGGCGGCGGGGAGCCAAAGTCGCCGCCGCAGGCGGCGCGGAGCCAATGTCGCCGCCGCAGGCGGCGCGGCGGCGTTGGTGATCTTCCGACTTTTCCCTACATTGTTTTACTTGACGCTAACAACGATCGCCACACCATGATCGAAAGCTATATTCCCATTTTCCTGATTCTCGGCATCGCCGTCATTTTCGGCGTCGTTTCCGCCAACCTCTCCTGGCTGCTCGGTCCCCAGCGGCCCTACCGTGAAAAGCACTCCACCTACGAGAGCGGCATCGAACCCGTGAGCACGGCGCACTACCGATTTTCCGTCAAATATTACATGGTCGCACTTTCCTTCATCGTCTTCGACATCGAGGTGGTGTTCATGTATCCCTGGGCGGTGAGATTCCGGGAACTCGGGTGGACGGGTTTTCTTGTTATGATGATATTCGTGGTCGTCCTGGCCGTCGGTTTCATCTACGAATTGAAGAAAGGAGCCCTCCAATGGGATTAGAATCCACGCTCGGTGAAGGTTTTTTCACCACACAGCTCGACGCGCTCATCGGCTGGGCGCGGAAAAATTCGCTGTGGCCGATGCCGATGGGACTCTCCTGCTGCGCGATCGAACTCATGGCCGCCGGAGATCCCCGGCACGACATTTCCCGGTTCGGCATGGAAGTGATGCGCTTTTCACCCCGGCAGTCCGACGTGATGATCGTGGCGGGAACGGTGACGTACAAGATGGCTCGTGTCGTGCGCAAGATCTACGACCAGATGGCCGAGCCGCGCTGGGTTATCGCCATGGGCGCCTGCGCCTCATCCGGCGGAATGTTCCGCAGCTACTCGGTCGTGCAGGGTATCGACCAGTTCCTGCCCGTCGACGTGTTCACCGCCGGCTGTCCGCCGCGTCCCGAGAACCTTTTCCATGCGCTGCTCGACCTGCGGGACAAGGTCGGGGAGTCGAGCGTGCTCGATTACCGCGACCGCAAGGAACCGATCTTCATTTCATAATACCGCTGCCTCCGTTTCTCCATGACGGCGGCGCGCAACGACGCACGAAGTACATGAACAACGTTTTGCAACAACTCGTCGACGGCCTCCGTGAACGCTTCGGCAGCGCGGTGGAGGATCTGGGCGAATTCCGCGACGACGTGATCGTCGTCGTCGACCGCGCGGCGATCGTCGACATCGCAACCTGGCTGCGCGACAACGAGACCTGTCCCTTCCCGCTCTGCGAGGACGTGTTCGGTATCGACCAGTGGACGCGGAAAAAGCGCTTCGAGGTGAACTACCATTTCTTCTCACTGCAGTGCAGGCAGCGCATTCACCTGAAGGTGTGCGTCGAGGAGAACGATCCCTCCGTTCCGTCCATCACGGGCGTGTACCCGGGTGCGGGCTGGTACGAGCGCGAGACCTTCGACATGTACGGGATCACCTTTCCCGGGCACCGCGACCTGCGTCGGATGTACATGCCGGAGGAATTCCAATACTATCCGCTGCGCAAGGATTATCCGATGATGGGCATTCCCGGCGCGCTGACTTTGCCGAAGCGAGGCTGATCGATGAGCGAGAATACGCGTATTCCCCACGATATTTTCGACACACCCGTGCTCACCGCGACCCTGCCGCAGAAGGAAAAGCGCTCGAAGATCCTGCAGGCGCTGCTCGACATGGATCCCGATCTCTCGTTCGACGATCCGCTCGAAAATGACATGATCCTCAATATGGGCCCGTCGCATCCCGCCACGCACGGGGTGCTGCGCATCCTGCTGCGGCTCGACGGCGAGACGATCGTCAATGCGATGCCCGAACTGGGCTACCTGCACCGCGGGTACGAGAAAATCGCGGAGAACGAGACCTATCACGAGTTCATCACGCATACCGACCGGCTCGACTACCTGCAGCCGGTGCACAACAACGTGGGTTTCGTCCTCGCCGTGGAGAAACTGCTCGGCATCGAGGCGCCCCCGCGCGCGCAGTATTTCCGCACGCTTCTGGCCGAACTGGCCCGCATCTCCTCGCATCTCGTCGGCTTCGGTGTGATGGCGATGGACGTCGGAGCCATGACGCTGCTGCTCTGGTGCTTCCGCGAGCGCGAGAAGATCCACGATATCTTCGACCTCGTCGTGGGGGCGCGCTTCACCACGAGTTTCACGCGCATCGGCGGCGTCGCGCAGGACATCACCGACGAGGGGATCGCGGCGGTCCGCGCCTTCATCGAACAGTTTCCCGCGCGCCTCGACGAGGGCGAGCGTCTGCTCAATCGCAACCGCATCTTCTTCGACCGCTGCCGCAACACCGGCGTGATCACGGCGGAGCAGGCGCTGGCCATCGGATTCACGGGTCCGAATCTCCGCGGCTGCGGCGTCCCGCTCGATCTGCGCCGCGACAATCCCTACCTGGTCTACGATCAGATGGATTTCGACGTGATCACCGAACCCGAGGGCGACTCGCTCGCGCGCTACTACGTGCGCCTGCGCGAAATGAAGGAGAGCGTCAGGATCGTCCGGCAGTGCATCGAGAAGATGCCCGCGGGTCCGGTGCACGCGCACGAGCCGAAGAAGGTGCTCCCGCGCAAGGAACGCATCTACACGCGGATGGAAGAGCTGATCCACGATTTCATGATCGTCAACTTCGGCGTCAATCCCCCCGTCGGCGAGATCTATCAGGCCATCGAGTCGTCGAAGGGACAGTTGGGTTTCCACATCGTCAGCCGCGGCGAGGGGAATCCCTGGCGGCTGAAAATCCGCTCCCCTTCATTCTGCAACCTGCAGGCGCTGCCCATGCTGCTCAAGGGACACCTGCTCTCCGACATACTCGCCATTCTCGGCAGCCTCGATCCCGTGATGGGCGAGGCCGACAAATAATCACCGTCAACGCACACCGATGTTTACCGAA
>CAZWNO010000110.1:12459-13020 GCA_964635845.1 uncultured Chromatiales bacterium
GAACTCAAGAAAGTCGAAGAGATCAAGTCCCGCTACCCGACGAATCTCGCGGCCGTGATGGGCGTCCTGCACATGTACCAGGACAAGTACGGGCATGTCCCCGATGAGGGCATCACCTATGTCGCGAAACTGCTCGACGTGCCGGAAGAGACTGTCTTTGGCGTCGTGACGTTTTACGAGATGTATCACCAGCATCCGACGGGAAAGTACAAGCTCCAGGTCTGCACCAACGTCTCCTGCATGCTCTGCGATTCCGACATGGTGCTGCGGACGATCCGCGAGAAGATCGGCATCGGGATCGGCGAAATGACTGCCGACGGCATGTTCTCCGTTCACGAAGTCGAGTGCCTCGGATCCTGCGGCACCGCGCCCGTGCTCTCGCTCAACAAGCAGTATCACGATAACCTGACACCAGAAAAAATCCATGAACTGATCGACACGCTGAAGGCGCAAGGCTGAGGGCCGCGCCGCAACCGAACAGCACCGCAAACGAACAGCACCGCAACCGAACAGCACCGCAACCGAACAGCACCGCAACCGAACAGCACCGCAACCGAACAG